>DASSTF010000055.1:0-3925 GCA_035708045.1 Rhodanobacteraceae bacterium | reverse complement strand
CGCGTCGACTGGCAAGCCCCCAGACCGCGCGTCACCCGTGGCGCGCTGGCCAAGTATGCCGCCCTCGTCGGCTCCGCCTCGCGCGGCGCCGTCACCCAACCTTCCACCCCGTATCAATGGAGAAAATCATGAGCAAGCAAGACAACGACACTTCCCGCATCGGCCGCGTCGCCGTACTCGGTTACGGCAGCCAGGGCCGCGCGCACGCGCTGAACCTGAAAGACTCGGGCGTCGACGTCGTGGTCGGCCTGCGCCGCGGCGGCAAGTCCTGGGCGGTGGCCGAGGCGGACGGCCAGGTCGTGGCCGAGCCGGCCGAGGCGGTCAAGGGCGCCGACCTGGTCGCCGTGCTGGTGCCGGACATGGTGCAGCCGTCGCTGTACCGCGACGCCATCGAGCCGAACATCAAGCCCGGCGCGGCGTTGCTGTTCGCGCACGGTTTCAACGTGCACTTCGGCGCCATCACCCCGCGCACCGACATCGACGTCAACCTGGTCGCACCCAAGGGTCCGGGTCGTCTGGTGCGCACCGAATACGAGCGCGGCCGCGGCGTGCCGTGCCTGATCGCGGTGGCGCAGGATGCCACCGGCGCGGCGCGCGAAAAGGCCGTGGCCTACGCCGACGGCATCGGCGGCACCCGCGCGATGCTGATCGACACCACCTTCCAGGAAGAAACCGAGACCGACCTGTTCGGCGAGCAGGCGGTGCTGTGCGGCGGCGCAAGCTCCCTGGTGCAGGCCGGTTTCGAAACCCTGGTCGAGGCCGGTTACCAGCCCGAGATCGCCTACTACGAGGTGTTCCACGAGCTGAAGCTGATCGTGGACCTGTTCTACGAAGGCGGCCTGGCCAAGATGCTGGAATTCGTGTCCGAGACCGCCCAGTACGGCGACTACACGCGCGGTCCGCGCGTCATCGACGCCGGCGTCAAGCAGCGCATGAAAAAAGTGCTGGAAGAAATCCAGGACGGCACCTTCGCGCGCGAATGGACGGCCGAATACGAAGCCGGCCTGCCCAACTACCACAAGTTCAAGCAGGCCGACCTCGAGCATCCGATCGAGGAAGTGGGCGCCAAGCTGCGCGCGCGCATGACCTGGCTGGAAGACGGTCGCGCGCGATCCGAATCACGCATGAAGAAAGCGGGGTAGAGACAAATGGACGGCCAAGCGAAACGCGAAGCGGCAGCCGCCGCCACCAACACCATGACCGGCGCGCAATGGTTGCTGCGCGCACTCGAGGACGCCGGTGTGGACACGCTGTTCGGCTACCCCGGCGGCGCCATCATGCCGGTCTACGACGCCCTGGTGGACAGTCCGCTCAAGCATGTGTTGACGCGCCACGAGCAGGGCGCGGCACTGGCTGCCGACGGCTACGCGCGCGCCAGCGGCAAACTCGGCGTATGCCTGGCCACCTCCGGCCCCGGCGCGACCAACCTTTTGACCGGCATCGCCAACGCGGCCATGGATTCGGTGCCGCTGGTGGCGATCACCGGCCAGGTTGCCACGCCGTTGATGGGCACCGACGCCTTCCAGGAAGTGGACGTGTTCGGCATGAGCCTGCCGGTGGTCAAGCACAGCTGGATCGTGCGCGATGCCGCCGACGTCTATGCCGTCGTGCGCGAAGCTTGCCACGTGGCGCAATCCGGCCGCCCCGGTCCGGTGCTGGTCGATCTGCCCAAGAACGTCGCCACGGCCACCGCGCAGGCACAACCCTGGAATGCACCGGCGCCATTGACCGCAAGCGTGGATGTCGACGCCGTGGCGCGTGCCCGCGAGCTGATGGCGCAGGCGCGGCGTCCGGTGCTGTACGTCGGCGGCGGCGCGGTGCTGGCCAATGCCGAGCAGGCCGTGCGCGATTTCGCCAAGGTCACCGGCATGCCTGCCGTGTCCACGCTGAAAGGCCTGGGCACGCTGGATCCGGACGATCCGCACAACCTGGGCATGCTCGGCATGCACGGACTGCCGGCGGCCAACTACGCCGTGCACGACGCCGACCTGCTGGTCGTGGTCGGCGCGCGCCTGGACGATCGCGCCACCGGACGCCTGAACAGTTTCGCTCCGCAGGCACGTGTGATCCATCTGGATGCCGACCCCGCCGAAATCGGCAAGCTGCGCCATGCCGACGCAGGCCTGGCCGGCAATCTGGATGGCCATTTGCAGGCGCTGTCACAGACACTCGACATCGACGCCTGGCGCGCGCACTGCGCAGGACTGCGCAAGGCCTTCGCGCTGCGCGTGGACGCACCGGGCGAAGGCATCCATGCGCCGCGCCTGCTGCGCGAGCTGTCGCATGCGGCGCCCGAGGCCGTGGTCGCCTGCGACGTCGGCCAGCACCAGATGTGGGTGGCGCAACACTGGCGCATGACGCGCGGCCGCGCGCACCTGACCAGCGCCGGCCTCGGCGCCATGGGCTACGGTCTGCCGGCTGCCGTGGGCGCACAGGTGGCGTGTCCGGATACACCGGTGATCTGCGTTTCCGGCGACGGCTCGATCATGATGAACGTGCAGGAGCTGGCCACGCTCAAGCGCTACCACCTGCCGGTCAAGATACTGTTGCTGGACAACGGTTGCCTGGGCATGGTGCGGCAGTGGCAGGAGCTGTTCAACGACGAGCGATACAGTGAGGTGGACTTGTCCGACAATCCGGATTTCGCCGTGGTGGCCCGCGCTTTCGGCATCGAAGCCTTCGGCATCGACAAACGCGGGCAGGTGCCGGCGGCCATCGAACGTCTGCTGACCACCGACGGGCCGGTGCTGTGCCACGTCAAGATCGACCCGCGCGCCAATGTCTGGCCGCTGGTGCCGCCCGGCAAGAGCAACGCCGAAATGATGGAGGCCGCCGCGTGAGCTATCGACTGGTCATGCGCCTGGCCGCTGTCGAGGGGGCGTTGCAACGCGTCATCGGAACCGTCGAGCATCGCGGCTTCCGGGTGCTCGCGTGCCGCGTCCACGAGGATGCGGCCGATGCCGTCTACCGCATCGACATGGAAGTCGAAGGCACGCGCGACGTGGCCCTGCTTTGCCGGCAACTTGCACGCCTGTACGACGTGCACGAAATCACCGGCAAGGCGATCGCCGCGGCGGCCTGAAACACACCACTTTGGATGCCTCACCCCTCCCCTGTAGGAGCCTGCCTGCAGGCGACGGCCTCGACCCTGAATGAGCCTTGAGGCCATCGCGTGCAGGCACGCTCCTACAATTTAGAATGGGCAGCATGCACGATGCATCCGTTCCCGATGTCGGGAAACAGGAAGTCTTCACCATCGGCCACTCCAACCACCCGCTGGCGGACTTCCTCGCCCTGCTCGCCGAATCCGCCATCGCATGCGTGGTGGACGTGCGCCGCCTGCCCGGTTCGCGCGCATTCCCGCAATACGATGCCGACGCGTTGCGCGAATCATTGGCGCAAACCGGCATCGACTACGTGCACATGGCCTCGCTTGGCGGTCGTCGCGGCCGCAGCCTGCCGGCGGAGGACACACGCAACGCCATGTGGCGCAACGCCAGCTTTCGGCGCTATGCGGATTACGCGCTGACACCCGATTTCGCCGAAGGGCTCGAACAACTGGAAGCACGCGCCGCACGCCAGCGTTGCGCCGTGATGTGCGCCGAAGCCGTGTGGTGGCGTTGCCATCGCCGCATCATCGCCGACCACCTCATCGCGCGCGGCTGGCAGGTCATGCACATCATGGGTTCCTGCAAGGTCGTGCCCGCCACCTTGACGCCGGGCGCGCATGTAACGCACGACGAGGTGACCTACCCGCCTTCGCAGGAAACCGGATGACCACCGCTTTTTTGTAGGAGCCTGCCTGCAGGCGATAGCGTCTGCCCACCATGAAACTCCGCGCCATCGCCTGCAGGCAGGCTCCTACAACGGAGGTGGTGGTGTGTGGTCAGGCTTGCAGGCGCGGCGACAACCAGTTGCGCAGGTC
>DASSTF010000054.1:0-16861 GCA_035708045.1 Rhodanobacteraceae bacterium | reverse complement strand
GCAGAACGTGCAGTATCCGCAGATCGACGGCAGCGTCTGCGGCATCCGTCCGGAGGAGGATGGCGACAGCCTGAAACTCGATTGCGGCGGTGGCCTGGGCGCGGCGACGCACGTGACGGCGGCCTTTGCCTTCGCGGCCGTTGGCAAGGTGCTGGAAAAGCTGCTGACGCCAACATCGACGCCTTGAGCTGTCGTTCGTCATCATGGCAACACGTCACCCGTACTCTCCCCACCGTTCGTGGTGATGCTTCGACAAACTCAGCACCGGGTACGCTCCGCGTATCGAAGTTCCGTCGGTGCCGAGGTTCGTTGAAATCCCAGGAAAGTTCGCTTGTTTTTCGGCACCTTCCGCAGGTGCATGTTTGCGAGAGCCAAAGGACGCGGCTAGTGCCCAGGCGCACCACCGGTACTGCCAAACGGCGGCTTGGCCAGCCACACCAGCGGTATCAGAAACGCGAACAGGATGGCGCAGCCGAGGAAGACGTCGTTGACGGCCAGGGTCATGCTTTCGCGGCTGATGACCCGCTCGACCATGGCCCAGGCGTGCCGGACATCCATGCCAAGCTGGTGCAGCTTGTCCACATAGCGCGTGGCGGCCTGGCTGGCCGGCGTGATGTGTTCGGTGAGGGTGACGTGGTGATAGTCGATGCGGTGCTGCCACAGCGTGACCGTGACGGCGGTGGAAATGCTCGACGCCATGGTGCGGCAGAAATTGGCCAGTCCCGAGGCATTGGCGACCTGATCGGGCCGCAGCCCCGACAGGATCACCTGGTTCAGCGGAATGAAGAAGCACGGAATGGCAATGCCCATCACCAGCCGCGGCAGCACCAGACTGCCAAACGAGGCGTGGCTGTTGAAGGTGGAGAACCAGTAGCTGGTCAGCGCGAACATCACGAACGAGAACGTCACCACGGCGCGCAATTCCAGCCGGTCGATATTGCGCCCGATGATCGGCGAAAGGATGAAGGCCAGGATGCCCACCGGCGCCGTGGCCAGTCCGGCCCAGGTGGCGGTGTAACCGAGATCCAGCTGCAGCCACAGCGGGAAAATCACGTTGATGCCGAAAAATGCCATCATGCCCAGCGACAACGCCAGCACCCCGGTGCTGAAGTTGCGATGGCGGAACAGCGACAGGTCGACGATGGGGTGCCTGTCCGTGAGCTCCCAGGCGATCAGGAACGTCAGGCAGACCACGGCGATGATGCCCAGCGTCAGGATCATCGGCGAGGCGAACCAGTCCTTGTCTTTGCCGTTGTCGAGCATGAACTGCAGGCAGCCCACGCCGACGATCAGCAAAAACAGGCCGACCTTGTCGATCGGCATGCGCACGGTCTTCGTCTCGCGCTTGTGCAGGATGAACCAGGTGACGGCGCCGGCCAGCAGGCCCACCGGCACGTTGATGAAAAAGATCCACGGCCACGAGAAATTGTCGGTCAGCCAGCCGCCCAGGATCGGGCCGAAAATGGGCGCCACTACGATGGTCATCGACCACATGGCCAATGCGATGCCCTTGCGCTCGACCGGATAGGCATTGAGCAGCAAGGCCAGCGACAACGCCACCATCGGCCCCGAACCCGCGCCCTGCAGCAGGCGGAACACCACCAGCATCGGCATGTTGGTGGCCAGACCGCACAATGTGGAAAAGCCGACGAACATGAAGGCCGCGACACAGAAGGTGCGCACTTCGCCGAAACGTTTGGCCAGCCAGCCCGACAAAGGCTGCATGATGGCGCTGGCCAGCGCGTAGGAACTGATCGCCCAGGTGCCTTCCTGCGCGCTCACGCCGAGGCTGCCGGCGATGTGCGGCACCGCCACGTTGACGATGGTGAGATCCAGCACCTCCATGAAGGTGGCGAAGGACACCGCCAGCGTCAGCAGCACCAGCGTGACGCCGGAAAGCGGCGGCGGATTGGCTTGGCTGGCAGAAGCCATGCGGAAGATTCCTGGCCGTGGGTGCGGAGTGGATCAGTGGGATGCGGACGATGCGCCGTCGGCGTCGGACTTGCCGAGGTTGGCGCGGATGATGGCTTCGGCCTTGCGGTCGGCCTGCACGAAGTTCCCGGTATAGACGGAGGTCTGCGACACCACTTGGCGCGTGGGCGACGAGGCCAGCACCTTGCCGCTGCGATCATGCGTGTTCACGATGACGCTGGCCGACAGTCCGACCCGCAGCGGATGCTTGTCCAGATCATCCTGATCAATGCTGATGCGCACCGGCACCCGCTGCACCACCTTGATCCAGTTGCCCGAAGCGTTTTGTGGCGGCAGCAGGGCGAAGGCGCTGCCGGTGCCGGCGGCAAGTCCTTCGACGTGGCCGTGATAGGTGACGTCGCCGCCATACACGTCCGTGGTGAACGTCGCCGGCTGGCCGAGGCGGATATGCGCCAGTTGCGATTCCTTGAAGTTGGCGTCCACCCACAGGTTGTCGAGCGGGATCACCTGCATCAGCGGCTGACCAGGCTTGACCTGCTGCCCGACCTGCACGCTGCGTTGCGCCACGTAACCGCTGACCGGGGCGACGATGGCTGTGCGATGCGCGGCCAGCCAGGCTTTGCGAAAGGCCGCACGCGCTTCGAGAACAACGGGATTGTGCTCGATGTCGGTACCGTCGACGGCGGCGTGGGCAGCGGTGGACTGGCGCTTGGCCAGGGTCAGGGCGGAGCGCGCGGTCTTGATCTGCTGTTTCAGGTGCCGCAGCGTTTCCGGCGCCACCGCATCGGCGGCGGCCAGCGGTGCGCGATGTTTCAGATCGTCGCGCAGTTGCGCCAGGGCCGTTTCCTTGGCCGCCACGCCGGCGTCCGCCTGGGCCGCGCTGGCCTTCAACTGCCGCACCTGGCGCACGGCCCGGGCCAGTGCGCTGCGGGCGCGCGACAGGGCCACGTCCGTATCGGTGGCATCGAGCTTCACCAGCACCTGTCCGGCGACGACACGCTGAGTGTCGTCGGCCAGCACGGTGGTCACGGTGCCGCCGACCTGTGCGCTGACGGTGACCTGGTTGCCGCCCACATAGGCGTCGTCGGTTTTCTCGCGCTGCGAGAACACGAACAGCCACAGCAGCACCCAGACGATGGCGATCACGATGAAGACGAGGGCGATGATCAGCAGGATGCGCTTGCGCTTGCCGTTGCTGCGACCGTTCTTGGCGGCATCGGCCGGGGAGGGCGCGGGTGAATCGGTCATGGGGAATCATCCGGATGCGACGGGGAAGAAGAAGCGTCGGGCGGCGTGGTGCGATAGCCGCCTCCCAGGGCGCCGATCAGGCCGACGTCGGCCGTGAGCGCCTGTCCGTGCAAGGCCAGGCCGGCATCGCGCTGCAGCAGCAGGCGGTTTTGCGCCTGCAGGGCCGGTTGCGCGCTGGTCAGGCCTTGTTTTTGCCGGGACGCGGCGTTGGCATGCAGTTGCCGGGCAGCCTTGATTTGCTGCGCCTGCTGGCGGCGCTGCAGACGCAGGCCTTCCAGCGTCAGCACTTTCGTGGCCACGTCGCGGGCGGCGTTCACCACGGTGGCGTCGTATTGCGCGATGGCTGCATTCAACGCGGCTTTGGACAGGCCGTAATTGGCGCGCAACAATCCGCCATCAAAGATCGGCAAATGGATGGCCGGGGTCAGGGCAAACGTGCGGCTGCCGGCGTCCAGCAACTTGCCCAGATCGATGCTGGAAAAGCCGGCCAGCGCCTTGATGCTGATGTCCGGCAGGAATTGCGCACGCGCCACGTCGGTGCCGCGCAGGGCCGATTCCACCTGCCAGCGGCTGGCGGCAATGTCCGGACGCCGGGCGATGAGGTCGATGCCGGCGTCGGCGGGCAGGCCGGCATGCAGGTGCGGCAAGGGATGCGCCTCGAGCGCCGGCAGCTGCATGGGAGCCACGCCCACCAATGCCGCCAGAATGGCACGGTGGATGGCGGCGCTGCCCGCGAAAATGGTTTGTTGCTGGCGCGCTCCGGACAACATGGATTGCGCCCGTTGTATCTCGTCGGAAGAAATCAGCCCGGCGTGGGCACGCAGCCGCGTGATGTCGAGCAGTTTCTGCTGCACCGCCACCCGCTGCCTGGCAAGGTCGAGGCGTGCCCGATCGGTCAGCCAGTCGAACCAGGTCCGGGTCACCGCGGTTTCCAGCGCCAGCACCGCCGCGCTGCGTTGCGCCTGGGCGGCGCGGGCCTTGCCGATGGCCGATTCCACCGCCGCCTGATGCTTGCCCCACCAGTCGAAGTCGTAATCCAGGCCGATGCCGAGGTCGCCCTGGTTGTACCAGGTGAAGCCGAGGAATTTGGTGGGAATCAGCCCGTGTTCGCTCAGGCGTTGACGGGTGAGCTGCGCGCTGGCGTTGACGTTCAATCCCGATTTCGCCGCCGTGACACGCGCCGCCTGGGCTGCCTGCTGCACGCGGCTTTGCGCTTCGGCAAGGCTGGTCGAACCCTTGAGCGCCATGTCGATCAGCTGGTTCAGCTGCGGATCGTCATAACGCCGCCACCAGTGGGCGTCCGGCCATTCGGCGCCGGCATGCGAAGGCAGGCCGGCCAGCGGAACGCGATCGGGCAAGGTGGGCGCGGACAGCTTGTCGGGCACGGCAGCGCATCCGGCCAGCAGCATGCCGGTGACGATGAGCATCGGCCAGCGGATCTTCATGTGGGTGCTCCGCGTGTCTCAAGCAGGTTGTCGAGGTTGTGGACGAGCTTGGTGAGCAGTCGCCCAAGCTCGCCTTTTTCCTTGTCCGTGAAGCCGGTCAGGAGGGCGCTCACCGACGGGAACAGGATCGGCAGCAAGCGGCGCGCGAATTGCCGGCCCTGCTCGGTGATGCTGAGCACCACGCGGCGGCGGTCCTGTTCGCTGGGCATGCGCGTGATCAGGCCGCGCTCGACGAGGTCGTTGGTGATGCGCGTCATGTTGGTGGGCTTTTGCGTGGCGAACTGGCACAACTCGCTGGGGAAGGCGCTGCCGTTGGGGCTGCTGAAAAGAATGACCAGTGTGCGGAATTCGCTTTCGTTGAGTCCGTGCGGGCGCAACAGGTTTTCCAGCTCGTCGGCCACCGTGTTGCCGCTCATCATCAGCAGCCGCACCAGCAGCACGTCGTTGCCCGGCATCGAAGGCATGCGTGCGGCAACGCGTTCGATGCCGGCGCGCATGAAATCCAGGCAATGAGAGAGTCGTTTCATTTCATCAAAAAATAATTCATCAATGAATAAAATCTATCAGGTGTGCCCCGTGCAAGGCAACAGGCGCGTGGACGGATTGACAATCCCGAATAAATTTCTATAGTAGTTGTCATTATGACTACTACTAATCGCGACACCTCACCCAACCAGTTGCTGCAGCGCCTGGGGTTTACCGAGTACGAAGCCCAGGCCTACGTCACGTTGGTCGAACACGGTGAGCTCAGTGGTTACGAGCTGGCCAAGCGATCGGGCATTCCCAGGGCCAACGTCTACGCCGTGATCGACAAGTTGCTGGAGCGCGGCGCGGTTTTGCAGGCGCAGGGCGAAAAAGGCCCGCGTTACGCGGCGGTGCCGTCGGCAACCCTGCTGCACAGCATGGATGCCGAGCACAAACGCTCACTGAATGCGGCGGACAAGGCGCTGGCCGGGTTGGCTCAGGCCGAAACGCCGGCGTCGGTTTTCAATCTCGGCGGCGAGCAACTGCTGGATCAGTCGCGCCAATTGATCGACGCCTGTGCCGAACATCTTCTCATAGCCATCCAGCCGGCCGAGGCGAGCGCACTGGCGCCGGCATTGCAACAGGCGCGGGCACGCGGGGTGGAGATCGTCACCTTGTGCCTGGAAGCCTGCGAGCAACCGTGCGGCGGCTGCCAGGGCAAGTTGCACAGGCACGCCCTGGCGCCGGGCGATGGCTCGCGCTGGCTGCTGCTGGTCATGGACGGGCACAAGGCTCTGGTCGGACGCTTCGGCGAGGCCACCCGAGAGGGTCTGGTGACCGCGCAGTCTTTGGTGGTCGAGCTGACCAATGCCTACATCCACCAGAGCATTGCCCTGGCCACGCTTGGCGACGAACTGGCGGGGCGCTTCGATGGGTTGTTGTCCGAGCAAGCCGTGCGTTTGCTGTATCCCGAGGGCGCCGCCACGGACCGATGAGTTTCCGGAAGCGGCGCCATGGTGGCGACGCGCAGGTAGATATGAAGGTGATGATGATGAAAAAGACGGGATTGGCCTTGGCATGCGCCGTGGGTATCGCGCTGTCGTTCACGGGTGTGGTCGTGGCGGGCAATGCGCCTGCCGCGAAAAGCATGGCGCAGGGCAGCAACATGCCGATGCAGGCCATGAACTGGTTTGGCGGCCCGATCTATACCGGCGCACCGGCGCTGGGTGCGACGGCGGCACTGGTCAAGGCCGGCGGCGGCGCGGAGAACTTCAAGTTCTCCACGGCGCTGGTATCGATGCTGGGCCAGAAAACCGTCAATGCCGAAGTGGCCAAGTTGAACAAGCAGTATGGCAAGGAAGCCGTCAACAATTTTCTTCACGGTATGACTTTCGCCGTGAAGGATGGCCTCAAACGCGCCACCGAGGCAGGCGTGAAATTGCCCGCGGCGCCCGCAGGCCTCAAGGGCGTGAAATTGGCCAAGGCCCTGGTGGGTGCCGGTACCGCACCGGATGGCACGTTCTGGGCCGGCTATCTGTTCGATCACGCCATTTCGCACAAGCTGCACAATGAGGTGATGATGGACATTGATGCGAAGTTCGGCCACGGGGCCGACGAGAACACCCACAAGATCCTCAATCAGGCCATGTACGACGTGGCCCAGGCGCTGGGTCAGCACAAGGTGAAGCTGGCTTCGTTGCACTGAAAACGAAGTCATGGGGATTCCGGCCTCCCGTATCTCCCTCCTGCAAGACGGAATCCCTTTTCGCGGGGCGGACTCATGCTCGCCCCGCACTTTTTTGTTCAGTCGTCGGGAAGGCCGAACAGCCGCATGGCGTTGCTGCGCGTGGCCGCGGCGATGGTCTGCGCATCCTCGTCGCGCAGGTCGGCGATGCATTGCAGGATTTCGGGCAGACGGGCCGGTTCGTTGCGTTGTCCGCGATGATGCGCGTCGGGCTGATCCGGCGCGTCGGTTTCCAGCAGCAGGGTATCGAGCGGAATGTCCGCCACCGTGCGCCGCAAGCGTTTCGCGCGTTCGTAGGTCACCGGGCCGCCGATGCCGATCAGGAAGCCGAGATCGGCCAGTTGCCGCGCCTGCTCGCGGCTGCCCGAGAAGCTGTGCACCACGCCGCGCAGAGGGCCGGCCTTGCGCACGCTGTGGATCACTTCTTCGACCGCCTTGCGTGCGTGCACGATGACAGGCAGATCCAGCTCGCGCGCCATGTCGAGCTGGCGCCGGAAATACATGCGCTGGCGATCCGGCCGGGGATCGTCGATATGGAAATCCAGGCCGCATTCGCCCACGGCCACGGCCTTGTGCTCGTGCAACCATGCCGGCAGGGATGCCAAGTGTGCCTCGCGGTGTTCGTCGAGGAACATCGGATGCAGACCGAAAGCGGCATGCAAGGCGGGTTGTGCGTCGCATATGCTGGCCAGCACCGGCCAGCGTGCTGCCGTGGTGGCCGGGACGACGATGTGCTCCACCCCCGCGTTCAGCGCGCGTTCCAGAACTTCAACGCGATCTTCACCGAAGGCATCGGCATCGACATGCGCGTGGCTGTCCACCAGCGCCAACGGCTGCGATGAGGGTTTCTGCAACGGTGTCACATTCATGGCACGACGGTTTCTCCATACTTGCCGGCGCCGGGTTTCCGGCGGTTTAACACAAGCCCGGGGTTGAGCGCCATGAAGGCTTATTAATGGCGGTTCAGTTTATCGATGCTTGAATGATCGTGCCCGGCTGCCGCGTGCTGCCGAGCCCGATGTCACAAACGTTACAGGAGGCCAATCATGAACAAGTATCTGAAGGGAACGATGTGGGTAGGGCTATCCGTCCTCACCACGATCGGGCTGGCTGCGTGCAACAGGAATGCCAGTGCGGAAGGCCCGCAATATGCCGAGGTGGTGAGCTCCACCCCGATCAAGAAAACCATCAACAACCCGCACCAGGAATGCCACAACGAAGCCGTGACCGTGCACAAGCCGGTCAAGGATGAGCACCAGATCGTCGGTACGGCCATCGGCGCCGTGGTCGGTGGCGCCCTCGGCAACCAGGTCGGCGGCGGCGACGGCAAAAAGCTGGCGACGGTGGCGGGTGCGGTGGCGGGCGGTTATGCCGGTCACCAGATCCAGAAGCATCATCAGGAAAATGCGACCGAGACGGTGAACAAGCAGGTATGCAGGACCGTCAACAACAGCACCACGAAGGTTGTCGGTTATACGGTCAAGTACAAGTACAACGGCACCGTGCATACCACGCGCATGGATCACGATCCGGGCGCGAAGGTCGAGGTGAAGAACGGCGTTTCGGTCGTGGCGGGCAGCTGAACCCGGATTGACTGAAACCACCGGAAGGCTCCGGAGCCGCTGTCGGAAATGGCGGCGGTTCCGGAACCATGCAGGGGGAACGCGCAATCCTTCAATGGCAACGATTGAGGAGGTACCCCATGCAGATGCGAAAGAACAACACCGGAAAACTCGCGCGCAGCCTGCTGCCCGCGCTGGCCATGATCGGCATGTTGATACTGGCTGGATGCGCAACCCGGCAGCCCTACCGCAACGGCGGCGCGGGTTACGGCACGACCTATGGCGGAGGCTACGGCTCCAACGTGTGCACCCAGTGCGGAACCGTGCAAAGCATACGTCAGGTGTATGTCCAGAATGACAACCAGTCCCATGTCCTGGGCACCGTCATCGGCGCCGTGGCCGGTGGTCTGATCGGCAACACCGTAGGCAAGGGCGATGGCCGCAAGGTGGCTACCGTGGCCGGTGCGGTTGCCGGCGGCGCCGTGGGTCACGAAGTGGCCGAGCGCAATTCACAAGGGCAGATGACGGCCTGGCAGGTGGTGGTGCGGCTCGACAATGGCCAGTTCGCCACGGTGACCCAGCGCGAGGCTCCGCGTGCGCAAATCGGTGATCGCGTGCAAGTGCGCAACGATCACGTGTACTTGCTGTAGAGAGCCCGCTGTCCATGGCTTCATGTGCAGGAGCCTCCTGCAGGCGAATGTGTGGAATCGCCTGCAGGCAGGCTCCTGCAACCTGTTTGCCGTGAATCGAAAAGGCCCTCCGTGTGGAGGGCCTTTGCCTTGTATCTTGAGCGGCGCGGTCAATTGACGGCGTAAAAAGCGTGGTCGCCGATGGTTCGGAGCGCCGCCACGGTGGCCCAGTGCGGGCTGGAATCGCGGGTGGCGAAGTGGTCGGCATGCGGAACCACCAGCATGCGCTTGCCCTTGGGCAGGTTCCAGATGGCCAGCGACTCGCCGGCAATTTTCCAGGCCTTGGTCCAGGCCTTGAGGTTGCCGAGCTGATAGTTCGGGGAGACGACGGTGGTGGCAAACTGGTGCGGGTATTTGACCACGTCGCATACGGTCTTGCCCCAGCGGCCTTCCTGACGACGGCGCAAGGCCACTTCCGCCACGGCAAACTGGCCGATGGTGGGCTGGCTGCGCGCTTCCAGGTAGATCGTGGTGGCCAGACAAGTCTGGGCGGCCATCGGCTGCGGCAGGATGGTGGTCATCCAGAGTATCCAGGCAAGTTTCATGGTGTGCTTCTCCTGGTGCGTCAATCGGCTTTAGCCGAAGCGAGACGCGGGAATCGGATCCGACGATCCACATGCACCACAGGCGCCAAAGGTTTTGCCCACACACGTCCACGTTGCGCATTCCATGAAACGCAAAACTGGACCGGAATTTGCCGGCACTGACGAGTGTGTGGCGACCTGGCTGCCGTGATTGCGCTGGCGTTTCACCGGCGCGGCATGCGGTCGGGCGGACATGACTTGAGACGCGTTTTATCCACGTCTTTCCGGCAATCCGATCATGCCGGATTACCGACTGATGACGACGCGCAAATGGTGCGCGTTGCAAATGTTGCGCGGAAGTTAACGTCTGGTCGACGGTTTTGCAAGTGCATACCCCGTTCTTGTTCAGTTTTCGTTACGACCTCGAAAACGGGTGTATGTACCGAGTGCTTACAACTTTTTGATTACATTCACTTTTGTGAAAGCTTCGGCGTTTCCGACCGTCACTTCATTCTGAGTATGTGTGTCGCGGAGAACGGCCAATCCCTGGAAAGTGTCGCTTGCGTCCAGCACAGCGTCGAGGACAAGACCGACGGTTTCGCCATGGCACGCCAGCGGGCTGCCCGGAGCCAGCGGCGCAGCGCTTTGAACCCGCCACAGATGTTGTTTGCAGCCGCCGCGGTAATGCAGGCGCGCCACGATTTCCTGTCCGGGATAGCAGCCCTTGTCCAGACTGACGGCGCCGAGCTGCCGCAACGACAGCGCCGGGGCCAGCAGTGAATCGAGAGCCTCGGCAGGCAACCAGGGTTGACCGGCTTCGACGGCAATCCACCGCCAGTGCTGCGGTTGCCCATCTGCCGTCGTGATGCGCATGGCGTGATGCCCCATGCCGAGAACAAGATCGTCAGCATCAAGTTGGAGATCGTGCTCGGGGATCGGCTCGGCATCCAGCAACCGACGCGGTTCATGAGCGACGATCGAGACATGGCTGCGCAGCACATAACGTTGCAGTCCGGTGGCCATGTCCGATGCCGTGCCGCCGCGCAGCAGCAACAGCAGATGTTGTTCGTCCGTGCGCGCAAGCTGCAGCAGTGCGCGAACCCGCCCTTGTGGACTCAGCCAGGCGCTCCACTGCCAGGCGCCGACCGGCAGTTCGCGCACGTTGCTGGCCAGTTGCGCGTGAGCAAAGGCGACGGCGTCGGGGCCGTGGATGGACAGGGTTTCAGCGCGCAGGGGAAGCATGTTGGCGACCGGTCGAAAATGGGAAAATGCCTGGCCGAGGCATGATTCGGCAGTGTCAAGATTGTGCTGGCCGATATCAAGTATTAATCTTTCTCGCGCTTTCAAGCCTATGTCCGACAAGTATCCTCACCCCTCCGAAGATACCGGCGCCGCTTCCGCGGATGGTTCGCGCGTGCGCGAATCCCTCGAAAAAAAGAACCGTATCGACAGGGAGAACAAGGCGTTGCGCAAGCACCTGGATCCCACCCGCTACGGCGACTGGGAAAAGAACGGGCGCTGCATCGACTTTTGAGGTGTTCGCCGGGCAGGGCGACTCAATCAGCGATTCCAACTGAAGGATAGCCACGATGGCTCAGACCGTGCGACCTCTATCTCCCCACTTGAGCGTTTATCGCTGGCAAGTGCAGATGGTGACATCCATCCTGCATCGCGCCACCGGCATCGCCCTGTCCGTCGGTTTGCTGGTGGTGGTCTGGGGCCTGCTGGCCCTGGCCAACAGCGAGGCCGCCTGGCACACCTTTACCGCCTGCGCCGGCAGCGTCATCGGCATCATTCTGCTGATCGGCTGGACCTGGTCGTTCTTCTATCACCTGTGCAACGGCATCCGGCATCTGCTGCAGGATGGGGGCATGGGCTACCGCATCGACCAGTTCGTGCGTTCGAGCTGGCTGTCGATCATCTTCAGCCTGATCCTGACCATCGCCGCGTGGGTCTACGTGTGGCAGGGGGTGGCGGCATGAGTTATCCCGGTTTCAAGACGGACACGCGCAACCCGATGAAGCATGCGCGCAACTGGGGTTCGGCCAAGTCCGGCGTCGGCCACTGGTGGATGCAACGCCTGACGGCGGTGGCGCTGATTTTTCTGGGCCTGTGGTTCGTATGCACCATGCTGTCGTTTCTGGGCGCGGACTACGCCACGGCGCGCCAGGCGCTGGCCGAGCCGTGGAATGTCGTGTTGATGATCCTGTTTGTGACGATTGGCTTCTGGCATGCCCAGTTCGGCCTGCAGGTGATCATCGAGGATTACGTGCACACCCGTTGGAAAGAGGTGATTCTGGTGGTAGTGATCAAGTTCCTAGCCGTGTTGCTCGCGCTGGCCAGCGCGCTGGCGGTATTGCGTGTCGCGTTCGGGGGTTGAAGGGCAATTCATGGAAAGCTACAAGGTTCAACAGCACAAATATGACGTGGTCGTGGTCGGCGCCGGCGGCGCCGGGTTGCGCGCCACTTTCGGTCTGGCCGAGAAGGGTCTCAAGGCCGCCTGCGTGACCAAGGTGTTTCCCACCCGATCGCACACCGTGGCGGCGCAGGGCGGCATCGCCGCCGCGCTCGGCAACATGGGCGAGGACGACTGGCGCTTCCATTTCTACGACACCGTCAAGGGCGGCGACTGGCTGGGCGACCAGGACGCCATCGAGTACATGTGCAAGAACGCGCCGGCTTCGGTGATCGAGCTGGAGCATTACGGCGTGCCGTTTTCGCGCACCGACGATGGCCACATCTATCAGCGTCCGTTCGGCGGCATGACCACGCATTACGGCAAGGGCACCGCGCAGCGCACCTGCGCCGCCGCCGACCGCACCGGCCACGCCATCCTGCACACGCTGTACCAGCAGGCGCTGGCACACGACGCCACGTTCTTCGTCGAGTACTTCGCCACCGACCTCATCTTCGACGACGAGGGCGTGTGCCGCGGTGTGCTGGCGCTGGACTTGAACGAAGGCACGCTGCACGTGTTTCGCGGCCAGGCCGTGGTGCTGGCCACCGGCGGTTACGGCCGCGCCTACTTCTCGTGCACGTCCGCGCACACCTGCACCGGCGACGGCGGCGGCATGGTGATGCGCGCGGGCCTTGCCATGCAGGATCTGGAATTCGTGCAGTTCCATCCGACCGGCATCTACGGTTCGGGCTGCCTGATCACCGAAGGTTCGCGCGGCGAGGGCGGCTACCTCACCAATGCCGAGGGCGAACGCTTCATGGAGCGTTACGCGCCCAGCGCCAAGGACCTGGCCTCGCGCGACGTGGTCAGCCGCGCCATCACCATCGAGATCCGCGAGGGCCGCGGCGTCGGCGAGCACAAGGATCACGCGCACCTCAACCTGATGCACCTCGGCCCCGAGGTCATCAACGAGCGCCTGCCGGGCATCGCCGAATCGGCGCGCATCTTCGCCGGCGTGGATGTGACCAGGGAGCCGATCCCGATCCTGCCCACGGTGCACTACAACATGGGCGGCATCCCGACCAACTACCACGGCGAAGTGGTGCAGAAGAAAGGCGACGACAACGACGCCGTGGTGCCGGGCCTGTTCGCCATCGGCGAGGCGGCCTGCGTGTCGGTGCATGGCGGCAACCGCCTGGGCTCCAACTCGCTGCTCGACCTGGTGGTGTTCGGTCGCGCGGTGGCAAACCGTTGCGCGGAACTCATCAAGCCCGATTCGCCGCACACGGACCTGCCGTCCAGCGCGCTGGACACGGCGCTGGGCCGCTTCGACAAACTGCGTCATGCCAATGGCGGCACGCCGACGGCGGAAATCCGCCTCAACATGCAGCGCACCATGCAGAACGACGCCGCCGTGTTCCGCACCGCGGAGACGCTGAAGGAAGGTTGCGGCAAGATTTCCGAAGTCTACGACTCGTTTGCCGACGTCAAGGTCGGCGACCGTTCCATGGTGTGGAACTCCGATCTGGTCGAAACGCTGGAGCTGTCCAATCTGCTCGACCAGGCCGTGGGCACCATGTATTCGGCCGAACAGCGACCGGAAAGCCGCGGCGCGCATGCGCGCGAGGACTTTCCCGATCGCGACGACGCGGACTGGATGAAACACACCCTGGTATGGGTGGACGACAAGGGCAAGACACGCTTCGATTACCGGCCCGTGCACAGCAACACCTTGACCGACGAGGTCGAGACCGTGCCGCCGGCCAAGCGCGTTTACTGATTCGCGGCATCTGCCGCATGGCGTGCGATGGTGTCGCGCGCCCACTGATACAAGGGTCAAGCCATGGGTGAATTTACCCTGCCACAAAACTCCAGGATCAAGCCGGGCAAGCACTGGCCGGCCAAGGATGCGAAAAAACCGCGCACGTTCAAGGTCTACCGTTGGAATCCCGACAGCGGCGAAAATCCGCGCACGGACACCTTCGAAGTGGACATGGCCGCCTGCGGACCAATGGTTCTGGACGCGCTGCTCAAAATCAAGAACGAAGTCGATTCCAGCCTGACCTTGCGCCGCTCCTGCCGCGAAGGCATTTGCGGCAGTTGCGCGATGAACATCGACGGCGTCAACACGCTGGCCTGCATCACGCCCGTCGCCGATTGCGGCAAGGAAGTGAAGATTTATCCGCTGCCGCACATGCCGGTGGTCAAGGATCTGGTGCCCGACCTCACGCACTTCTACGCGCAATACGCCTCGATCAAGCCGTGGCTGCGCACGCAGAGCCCCGCGCCTTCCGACCAGGAGCGCCTGCAGTCGCCGGAGGATCGCAACAAGCTCAACGGCCTGTACGAATGCATCCTGTGTGCCTGCTGTTCCACCAGTTGCCCCAGCTACTGGTGGAACGGCGATCGCTACCTCGGCCCGGCCATCCTGCTGCAGGCCTACCGCTGGATCGCCGACAGCCGCGACGAAGACACCGGCCAGCGCCTGGACGAACTGGAAGACCCGTTCAAGCTGTACCGCTGCCACACCATCATGAACTGCGCGCGGACGTGTCCGAAGGGCCTCAACCCGGCCAAGGCCATCGCCGAAATCAAGAAAGCCATCGTCGCGCGCCGTTCGGCGTGACGCGGCGGCCACGAAACGCATGATGGACGAAGCGCGCCTGAAACGTCTGCGCTGGCGCTGCCGGCGCGGCACCAAGGAACTGGACACCTTGTACGGCTGGTGGTTGGCCGAATGCTGGCCGAAGGCCGACGCCGACATCCGTCAGGCCTTCGACGATCTGCTTGACGTGCAGGATCCGGATCTCTGGGATTGGACGGTCGGTCGCGGCACCGCACCGCGTGCCGACTGGCAAACCATCATCGATGCCATCCGCGCCCACCATCACCTTTGAGGTCAGGCCGTCGCGTCTGCTGGCCGCCACCGTCACGATCATGGCCTTGCTGGCATGCGCCGCCGTGGCATGCTCGCGTTTGCCGTGGACATTCGATCTGGCCCTCTGCGCGCTGATTGTCCTGTACGCATGGCACAGTCTGCGCCGCCTGAAACGTCAGCCGCTGACGATGCTTGGTTGGCACGCCGACGACACTTGGACCCTGCACCTGACCGGCAACCGCCAGGTGCAGGGACGCCTGTGCAGCGGCCGCGTGCTGGGCCCGCTCATCATGTTGCGCCTCATCTGGCCGCAGGGCGGCGAAACCGCGTTGGCATTGCTGCCCGACAGCGTGGATGCCGATACCCGCAGACGATTGCGCATGCGTTTGTCGGCCATGTCCGACAATGCCTGACGGCGCACGCCGCTTGCCGTCGTGGTCGGTTTTCGGGCACTCTGCGGACTGTTTGTGGTCGATGAGTCGTTACCGACCGAAGGATTCTCCGTGTCCACATCACGATCTGCACGCAAGGCGGTGAAGTAACGTCATGTTCCGACCGTTATCGATCTTCATCGGCCTGCGCTACACGCGCGCCAAGCGCCGCAACCATTTCATCTCGTTCATTTCGCTGGTGTCGATGCTCGGCATCATCATCGGCATCATGGCCTTGATCACCGTGATCTCGGTGATGAACGGGTTCGACTACCAGATGCGTACGCGCATCCTGGGCGCCGTGGCGCACGCGACCATTTCCGGTGTCGGGGAATCCGTGCAGGACTGGCAGCACGCGTTGAAGGTGGCCGAAGCCAACCCGCATGTGAAGGGCGCGGCGCCCTATGTCCGCAGCCCGGTCTTTTTGCAGGGGCGTGCCTCCACCGGGGCGCTGGTGCGCGGCATCATCCCCGAAGATGAAACGCGCGTGGCCGATTTCGATACGCACATGAAGGCGGGCAGCATCAAGGCGCTGACCCCGGGGAGCTGGGGCATTGTGCTGGGCAGCGATCTGGCTCTGCAACTGGGCGTAGGCGTGGGCGACAAGGTGACGGTGTATGCGCCCAGCTATCGCGCCACTCCCATGGGCGCCATGCCGCGGCTGCGTCGCTTTGCTGTCGTCGGCATCTTTTCCGTTGGCATGCAGCAGTTCGATTCCGGATTGGCGCTCATCAACATGCAGGACGCTGAAACCTTGTTCGGCGCTGACGGGCCCACCGGCATACGTCTGCGCCTGGACGACGTCTATCAGGCATGGCCGGTGGCACAGTCATTAATGGGTCAGTTGGGGCAGCGTTATCGCGTACAGACTTGGGTCCAATCCAACGTCAACCTGTTCAAGGCGCTGTCGATGGAAAAAGTGGTGATGTTCATCATCCTGTCGCTGATCATCGCTGTGGCCGCTTTCAATCTTGTTTCGTCGCTGGTGATGGTGGTGACCGACAAGCAGGCCGACATCGCCATCCTGCGCACCCTGGGTGCGACGCCGCGCACGGTCATGGGCGTGTTCGTGGTGCAGGGTCTGATGATCGGCGTGGTCGGCATTGCCTTGGGTGTGCTGTTCGGCGTGCTTCTGGCCATCAACGTGCCGACCATCGTGGACTGGATCCAGAACCTGTTCCACGTGCAGTTCCTGTCGCCGGACGTGTATTACATCAGCGAAGTGCCCAGCCAGTTGCATTGGAGCGATGTGGGCTGGATCGCCGGCATGGCCTTCGTTTTCTCGCTGCTGGCCACCCTTTACCCCGCCTGGCGCGCCTCGCGCACCCAGCCGGCACAGGCGCTGCGGTATGAATGAGCAAGGAGCGCCGATGCGCGATCAGCCACCCGGCAACGACGCGGTTCTGCGCGTCAGCCACATCGCCAAGACCTACGCCGAAGGCGGCTTGCGCACCGAAGTGCTGCGCGACGTCAGCTTCGAGCTTGAGCGTGGCCGCACGTTGGCCATCATCGGTGCCTCGGGCTCCGGCAAGAGCACGTTGCTGC
>DASSTF010000053.1:0-2177 GCA_035708045.1 Rhodanobacteraceae bacterium | reverse complement strand
CGCGCCGAGGATTACATCGCCGGTTTTCCCGAGCATCCGCATCGCGGCTTCGAGACCGTCACCTACATGCTCGACGGGCGCATGCGCCATGGCGACAACCAGGGCAACAGCGGCCTGCTGACCGCCGGCTCCGTGCAGTGGATGACCGCCGGCCGCGGCATCCTGCACTCGGAAATGCCCGAGCAGGAAGAAGGTCTGATGCGCGGTTTCCAGCTCTGGGTCAACCTGCCGGCGAAGGACAAGATGACCGATCCGCGCTATCAGGACATCGCGCCCGAACGCATTCCCGAGGTGCGGCCGGCCGACGGTGTGCACGTGCGCGTCATCGCCGGCACGCTGGATGGCGTGACCGGGCCGGTCAGCGGTATCGCCACCGAACCGGTGTATCTGGACATCGCTCTCGAACCCGGTGCGGAAATCAGCGTGCCCCTGCCGCAAGGCCACAACGCTTTCGCCTACGTGTTCGATGGCGAAGACGTCACGGCGGGCGACGACACCCTGGCTCATCGCGAGCTGGCCGTGTTCGGCGACGGCGAGGGCGTCACGCTCAAGTCAGGCGCGTCGCCTGCGCGTGTGCTGCTGGTCGCCGGCAAGCCGCTCAACGAGCCGGTCGCGCGCTACGGCCCGTTCGTGATGAACAACACGCGGCAGATCCACGAGGCCATCGCCGACCTGCAGGCCGGTCGTTTCTGACCGACCCCTGCTCCGCAGGAGCGCCTTCCGCGCGCTCCTGCGCATGCCGTGGCCATGACCAGATGGCATGAAAGACGTTGCCGCAACGGCACGCCGCCGCGAATGGGGGCACAATAAACCTCCGTTCCATGAAGCGCTTCGTCATGACACGCACCGCCACCGCCTTTCTGTTCGATCTGGACGGCACGCTGGTCGACAGCGTCTATCAGCACGTGCTGGCCTGGAAATCGGCACTGGATCAGGAAGGCATCGACCTTTCGGTATGGCGCATCCACCGCAAGGTCGGCATGAGCGGCGGCCTGTTCACCAACATCCTGTTGCGCGAAACCGGTCTGGACATCACCGAAGAGCGCGTGCAGCGCCTGCGCCAACGGCATGCCGAGGCCTATACGCGCCAGGTCGCCGGCATCCGCCCCCTGCCCGGCGCGCGTGAACTGCTGAAGTACCTGACGGCGCACGATCTGCCGTGGGCCGTGGCCACCAGCGGCCGCATGGAAACGGCTGCGCACAATCTCAAGGCGCTGGGTGTGGATCCCGAGCGCGTGCCGGTAGTGACGCGCGACCAGGTGCGCTACGCCAAACCCGATCCGGATTTGTTCCTGGCCGCGGCCGAGCGGCTGGGTGTGGACATCAGCCAGTCGCTGGTCATCGGCGACAGCATCTGGGACATGCTGGCCGCGCAACGTGCACGGGCGTTGGGTGTGGGCCTGCTCTCCGGCGGCTACGGCGCCGAGGAGTTGCAGAAGGCCGGGGCATTCCGCGTCTACGAGGATCCGGCGGATCTGCTCGATCACGTCGATGAGGTGGCCGGACGGCGCTGAAGCGCGCCCGCGGTTGGGCGTTTGTTTAGCTTTCGCTCATCGCCGTCGCTTACGCTTGACCGGGTTGCAGCCACAGGTGATTCGTCATGCGAGCCCCCTTTCCGATCCCCGTCGCCGCAGTCCTGTTGCTGGCGGCCTGCTCGTCGCCCTACGCGCCGCAAGACCAGCCGGCGCCATCGGCGCCCAAACCCACCGTCGCCGCACCGGCCAATCCCACGCTCGGTTCACCAGCCTGGTACGCATGGGTCGACCGCAGCCTCCACATCGGTGATGGCCAGGGACACGGACCGGATCCTGGCTCACCGGAATGGAATCGCGCGGTGCAGCGCAAGCTGGGCCAGGAGGCACCGCAGTCGGAGCCGGGTTCGCCGCAGTGGCAGCAATCGGTGGATGCGCTTTTGCGCACGCGATTGCCGGCGGGGGCGGCTACTGCGATGTGAGTGTGTTGTTTTCCGCCTTTGGCGGGTTTTTCGTCTGATGGCGGGTGTCGAGTTTTGTTGAAGTTTTTTTCGCCTGCGGCGGGTATCGCGCCCTGCGGGCGCTCGTTCATTTTCTTTGCTTGCCCAAAGAAAACGAACCAAAAGAAAGGGCACCCCCGTCCGGCGCCCTTCGGGTGCGTTCCGCGCTGCGGGGTTTTCCCGACGGGCCTTCCTGGCCCGCGGG
>DASSTF010000052.1:0-6004 GCA_035708045.1 Rhodanobacteraceae bacterium | reverse complement strand
TCCAGGAAGCCGTAGGCGTTGGTGCGTGCGTACACGGCCAGCGAGTTGATCAGGCCGATGTTCGGGCCTTCCGGCGTCTCGATGGTGCAGACGCGGCCGTAGTGGGTCGGATGCACGTCGCGCACTTCGAAGCCGGCGCGCTCGCGGGTCAGGCCGCCCGGGCCCAGCGCCGAGACGCGGCGCTTGTGGGTCACTTCCGACAGCGGGTTGTTCTGGTCCATGAACTGCGACAGCTGCGAGGAGCCGAAGAACTCCTTCACCGCCGCCGCGACCGGCTTGGCGTTGATCAGCTCCTGCGGGGTCAGCCCCTCGGACTCGGCCAGCGACAGGCGCTCGCGCACGGCGCGCTCAACGCGCACCAGGCCGATGCGGAAGGTGTTCTCCGCCATCTCGCCGACCGAACGGACGCGACGGTTGCCCAGGTGATCGATATCGTCCACGGTGCCGTGGCCGTTCTTGATGTCGATCAGCACTTTGAGCACGTCCAGCACGTCGGACTGGTCGCCCAACTGCTGCACCAGCGTCTGCGCCGCCTCTTCCTTGCGCTCGGCGAAGTACTTGTGGTCGTACAGCACGCCCGGGCCCAGGATCTCCTGGCGACCGACGCGACGGTTGAACTTCATGCGGCCGACCGCCGACAGGTCGTAGCGGTCGAAGGTGAAGAACAGGTTGAAGAACAGGTTCTGCGCGGCGTCCTTGGTCGGCGGCTCGCCCGGGCGCATCATGCGGTAGATCTCCACCAGCGCCTCGAGTTGCGTCTTGGTGTTGTCGATGCGCAGGGTGTGCGAGATGTACGCGCCGCGGTCCAGGTCGTTGACGTACAGCGTCGGCACCGTCTCGATACCGGCCTTGCGGAAGGCTTCCAGCTGTTCGGCGGTGATCTCGTCGTTCGCCGAAGCCAGCAGCTCGCCGGTCTTCGAATCGACCACGTCAATCGCGACGATGCGGCCGATCAGGTAGTCGTCCGGCACCTCGAGGGCGGTGATGTTCTCGGCCGCCAGCTGGCGCACGTGGCGCGCGGTGATGCGCTTGCCGGCTTCCACCAGCACCTTGTCGCCGATCATCAGGTCGAAGGTCAGCGTCTCGCCGCGCAAGCGCTCGGCGACCAGCTCCAGCGTGGTGCCGCCCTTCTTGCCCAGGTGGAAGACGTTGTGTTCGAAGAAGATGCCCAGCATCTCTTCGTTGTTGTAGCCGAGCGCGCGCAGCAGCACCGTCACCGGCAGCTTGCGGCGGCGGTCGATACGGGTGAACAGCGCGTCCTTCGGGTCGAACTCGAAGTCCAGCCACGAACCGCGGTAAGGAATCACGCGGGCCGAGAACAGCAGCTTGCCCGAGCTGTGCGTCTTGCCACGGTCGTGGTCGAAGAACACACCCGGTGAGCGATGCAGCTGCGAGACAATGACGCGCTCGGTGCCATTGATGATGAAGGTACCGGTGTCCGTCATGAGCGGGATCTCGCCCATGTAGACCTCCTGCTCCTTGACGTACTTGACGGCCTTCTTGGACGCCGGGCTGTCCTTGTCGTAGATCACCAAGCGCACGGTGGTGCGCAGCGGCGCGCCGTAGGTCATGCCGCGGTTGCGGCACTCGCGCTCGTCGAACGCCGGCTCGCCCAGGCGATAGTCCACGTACTCCAGCGCCGCATTGCCCGAATAGCTGGAAATCGGAAACACCGATTTCAGTGCCGCATTGAGGCCCTTGTCCTCGCGCTTCTTGGGCGACACGTGTTCTTGCAGAAACTCTTCATAGGATCGGGTCTGGATCGTCAACAGGTTGGGAACATCCAACACCGGCGGACGCTTGCCGAAATCCTTGCGAATACGCTTTTTCTCGGTGAACGAGTAGGTCATGGTGGGCTACCGTTTCGTTTTGTTGCACCCGGAAGGGACATCCGGGCGCGGGGTTTTTGAGCAGGGAATCGGCAATGAAAAATCACCGGCGCGCGGCCATCGATTTTCCATTGCCCATTCCCTGGCAACATCAACAGGCAAAGCCCGGGAGCTTTCGCCCCCAGGCTCGCCTGAATCATGTCGAACCTGTGGCGCGCAAGGGCGCCGATTACTTCAGTTCGACAGTGGCACCGGCTTCTTCCAGCTCTTTCTTGAACTTGTCGGCGTCTTCCTTGCTGGCGCCTTCCTTGACCACCTGCGGGGCGCCTTCGACCATGTCCTTGGCTTCCTTCAGGCCCAGACCAGTGATCGAACGCACGGCCTTGATGACGGCAACCTTGTTGGCGCCGATGCTGGCCAGAACCACGTTGAACTCGGTCTGCTCTTCGGCGGCGGCGGCATCACCACCGGCGGCCGGACCAGCGGCCACGGCCACCGGAGCGGCAGCGGACACGCCGAACTTCTCTTCCATCGCCTTGACCAGCTCCATCACCTCGATGAGGGACTTTTCGGCGATCGCGTCGATGATTTCTTCGTTGCTGAGAGACATCTTGATAACTCCTGGAAATACCACTAAGGGGGTTGTTGCTTGTTGCCGTATGGTGAAATGGCGTCAGGCGGCCTGCTTGGCCTGACCCGCCTGGTTGATCACGCGCGTGATCTGCGAGGCAGGTTCGGACAGCAGACGCACCAGCTGCGTGGCAGGCTGCGACATGACGCTGAGCAGCATGCTCAGAGCCTGTTCGCGGGTCGGCAGGGAAGCCAGCACCTCGACGTGCGAGGCCGGATACACCTGACCGCCGATAGCCACGAGCTTGGCCTTCAGCTTGTCATTGGCCTTGGCAAAATCCTTCACCAGTCGACCGGCGGCACCCGGATCCTCCATCGAGAAGGCATACAGCAGCGGACCGACCAACTGATCGGCGGTACCGGCATAGTCGGTACCCTCCACTGCACGCTTGACCAGGGTGTTCTTCGCAACGCGAAGAAACACGCCCGACTCGCGAGCCTTCTTGCGCAGCTCGGTGAGCTGCTCGACGGTAAGACCGATGTACTCGGCGGCGACCAGCGAATGCGCCGTATTGGCCACGTTCGCCATTTCGGCAACGACCTCTTTCTTTTGCGCAAGATTGAGCGCCATTGCTTTCTCCTGATGAGAATCCGTCGTGCTCCGCACGCCGGGATTCCATGTCAATCGGGCCGTCTCCCTGACGAACCCCGGTGTCGACGACACCTTGACTGGTGGCCGTTCCAGGAAAACCTGTTACGGGCGGCACCATCTGCGCAGGCCGCGCAAACATTTAAGACAGCTCAACCGAACCGGTGGATGATCCCTTGCCAATGGCCTCCATGCGACCCGTCGGCACGGTTTCGACTGTCACCTGCGGTCTTTGACGGCTTCACGCGGATCACGGATGAGACCCGCGGTGTCGCCCCCAAAACCTTTGCCCGCGCCGGCCAGGCCGGCGCGATAGTTCAATTATTTGCCTGCCAGCGTGCTGACATCCACGGAAACGCCCAGACCCATGGTGCTGGAGACCGCGACCTTCTGCAGGTACACGCCCTTGGCAACAACCGGCTTGGCCTTGATCAGGTCGGCAATCAACGCGTTGATGTTGTCGGCCAGCTTGTCGGCATCGAAATCGACCTTGCCCACGGAGGCGTGGATGATGCCCGCCTTGTCGTTGCGGAACTTCACCTGGCCCGCCTTGGCGTTGTTGACGGCGGTGACCACGTCGGCGGACACCGAGCCGTCCTTCGGATTCGGCATCAGGCCGCGCGGGCCCAGCAACTGGCCCAGCTTGCCGACCACGCGCATGGCGTCCGGCGTGGCGATGACGCGATCGAAGTCCAGATCGCCGCCTTTCATGCGCTCGGCCAGATCGTCCATGCCCACGGCGTCGGCGCCGGCAGCCAGTGCCGCGTCGGCCTTCTCGCCCGGCGGGCAGAACACGGCCACCTTGACGCTCTTGCCGGTGCCGTGCGGCAGCAGCGAGGAGCCGCGCACGCCCTGATCGGACTTGCGAGCGTCAATGCCGAGGCGCACGGCCACGTCGACGGACTCGACGAACTTGGCCGAGGCATTGCCCTTGACGATATTCAGTGCATCGGCCAGTGCATAGGTCTTGCCCGGCTCGACCTGGCCCTGCATGGCCTTGAAACGCTTGCTCAACTTTGCCATGTCTCAGCCCTCCACCGTCAGGCCCATGGAACGGGCGCTACCGGCAATGGTGCGCACCGCCGCATCCAGATCGGCTGCGGTCAGATCCGGCTCTTTCTGCTTGGCGATTTCTTCCAGCTGCGCGCGGGTCACCTTGCCCACCTTGTCGGTGTTGGGCTTGGCCGAACCCTTCTTGACGCCGCTGATCTTGCGCAGCAGGACGGCCGCGGGCGGCGTCTTGGTGATGAAGGTGAAGCTGCGGTCCGAATAGGCCGTGATCACGGTCGGAATCGGCAGGCCCGCTTCCATCTTCTGCGTGGCGGCATTGAACGCCTTGCAGAATTCCATGATGTTGAGACCGCGCTGGCCCAGTGCGGGGCCGACGGGCGGCGACGGGTTGGCCTGGCCTGCAGGCACCTGCAGCTTGATGTAGCCGATGACTTTCTTTGCCATGAAATGATCCTCGCGAGTGCGGACGCCTTGCGGCTCCTCGCTGCATGCCCGTCACTGGACGTGGAAAGACCTGCATCCCCCAGGCCCGGAAACACGGACACGCCGCCACCGGAAGATGACGACGCGAACCGCATAGTATAGGTACTTTGTTGCCGTATGGCAACGGGAAGATGGAAAACCCTGAACCTGCGCCCGTCAGGCCTTCTCGACCTGCCCGAACTCCAGCTCCACCGGCGTGGAACGGCCAAAGATCAACACGGCCACACGCAGACGGCTCTTCTCGTAATTGACTTCCTCGACCACGCCGTTGAAGTCGTTGAAGGGGCCGTCGGTGACACGCACCATTTCGCCGGGCTCGAACAACACCTTGGGACGGGGCTTTTCGACGCCTTCACGCACGCGGCTCAGGATGGCATCGGCCTCGCTGTCGCGGATCGGCATGGGGCGGTCGGCAGTACCGCCGATGAAACCCATGACCTTGGGCGTGTCCTTGACCAGGTGCCAGCACTCGTTGTCGATGTGCACACCCTTGCCTTCGCTCTCGGTCTCGATCTGCACCAGCACGTAACCGGGGAAGAACTTGCGCTCGCTGCGGCGCTTCTGGCCGCCACGCATCTCGATCACTTCCTCGGTGGGCACCAGCACCTCACCGAACTTTTCTTCCATGCCCAGGCGCGCGATGCGCTCGGCGAGCGCCTTCTTGACCTGGTTTTCGAAGCCGGAATAGGCGTGAACGACGTACCAACGCTTGCTCATGACGCTGCTCCTCACTGACCCACGTTGAGCAGCCAGTCGAGAATGACCGACTTCAGTATCAGATCTATCAGGCCGAGCAGCAATGCCAGGATGATGACCACGACAAGCACCACGGCGGTGGTCTTGACCGTCTCGTCGCGGGTCGGCCACACCACCTTGCGCATTTCGAAACGCGTTTCGGCAAGGAAATGGCGCGTCTTCGCGCCCAAACCGGTGAAGTTGGCAATGGCACAGGCCGCCACGATACCGACCACCAGCATGCCCACCCGGGCCATCTGCGCCACCTGGTCGAACCAGTAGAAGGCGAAAATGCCCGCAACCAGCACC
The DNA here is from genome assembly GCA_035708045.1 of Rhodanobacteraceae bacterium. Lineage (GTDB taxonomy): Bacteria > Pseudomonadota > Gammaproteobacteria > Xanthomonadales > Rhodanobacteraceae > Oleiagrimonas. Next base: position 418 of record DASSTF010000052.1, on the reverse strand, counting down.
AGCAACGCCAGCGCCAATTTGGCCATGTCCGCGCCCTGGGCGCCGTTTGCTTGTTCAGCCTTCGTGTTCATGTCGCATGTCGGGGAACCAAACGCCAAGCATAACCGCTTTGGGCGAATATAAGCACCCGTTCCCCGATCCGTGTCCTCTGAAATGAATGGCACGCCAGGAGGGACTCGAACCCCCAACCTGCGGTTTTGGAGACCGCTGCTCTGCCAATTGAGCTACTGGCGTATGTATTTTGAGGGGCGAGAGGCGAGGATCGAGTAGCGAGGGCGGCACTTCCAACCCTCGCCCCTCGTCCCTAACCCCTCGTCCCTGCTTTTCTTACTTGTTGATCTTCGCCACCACGCCGGCGCCGACGGTGCGGCCGCCTTCGCGGATGGCAAAACGCAGACCTTCTTCCATCGCGATCGGG
>DASSTF010000051.1:0-13494 GCA_035708045.1 Rhodanobacteraceae bacterium | reverse complement strand
GACCGAGGCGGAGTGGTAACCGATCATGGTGCCAGTTTCCACGCCCTGCAGCGGCCAAACCGCCGGCCCGTCCGGACTTTCCGAGGCCTTGCGCACCAGACCCTGCACGATGTCCGGCACCTTGTCGGGCTGATACAGCGTAAACAGCGGGTGCAGCGCACGGTAGGTGTCCCACAGCGAATACGTGCTGTAGTTGTGCTGGCCGGCGGCCACCTGGCGCACCTTGAGATCCATGCCGCGGTAGCGCCCATCCACGTCGCTGAACAACGTCGGCGCGAGCATGGTGTGGTAGAGCCCGGTGTAGAAGATGCGCCGGGTGGTGCGCGACGGCGTGCGGATGCGGATGCGCTCGAGTTCGCGATTCCAGGTCGAGGTGGCGGCGTTCTGCACGCGTTCGAAATCCCAGTCGGGAATTTCCTTGTCCAGGTTGCGCATGGCGCCGTCGATGTCCACGGCCGAGATGCCGACCTTGACCAGCAGCGGCGCGCTGGCGGCATCGGCGATGTGCAAGGCGGCCTTGAGGTGCTTGCCGCTGGCATCGCGGGCGCCGTCGGACAGGGCCTTGTCGTCCGAATACAGTTCGGCGCGTGCGAACGGGCGCGACAGCTTCATCGCGAAATAGATGTAACGGCCGTTGGCCCACTGGTGCACGCGCCGGCCACCGACCAGGGTATCGTTGCCGACGACTTTCAGCGTGGCGTCGGACACCTTGGCGGGTTTGTCGGGATTGCCGTGGTAGCCGTGTGCGAAATCGACCAGCAGATGGCCGTCGCCCTTGCCCTTGAAGGTATAGCGATGCAGGCCCGCACGCAACGTGGCGGTGAGTTCGGCCAGGATGTCGTGGTCGGTCAGGTGCACGCGGTAATAGCCGGGTCGCGCGCTTTCGTCGTCGTAACGCGAACGATAACCGTGGCCGGGATGGCCGACCATGTCGTCGGGAATGGTGTCCGGACGCACCACCGCGTCGTAACGCGAGCGGAAATTCGCGTCCGGCAGGCCGCGCTCGCCCGGGTCGAGCAACACTTCGCCCTGCGCCGGCATCACCAGCACGTCGAGCATGTCGCTGGCGCCGGTGCCGCTCAGGTGGGTGTGCGAGAAACCCATGATGGAACCGTCGCGCTGGTGGTAGCCGGAACAACCATCCCAGGTGCTGTTGTTGGTATCGGGACCGACCTGCACCATGCCGAACGGCAACGTGGCGCCTGGAAAGGTATGGCCGTGGCCGCCGGTGCCGATGAACACGTCGACATGGCGCGACAGTTCGCCGGCGGCGTCACCGGCTCCGCTGCCGGCCTGCCCTTTCGGATCGATCACGGCCCTGGCCACGGCGCGGCGCAATCCGAGCGGGCTGGCCAGCAATGCCAATGCCGCCGTTGTCGCCGTACCTTGCATGAATCGTCTGCGGGTCACCATGCTTGCTCTCCAGTGATTTTCAATCGTTGCGTGGGGAATGCGGCGTATTCGGAAAACATCATGTGACCGTTTCCCGTAGGGCGGGCATTGCCCGCCGTCGCGACCGTGTTGGCGGGCAGTGCCCGCCCTACAGGGAACGGATTCATTGGGAGGTTCCAGAAGCGCGTCGCAGAAGTTCGGGATGCCGGTCGGCCAGGCTGACGATCAACCCGCCGAACAGCGAATTGGCCCAGGCGAACCAGGCGCGTGTGAAATGCGAAGGGTTATTCTTGTCGAAGGCTTCGTGCATGAAGCCGGTGCCGGCGTCGGTGGTTTTCAGCCAGTCCAGGCATTGGCGTATTTCGCCGGTATCGGTGCTGGTCAGGGCGCGCACGATGATCGACATCGGCCAGATCATGCCCAGCCCTTCATGCGGGCCACCGATGCCTTCGGCCGCCTTGCCGGTGAAGAAATACGGATTGCGTCGGCTCCAGGCCAGTGCGCGCGTGCGCCGGTAGCGTGCGTTCGTGCGCGAGCAGAAACCCAGCATGGCCAGGCTCGACAGGCTGGGCACGTTGGCGTCGTCCATGAACAACTGGTTGCCGTAACCATCCACTTCGTAGGCCCATACCTCGCCGCCATCCGCATCGTGCATCAGCGCATGCTTGTGCAAGGCCGCTTCCACTTCATCGGCCAGCGCTTCGCACTCGGCGGCGAAGTCGCGGTCGTGATGCAAGACACGCGACATGTTGGCCAGCTGGCGCAACGAGACCACGGCGAAGGCATTGGCCGGCACGAACAGCGGGTAGATGCAGGCGTCGTCGGAGGGACGGAACATCGAGAAGATCAGCCCGACCGGCCTGGCCGGATTGCCGTAGCCGCCCAGCGGCACCGTGTCGGTGGGATTCGGCGAGCTGCGTTGGAAGTGGTACGGGCCATGGCCGTGTTTGCGCTGCTGCGTGCGGAACGTGTCCAGCACGAGATGCATGGCCGTGCGCCAGTCGTCGTCGAACGGCTTGCCGTCGCCGCTGGCTTTCCAGTAGCCGTGCGCCAGACGGATCGTCCAGCACAGCGAGTCGATTTCCCATTTGCGCTCGGCCACGCCGGGTTTCATGTCGGTCAGGTCGTGTCGCGCCCATGGCAATGGCGTGCGCGACGTCGGATCGGGAAGAAAAGCGTTGGCATACGGGTCGATGACGATGCATGCCGCCTGGCGATGGATCAGGCCGCGGAACAGTCGGCGCAATGCCGTGTCGTTTTTCGCCAGCGGCAGGTAGGGTTCGACCTGTGCCGAGGAGTCGCGCAGCCACATGGCGTCGATGTCGCCGGTGACGATGAAGGTGTCCGGTTTGCCATGGCGCGTGCCGGTGTGCACCGTGGTGTCGAGCGTGTTCGGATAGCAGTTGGTGAATAATGCAGCCAGTTTCGGATCGCCGATGCGCGCGGTGACGCGGGCGATTTCCCGCTCCACCGCCGGACTGGTGAAGGTGCGTTTGGCGGGTGGCGGGCGATGATTGCCGAAAGGTTTCGCGGGCGCGGCCATCGCGCGTGGCAGTTGGGCCGGGAGGGCGCTGCCGGCAACGGCAAGTCCCATCATTTTCAACATGTCGCGGCGGGTCGGGCTCATGAATGCGGCTCCGGTCGGGTGGCGCCATACAATGAACGTACGTGCATGGATTGGCGCAAGGCATCGGCGCTGGCCTGTGAGGTCACGTCAAGTGTCACGCTTTCACCCGGCAGCAGGTCGAAGGCATTGTCGGAAAGCCGGACTTTGTTCGAACCGAAACTGATCCAGACTTCACGTGCCAGGCGTTTGGTGCTGACGGTCAGATGACGCCCATCGGCGGACAACGTGGTCGCGAGGCCGGGATCGGGTAGATCCAGCGCCTTGGCCTTGGCGAAATACACCAGGTGACGGCTCAGGCGCTTGCCGCCACGCATCAGATCGAATGCGGCGACGGTGCGATCCGGATCGGCGCCTCGCAGCAACTGCGCGTCGGTGAAATCACCCGCGGACGTACTGGCCAGCGCGTCCATGTGCACGGGCCGTGTCTTGTCGCTGATCACCCGGCCGTCCATGCCCATGACGCGCATGCGCAGGTGGGCATTGAACGCCTTGGTGCGATCGGACACGACGTGGACGCGAACCTGCCCATTGTGGCGGATGGCGACGATGCGCACCGGCGCGTAGAAACGGCGCGCGTGGTACTGCAGCATCTTCCAACGGCCGTCGCGGTCGATGCTGGACCAGGTGATGCCCGGCCACACGTCGTTCAATTGCCAGTACAGCGAGCCCATGCTGCGCGGGCGCGAGGCGCGCAGGTGTTCGGCGGCCAACTGGATGCCTTCGGCCTGCATGACCTGACTGAGGTAGACGGTGGCGGCGAAATTCTTCGGTTCACCGTAGCCTTCGCGGATGTAGTGCAACAACCGGGTGTTGCCGTTGCCCTTGTCGAATTTCTGGTGCGCGCGCATCACCTTCGAACCCGGCGTGCGATCGCCCGGCAACGTGAAGCCCTTGATCGTCGCCAGCGCCGGCATCGACTGCAGGCCGTATTCGGACTGAAAGCGCGGCGTGATGTCCAGATAATCCTCGACAGGCGCCGAGCCGGACCACACGGCCCAGTAGTGATAGTCGCCCTGGCTGGCCGCGTTGGCCGGCCCCTTGCCGTCGTTGCCGGGCGAGCTGTATCGATAAGGGACGGAGGGTTCCAGGGTTTCCACCACGTTGTGCAGGGTGACCTCGAACAGGTCGTGCATGCCCTGCTCTATACGCTCGACCTCGTCGGCAGGCAGGCTACGTTTGAACTTCTTGCGGTCGCCCCAGGTCTGCCAGCCGGTCTGGACCTCGTTGTTGCCGCACCACACCACGATGGACGGATGATCGCGCAGGCGCTTGACCTGCTCGATGGCTTCCTGCCGCACGTTTTCGCGGAAGGCCTTGTCGTAGGGCGGGATCGCGCCGCCGAACATGAAATCCTGCCAGATCATGATGCCCATGCGGTCGGCCATCGCGTAGAACGCATCGCTCATGTAATAGCCGCCGCCCCAGATGCGCAGCATGTTCATGTTGGCCGCGCGCGCGGATGCCAGCAAGTGGTGCAGACGCTTGCGCGTGACGCGTGGCGGGAAGCTGTCCGGCGGAATCAGGTTGGCGCCCTTGGCGAAGATCGGCACGCCGTTGACGACGAAGGCGAAGCCATGGCCCCACTGGTCCTTGCGCTGCCGCAAATCGACGCTGCGCAGACCGGTATCGCGATCGGCGCGGGCCAGTACCTTGCCGTCCTCGACGACTTCGCCGTGGAATGCGTACATGTTCTGCGGCCCATATCCCGTCGGCCACCAGCGTTGCGGATGATCGACATGCAGCGGCACGGTCAGCGTGTTTTCGCCTTGGTGCAGCGTGACATCGCGGCTTGCCTGTCCATGGCTGCCACCGGGAGCTGTCCAGCTCACCTGCAAGCGCGCCCTGCCCGCCCGGTCGGAACGCACCTTGAACTCGGCGCGCAAATCGGCACTTTGCGCGTCCACATGCGGCTGGGCGATATGGAAGTCGGCCAATCGCAAGGTGTCCCAGGTTTCCAGCCGTACCGGCTTCCAGATGCCCTCGGTGACGAAGCGCGGCCCCCAATCCCAGCCGTACTGGTAAGCCGCCTTGCGCACGTAATTGGCCGTCTGTTTGCCCTCGGGCTCGTCGCCGAAGGCCGAGTCGAATTCGCCGGGCAAGGCATAAGGCTGTTTCCGCAACCACGATTGCAATCTGGCGATCGGCGAATGCAGCGTGACGGTCAACGTGTTGGCACCCGCGTGCAGGAGCGCCTTCGCCGGCACGCGCCAGGACCGGAACATGTTGTCGGCGGCCAGGACGTGATGGCCGTTGAGACTGACGTCGGCGAAGGTGTCCAAACCATCGAACACCAGATCCACGTGATCGTGCCGCAGCATCGCCGCATCCACCTGAAACGTGGTCCGGTACTGCCAGTCGGCCAGACCGATCCATTGCAGCTTCGCTTCGTTGTCGCGGTAGTAGGGCTTGCCGATCAGGCCGTTGGCCAGAAGATCGGTCTGCACCGTGCCCGGCACGTGGGCCTGGTGCCATCGGGCCGCTTCGGGATGCGGGGTCGTCGTGTTCGACAACAGGCGAAAGCGCCAGTGGCTCTGTACGGGCACCGACGTGGTGGCGGCTTGTGCGCCGCCCCACGCCAGCGTCATGCATGCCAGCGCCAGGCACGCGAGCCAACGGATTCGCACAAACGGGAGCGCTGGTGAAACGGCCTGAGGCAGGGGGCGATTCATGGCATGAAAGGTTCCGACTTCATTCTTGCGTTTAGATCGATCCAAATTCAACGGGCCAAAAAGCCCGTTCTGACATCGAAACGGGCATGCATCTACCTTGATACAAGATGCATGCCCATGGCAAGTATCTTCGGGAATCCGCCACAGTTCCGGAACTGCAACGGCGGAAAGCAAGAACGCCGTGAGCGGGTCAAGTGCTAGTCTGGGAACATGCACGACGAACATGCCATTCACACCATCGACACCGGTTTCCATCGACCGCATTTCGACGCTGCCTATCTGATCGTCGAAAACGGACGAGCCGCGTTCATCGACTGCGGTACCAACCATTCACGCCCAAGGATGATGCAAGCGCTGACCGATGCCGGGCTGACGGTCAACGATGTCGATTGGCTGATCCTCACCCACGTGCATCTCGACCATGCCGGCGGCGCGGGTGAGCTGATGGCGAGCCTGCCCAATGCCCGGCTTGTCGTGCATCCGCGCGGCGCCCGGCACATGATCGACCCTTCGAAACTCTGGGCCGGCGCCACGGCGGTCTACGGCGAGGAAGAAATGCGGCGCAGCTACGGCGCGCTGAAGCCCATACCCGCCGAACGCGTGGTCGAGGCACCCGATGGCCACGAAGTGAACCTGCCCGGGCGCATCCTGCGGTGCCTGGATACTCCCGGCCATGCGCGCCACCACAATGCCATCCACGACACGCGCAGCGGACACGTGTTCAGCGGCGACACCTTCGGCTTGTCCTATCGCGAACTGGACAGCGACAAGGGGCCGTTCATCATCCCCACTACCTCGCCGGTGCAGTTTGATCCCGACGCCCTGCATGCTTCGATCCGGCGTCTGGTGGCGCTCGATCCGCCGGCCATCCATCTTACCCATTTCGGTCCGGTGCAGGACGTGAAGCGTCTGGCCACCGATCTGCATTGCACCATCGACGCCATGGTGGATATCGCCCACCGGCATGCCGATGACGAGCAGCGCCATGCGGCTCTGGTGCAATCACTGGAGCGGTTGTATATCGAATCGGCGCGACAGCATGGCTCGGCGTTGTCGGCCGCGGAAGTGCGTGAGTTGCTGGCTGTCGATACCGAACTCAATGCGCAGGGTTTGGAAGTCTGGCTGGATCGCCGTACCAACTAATCCTCGCATTGCAATCGTAGGAGCGAGCCTGCTCGCGATTGTTGAAGCTTGCCGCAAGTCTCAAACAATCGCGAGCAGGCTCGCTCCTACAGGGAATCTCGAAGAACTCCCCATTGCGTCATTCCGGCGAAAGCCATTTTGACGTTACACAACAATAACTTGGATTCCGGCTTTCGCCAATGACAGAGAAAAAACGGTTTTTCGAGGTACCCTACAGCTGCACCAGCAGGGTTGCACGTCAGGACATGCGCGTGCCGTTGGGCACCGGGCGCTCGACGGTGGTGATGACCACGCCTTCCTGGGTGTGGAAGCCGGTCAGCAGGAATTGCGAGCGCAACGGGCCAATCTGCTTTTCCGGAAAATTGATGACGCCAACGATCTGCCGACCGACGAGGTCTTCAGGCCTGTACAGCGCCACGATCTGCGCGCTGGTTTTCTTTTCGCCATAAGGGCCGAAATCCACCCACACTTTCCAGGCCGGTTTGCGGGCCTCGGGAAAGGCTTCCACGCGTGTCACCGTGCCCGCGACGATCAGCACCTTCTCGAAATCCGACCAGATGATTTCCTGCGTCATGCTCAACCTTCCAATGCCTCTTTGAGGCGGTCTTTCATCTGCAGCCAACTGTAGCGCGCCTGCGCGCCAAGATAACCGAATGGACGGAAACTGCGCACGAGGCCGAACTCGGCAAATTCGCGCCAGTCTTCATCGTCGCCTGCCAGAGCCCCGGCCAGCAACTTCCCTGCGGCCGTGGTTGGCGCCAGGCCATGGCCGCCGAAAGCCTGCGCCCACCACAGGCCGTGGCCATCGGTGCCGATCTGCGGCATCTCGTGGCGGGCGTAGCTCATCAGACCCGACCAGGCGTAGTCGATGCGGACATCGGCCAATGACGGATAGACGCGAAGCAGATCCTTGCGCAGCAGATGCTTGACCGCATGCGCCGAACGATCGCGCACGGAAATGCGGCCGCCCCACAACAGCCGCGTATCCGGCAAGGCGCGGTAATAATCAAAGGCAAAACGCGTGTCGTACACGGCCGCGCGCGTGTTGACGGTTTCGGCCAGACGCGCGCCCAATGGTTCGGTGACCATGACATAGGTGGCGATGGGCAGCACGGCACGATCCACGTGACGATCGAGGCCGGCAAGGTAGCCGCCGCATGCCAGCACCACGTGCTCCGCGTGCACGGATCCGCCGCGCGTGCGCACGATCCAGCCACCGTTGCTCGCGCGCGCAAGCGCGGTCGCTTTGCTGTGCTCGTGGATACGCACACCCTGCTCCGCAGCCACGCCGGCCAGGCCGCGGGCATAAGCGAGCGGATGGATGTGCATGGCGTTGCGTTCGAACAGGCCGGCGCTGTAACGCGGGGTGCGCAAACGCTCGGCCATGTCTTCGCGCGACAGCCATTCCCAGGTCGCGTCAAAGTTCTCGCTCAGAAGCCGTTGGCGCGCACGCAATACTTCCGGATCGCGAAACCAGTTGGCCCAGATCACGCCGTGGTCGACGCAATCGCAATCGATGTCGTATTGCCGGATGCGCGCACGAATGGTCTCGACCGCCGCCACCGTGTGCGTGAAAAGGCTGCGTGCGCGCGACGCGCCGAGACGTTCGAGCAAGGCCGCCTCACCCAGCGAATAACCGGCAAACACGAAGCCGCCGTTGCGCCCCGAAGCGCCGAAACCGATGTCCTCGGCTTCAAGGAGAGTCACGTCGCGGATGCCCCTCTCGGCCAGCGACAAAGCGGTATTGAGGCCGGCGAAGCCGCCGCCGATGATGACGATGCGGGCATCATGCCGACCTTCGAGCGGCGCACAGGACTCATGCGGCAACGCGGTGGCGCGATAATACGACGCGGTCGTCGACACGGCGGTCATCCTCCAGTTCCCCTTGCAACAATGCCAGCATACGCAAGGCCTGCGGCATATCCAAGGCCGTCCTTGCCCTCGGGGTTTGCGGGCGTCGATCTGGTTGCAGCAAAAGTCACTTGCCGGGTCGCATGATGCGTTGGACGCCGGATACACGCGATAGAGCCCCATGCTCGCCGATTTTTTGTAAACACGAATCCCTTTTCAGACTCGTTTCACAAGGCAAGGGGTTACACGCCGGAGCTCACCCGGAGCGCGTGGCGACGGCTGGCGGAACCGCGCCGGCACGCAGTGAAGGAGCCAGTACCGCGAGTTGCCCCATCAACCACAGCGCGACTGCGCCAATCACGAGGTAGGAAGACGGCAATGTCTGCAGGGCATAATATTTCATCAACTGCAGGTTGAGGCCATAGGCCAGCACGCACCCGAGCAGTATGCCGACAGTCACAATCAGAAAGTTTTCGAGATGCGTGTAGCGCAGGATGTCGACACGCGTGGCCCCCAGAGCGCGGCGGATGCCGATGCTGCGGGTACGTTGCTGCACCCAAAAACTCGTGAGCCCCGCCATGCCGGCCGCAGTGACCAGCAGAAGGCCAAAACCCGTCGCCAACAACAAGCTGACCATCGAGCTGTATCGACGGAAATACTCGGCGCGCATTTGCGTGAATGTCCTGGCATCCTGGAAAATTCGATGTGGGTTGCGCTTGGTGAGTAGCGCAACCGCCCGCTTCAACACCTGTGCGCGCTCGGCGGGTGTCGTGCGTAACGCAAACGTGACCGAATCTCCTCCAGGCTCCGCTGGCCATAGCATGGCGTATTCATTGTCTGCCGCACCGAGCCCCGGAGACGTGTTTATCAGGTGCGCGACAACACCGACTACGCGCATGGGCTGTGGAGCGTGAGTGTAGATCAAGCGGCCGACTGCATGACTGGTATGGAACAAACGCTGGGCCAGGGCGCGCGAAATGATCGTCGCGGCAACCTTTTCGGGTCCCCCGCGAACATAGTCGGTACGCGAAAAGTTCCTGCCCTCCACAAGTTTCAGACCCAGAGTCCTGATCGTGGCTGGCCCACCCATGAACGCACTCACATACACTGGCGCGTTCGCCACATCGTCTACCGTGACGCCGACTCCGACAGACGAACCGCCCCAGAAAGGCATCCCGTTCACGGCCGCCGCCGATTCGACATCCGCAATGCCCCGCAGAGCATGCAAGTCGGCTTGGTATTCCGGCCAAAAGTCGCGGTCCGATTTGCTGCTGCCGAATTGGGCCGTCTTGATCCAGGTACTGTCGATGAGCACGATGGAGGATTCATCGATTCCACTTGGCGCATTCAGCAACTCCAGCCGATGCGCCACCATCGACGCGATATTGGTAATGATCGCGCTGGTGAAGGCCGTGGCCAACAACATCAGCAGTACCGTGAGTTTGTGGCGAGTGAGGCTCGCGATCATCGGTGGCAGACGCATTGGCGGTCCCTCATTGGATCTTGAGTTGCAGCGCGGGCGGAATGCGGCATGCGCGCCAGGCCGGCAGGAGACCCGCCAGTACGCTGGTGACGACGGCAAGCACGAACACCCCCAGCACCATCGTCAGATCGAGATGCGCGAGTTGCGCGTAAGCGTCCGGGCGCTGACGCACCAACCACAAGCCAAACCAGGTGAGCAACAAGCCAAGCACTCCGCCGGCCAACCCGAGGATCCCGGCCTCGACACCCAGCTGCGCAAAGATGTCACGTTGCCTGGCGCCAAGCGCGCGACGCACGCCCACCTCTCCGGCCCGCCGCAGAAATTTGGCAAGCATCAGGCCGATGGTGTTGAACAAACATACGCCAAGAAAACCAAGCGCCAGCCATAGCTGCAATGTTACCTGTGAGGGCACCAGATGTTTGAGTCTGAGACGTTGCATCAGCCCTTGCAGGCTGGGCGGCAGGTTGCGCGGGAACCGACCATGCATCTTCTGATCGCGCCAATAGCCGACGAGGAAGCGCCGATAGGCATCAATCTGTGCCGGCGTATCAAGCTCCACCCAGAACTGTACCCAGGTGCAGTGGTCGCCGGTATACCCACCGTCGCCCCAGCACGCCTCCCCGCTTGGACGCAGTTTGAGATCCATGGCCGTGGCCAGCGGAAGAAAAAAATGATCTTCGCTCTTGAATGCATAGGCTCCGCCACTCGCACTGTAGAACAATGGCACGGGATGCCAATCGTTCAAAACCCCCACCACGCGAAACTCCCGATCCTGGATGCGGAGCGGTTGCCCAACGGCTGCAGCTGCGCTGCCGAACAGTCTTTGAGCCAGTTCACTGTTAAGCACCACCACCCGTGCTCTGTCCGTATCCGCCTTCGCAGTCCAATGGCTGCCCGCGGCAAATGGCGCATCGAACATCGCGAAAAATTCCGAACTTGCGTAACGCCCGCTGCTGAAAAATGGTTTGACTTGCCCCCCGGGACTGATCACCACGCGTCCGCCCGCCATCATGGCCTGTCGCACTGCCCGGTGCGCATGAAGCAGATTGTTGGCGTCTGACCAGGTAAAGGCTCTGCCGAAATCGAAATCGGCATTCACAGGCCCGATGTCAAGATGCGGATAAAACAATTTCGCGCTGCGTGCCGGAATGGGATCGCCCGACATGACGTGCAACACGGTGATCATGGTCATGCTGGCGCCGATACCCAGGCCAATGGCAAGCACGATCAGTGCCGTCAGCACCTTGCTGTCCAGGAGATTGCGCAGTGCGAGTTTGAGGTAGTGCCGAAACAAATGCATATCCTCCGTGAAGACCGAATCAAATCATGCTGTCGGCCGCGCAATCCATTTAATTGTCTGATACAAGACTTTCAAGCACTTCCACACTCTTCAACCCGGAAATGATGTCGCCGCGTATCACAAGCGTTGGCGTCCCATTGATACCAAGCTTGTTGGCAAGCTTTATGTCGGCGTCAACCAGGGGTGCCGATTCGTTTTTGCTGACGCAGGACCAGAATTTCGGGATATCCGGAACTTTTGCCTCATGAGCCAGCTCACGCCAGTTCACCTTTCCCAGATCCGCTTTGAACAATTCCGCCTCGAACGGCTCGTACACGTTCTGCAATCCCGCACATCGTGAGGCGATTGCCGCTTTATATGCATGCGCGTGCGCTTGTGCTATCGGAAAATCGTACCGTACGACAGCCACCTTGTTCGGGTACCGCTTGACCAATGCCTGCAAATTTGGCTCAAGCTGCCGGCAATAGGGGCACTGGTAGTCAGAAAACTCCATTATTTTCAAGGTCGCACTGTCGCTACCCAAATTGACTGGTCGATGTGCAAGGAGGGACTTGAAATTATTTATATGCCCTGAGATTCGAACATTTGTTTTGTGAGCGGACAAGTATTGGAGCACGACAAGAGTGGTGACGACAATTGCACAGAGCACCAATATTCCCGTGGCAATATTCGCCATCAAATCGCGTCTCTGTGTCACAGCCACCCCCTCGTCAATTCATGTAAGAAGCGAAATTTTATGAACAAAACCTGTTCCCGCGCCACTCCATCGAGTCAATTGGTCTGGCACAGGACATCACTGAGGCACTGCTGCGCATGCGCAACAGTCAAGGTCATGAATTCTTCTCGGCGGCCCTCCACACTCGACCAGCCCCGGAGTACTGAGGATCATACCGCACGACCGGGTTGGAGTATGCCGCGAATTGCAGCTCATTCCTTCAAGCGCGCTGACCATGACGGCAAGTAGATGATCAGTGTTCCTTAACGGGACAAGTCCCCGGCTCTGCCGGGGACTTGTCAAGTTTTGGTTGCTCCTCGCTGGAAGACACAGCGAGCGTCAAGTATCAGTAATCAGCGCAATAGCAGGTTCCCCCGCCGGTGCCGGGATGACAAACACCATCGCAATAGCAATCCGTACCACCACCTGAGCATGCGCTGATATGAATTCTCTGCGCTGTGACAAATCCGCCAGCGACGCTGTAGCTCACCCCTCCCAGCAGGATGACCATTACTGCGACCATGTTGATTATCATTCGTTTGGACACGGCATTTCCCCTTTTATTCATGAGTTTGACTGTACCAGCCATCATGCGGCAACGCACAAGACGCATATAAACGCATGTGACGTCACCTGCTTGGGTATATCATAACAATAGTTAAAATTTTGTAAGCACCGGCTCCTCGAGCGGTCGCATACGCGCCTGCGCGAATGAAATCTGAAGGCGTTTGTAAAACCATATGGCCATGAACATGGCTTTTGCTTGAAGCGCCCCCTGAGACTATCAACGGAGTCGACGCGAACGGTACGCCGCTCGGTATGAACTTCAAAAGGCGGACAATGTCCGCCCTGCGTATCAGGCTGTTGCCGATACCCATGATTCGCCCAGGTAATCGTGCACGGCCTCTGCCAGTTCAGGATCGCACATGGCCATGTGCAATGTGGCCTGCACCAGACCGCGCTTGTTGCCGCAGTCGAAGCGCCGGCCGGCAAAGCGGTAGGCCAGAGCCGTCTGTTGGCCGAGCAGTTTTTCCAGTGCATCGGTCAACTGGATTTCTCCGCCGGCGCCAGGTTGCGTCTGTTCCAGCAGATCGAAGGTGTTGCCCGGCAATACGTAACGACCGACCACGGCCAGGTTGGACGGTGCCTCTTCGGGCGAAGGTTTTTCCACCATGTGACGAATGCGCGCGGCGCGGCCGCCGCCGTTGTCTTCCACGGCGACGATGCCGTATTTGTGGGTCTGGTCGCGCGGCACTTCCTCCACGGCGATCACGCCGGCGTTTTCGGCCAGGGCCACGTCGGCCATCTGCCGCA
>DASSTF010000050.1:0-17541 GCA_035708045.1 Rhodanobacteraceae bacterium | reverse complement strand
TGTTTTCCAACCGCAGCACGCGCGCCATCAAGTCCAGATGACGGCTGATGAGCTGCGATTCGAACAGCTCGCGGAACCCGAGCGCATCCAGTTCGCTGCCCGGCAGCACGGGCTCGCCATCGCGGGGTTTGGCACGCACTTCACCCTGCCATTCGCGCACGAACTCCATGAAATTCTGATCGACGATTTCGGCGCGGTTGAAACCCTTGTGGCGGGCGGCGATGGGCGCTTTAGCAGACATGGATCAATGACCTTTTAATAATTAAATCAATAATTTTAGAGATAAGCATCATGTCATTCCGTGCTTGCGACGCGCATGCCATTCATCCCGGGACTGACCCCAGATGTCGATGAGTTTTTCCGGAATCGGCGGAGGCAATCGGCTACGGCCTCGCTGACGCGAACCCAGGCGTTGCGCTACTTTCTGCGAAGCGACATTGTCCGCGTCGATGGAGTGGATGACCTCGGTCCAGCCCAACACATCGAAGGCAAAATCCATCGCCGCCGTCGCACCCTCGGTGGCATAGCCCTTGCCCCAAGCATGGCGCGCCAGACTCCAGCCCACTTCGCGTCCGGGCCAGCCTTCGGGGTACCACGGCCCCAGCAATCCCACCCAGGACTGACTCGACTTTTCAATCACCGAAAACATCGAAAATCCCTGGATCGGCCATGCCCCAGCCTTTTGCAGAAAATAGCGCCATGCCACGGGGCGCTCCACCACGCCCCCGAGAAAACGCCTTACCTCGGGATCGGCCGAGGCAACGGCGTAGGCATCGAAATCCCCGGCCTGTGGCGGGCGCAGGATCAGACGCTCGGTTTCGATGCGGATGTCTTGCCAGCTCATGCCCTGTTTCGACCGTAGGGCGGGCACTGCCCGCCGGATCATGTGATGGCGGGCAGTGCCCGCCCTGCCTCAGAACGCGTTGATGCCGGTCAATTCGCGGCCGACCACCAGCTGGTGCACCGTCTCGGTACCTTCGTAGGTGATGACCGATTCCAGGTTGAGCGCATGACGGATGGCGCAATGCTCGGTCGTGATGCCGGCGCCACCAAGGATGTCGCGGCATTCGCGGGCAATGTCGATCGCCATGCGCACGTTGTTCCATTTGGCCAACGACACCTGCGTGGGCACGAGAGTGCCGGCGTCCTTCTTGCGGCCCAGTTCCAGCGACAGCAACTGCGCCAAAGTGATGCGCCGCGCCATATCGGCCAGCTTGAGCTGGATGGCCTGGTTGGCGGCCAACGGGCGACCAAACAGCATGCGTTCGGCGGAGTAGTCGATCACTTCTTTCAGACAGGCCTGGGCAGCGCCGATCGGGCCCCAGGTGATGCCGTAACGAGCCTGGGTCAAGCAGCCCAGCGGACCCTTGAGACCTTTGACATTGGGCAGCATGGCGTCCGCCGGCACGCGCACGCCGTCGAGGAACAAACCGGAGGTGACCGAGGCGCGCAGGCTCATCTTGCGATGGATTTCCTGCGCCGTGAAACCCTTGCTGTCAGTCGGCACGATGAAGCCGCGAATGCCGTCGTCGGTCTGCGCCCAGACCACGGCGATGTGGGCCAGATTGCCGTTGGTGATCCACATCTTGGCGCCGTCGATCACCCAGTCGTCGCCGTCCTTTCTCGCATGCGTCTTCATGTTGGACGGATCGGAACCGCCGTGCGGCTCGGTCAGGCCGAAGCAGCCGATCATCTCGGCGCTGGCCAGCTTGGGCAGGTAATGCTTTTTCTGCTCTTCGCTGCCGTAGGCAAAGATCGGGTACATCACCAGCGAGCTCTGCACCGAGGCGAAGCTGCGCAGACCCGAATCACCGCGCTCCAGTTCCTGGCAAATCAGGCCGTAGCTGACGCCGCTCATGCCCGCGCCGCCGTATTCCTCGGGAATGGACGCGCCGAGCAGGCCGAGGCCGGCGATCTCCGGAATCAGTTCCTTCGGGAACCGCGCCTGATCGAAACACTCACCGATGATCGGCAACACCTTTTCGTCGGTGAAGCGCGCCACGGTGTCCTGCACCATGCGCTCCTCGTCGCTGAGCATGGACTGGATGTCGTACAGGTCGAGCGGGTTGAGGCGTGGAGCGGGCATGGACAATTCCGAGGTGTGGACATGACCCGTAATTGTAACCGTCGCCGTTGACAGGGTCACGGCCATCTTTCGCGTTTTCCATCGGTTTGCGGACACGGCAGGCCATGGAAATACCGGAATTCTGCAATTTATACTTCCCGCCATTCCAGACGGGGGCCGCATGTTGAAGACATGGCTGTTCGCAATTACCCTGATCGCCACGTCGGGCGCGGCTTTTGCGCAATCAATGCCGCCATCGTCCGCACCACAGTCGGCAACGCCCCATGCCACGCGCCCTACCCTCACGATGATCGTGCGGGCCCTGCACGAAGGCGACGTTCCTGCGCTGGCCAGCCTGTACAAGCATCCACCCGATCCCGCCACCCGCGTGTTGGCCGCCATGGCGCTGGAACGCATCCATTTCAACCTCGACAAGGCCAGTGAGGATGCGCGGATCTGCGAACACGGCCTGATCGACAGCCGACCGAACATCGCGTTCTTCTGTGCGCGCTTCGCCAATGGCAACCTGCGCCTTTCCGGGCAGGAACACGCTGCCGATCTCGATGAACTGGCCATCGCGCGACGCTTTGCCGGCAAAGTGCCGCGCTTCGAGCTGGATGCCATGCGCCGTTATGTCGAATATCGCAAGAAGTTTCCGCCCATCCAGGTGCAACGTCCATCCGGAACCTTCGTGATTGCCCTCGGCAGAAAGCTTCGCACCGACATGGGTACCATCGAGATCGAGGCCAACGGCACCACGCTTCCCCTGATCGTCGACACGGGCAGCAGCGACATCACGCTGGACGCCAAATGGGCGCGCAAGCTGGGCGCACATATGACGGGACAATCGGGCACCACGAATGGTCTTCTTTCGCACGGTATTCCTGTACGTCATGGCATCCTGGACAAGATCAGCTTCGCGGGTGTGACCATGGAGCACGTACCGGTCACCGTGGTTCCCGGCAAGCAACGGCTGATCGGCATCGACGTTCTCCGGCACCTGGGCAATTTTCGCCTTGGCAAGAACAGCATCACTGTCTACGGAAGCAATGCCAGACTTCCCTCCTGTCGCCAGCCGATGCTGATCGGCAGCGGTCTGTGGGGCAATCATGTGCGTCTGCTGAAAGCACTTGCCATTGACGGGATCCTGCGCACCGTACTCGTTGATAGTGGTACCAGCTTTTTCCTTGTCGCCAGTCAGGCCGCGATGGATGAATTGAATCTCGGCCGCAATCAGCGCATCCAGCTGCACGACATGGGCGCACGCAAGCATCACGCGCGTATCAACGTGGCTACCGTCACCGTTGATATTGCCGATCAACCATTTAAAGTGTCGATGCCCGTCTTCAAGGATGCACATCTGCCCTGGAACTACATCATCGGCAGTGGTGCGCTGGGCGACATGGACTTTTATTTCGATTTCAACCATCACCACACGTGCATGCTGCTGCACGACAATCTGCATTGAGCTGCCTGTCAGCGACGAGACTCAGCCATTGCTGATGCCATGCGGCACATGGCCAGTGGCCACGTGCCTGCGCGCCGACTCGACGTTGATCGGCGAATCGTCGAAGAAGATGTCGGCGCCGAAGGCTTCCAGGAACGGTCCCTTGTCGCGGCCGCCCAGAAACAGCGCCTCGTCGATGCGTACGCCCCAACTGCGCAAGGTGAGGATGACGCGCTTGTGCGCCGGCGCCGAGCGCGCGGTGACCAGGGCCGTGCGGATCGGTGAATCTTCGGCGGGAAATGCCGCCTGCAGGTGATGCAAGGCGCTGAGGAAGCCGCGGAACGGCCCCACCGACAGCGGCTCCTCGGCGTGTTCGGTTTCGTTCTGGTGGAAGGCTGCCAGGCCCATCTCGCGCGACACGCGTTCGCCTTCGTCGCCGAAGATCACGGCATCGCCGTCAAAGGCGATGCGCAATTGCTCGCCGGAACGCGAGGATGCCGTGGACGGCAATATGGTCGCCGCCGCCACGCCTGCCTTGAGTGCCCGGGCCACATCCTCGGCGTTGGCCGACAGGAACAGGTCGGCGGCAAACGGGGCGATGTAGTCGGAAGTGGGCGCACCGCTGGTGAAGGCCGCGCGCGAGATGTCCAGCCCGTAGTGCTGGATGGCGTTGAAAATGCGCAGACCGGTGTCGCCGGAGTTGCGCGACAGCAGGATGACTTCCACCGGCGGCACGTCTTCGGCCAGCCTGTTGAGCGCCAGCAGCTTGGTGGCCAGCGGAAACGCCACGCCGGGTTTGAGGATGTCGTTTTCGTGCTCGATCTGGAAACGACGGTAGGCATCCAGTCCATCGCGCTCGAACACGGCATGGCTCTCGCCGAGATCGAACAATGCGCGCGAGGAAATGGCCACCACCAGGCGATCGTCCCGGGCCGATGCCTCGGCATGGGCGTCACGCAAGCCTGGGGTTGAAGTGTCTGTCATGGCATCGGTATCCGGGGCGTCGGGCAAAAACTCCCGTGTGCGCGCCTTCAAAGGATAGCGCATGCAGATAGCGGGATTCGTTCCCCCCTGCCCGATTTACAGAGCGAATTGCTCGTCGAGGATACGCTCTTCAAGATTGTGTTCGGGATCGAACAGGAGCTTGGCGCTGTAGGCGCCGGATTGGCGTACATCCACGGCCAGCACGTCGCGGACTTCCTGGAAGTCGGCGGTGGTGCTGACGGGGCGACGCCCGGGGTCGTGCACCTTGAAGCTCACGCGCGTGGCATGCGGCAGGATCGCGCCACGCCAGCGACGCGGTCGGAACGGGCTGATCGGCGTCAGCGCCAGCACGTTGGCGTCCAGCGGCAGGATCGGACCGTGCGCAGACAGGTTGTAGGCGGTGGAGCCGGCCGGCGTGGAGACCAGGATGCCGTCGCAGATCAGGGCATCCAGCTTGGTCGAACCGTTCAAGGCCACGCCGATGTGCGCCGCCTGATTGCTCTGGCGCAACAGCGAGACTTCGTTGAAGGCCAGCGCCGTGTGTTCCTCGCCGGCGGCCGTGGTCACGCGCATTTCCAGCGGACGCAGGGTCGCCAGATGCGCCCGCCCGATGCGCGCCGGCAGGTCGTCGGCGCCATGCTGGTTCATCAGGAAACCGATGCGCCCCAATTTCATGCCGTACACCGGCACGTCCAGGCCGAGATGCCCATGCAGCGTGCGCAGCATGAAACCGTCGCCGCCCAGGGCCACGATGACGTCGGCCTCTTCCGCCGGCACCGGGTCGTAACGTTTGGTCAGGGCCTCGGCGGCTTCCCGGGCGGCGGGAGCCTGGCTGGCGACGATGGCTAGGCGCATGGTCAATCACATGGTCGGGATGCCCCGAGCATAGCGCCACCGGCATGTCGTGCAAACGACCGTGACCCTCATGCCGACCGGTCATGCAGACCGATCGGCATGAGGACCCGCGTGCCTAGCCCATCATCCCGTCTGCGCCAGCTGCGCCAGACGCCGCAACGCGACCGAGGCGATCGGGTAGTCGGCGGTCTGCGACATGATTTCGGTCAGCACCGAACGCGTGTACGTGAGCGTGGCGTCGTCGCGACCGAGCCAGGCTTCCACCGGATGGTCGCTCTTGTTTTTCTTCGACCATGCCAGCACCTTGGCCGCCAGTTCGCGATGCTGGTGGTTGAGCTCGTCCAGCAACGAACCACGGGCCTGGGCATGCCAGCGGCCTTCCACCGGCAGGGCTTCGATCTCGTTGCGCAGCCAGTCGAGGTCCAGTGTCTCGGCCAGGCCGAAGAACACACTGGCCACGTGTTCGATCGGCTGCTTGCTCTGGTGCGCCACTTCAGCCATGTCCAGCGCCGCGCGCAACACCGGCACACGGGCCAGGCGATGCGCCAGATCCTGCGGGAACTGCAGGCCCTGCCATTTTTCGACGCTGAGGTTGAAATCGGCCTGGCCCGTGGGCGTGAGCGACGCCGGCATCGATTCGCGCAATGCCGTGACGGCCGGACGGTAACGTTCGACGTTTTCCGCGATGTCGAACGACCCGCCGGGGCGATTGAGCAACCAGCGCGTCATGTGCCGCAGCAGGGTCCATATCTGCAGGATGGCATCCAGCTGGGTGGCTTCGGCCACCTTGCCGTCCAGCGCCTCGATGGCCGACCACAGCTCGCGCGCATCCAGGATTTCGCGCGCGGCGGTGAAGGCCTTGGCGATGGCCGCCGGTTCCTGCCCGGTGTCTTCCTGCATGCGCAGCATGAAGGTGGCGCCCATGCGGTTGATGGTCGAGTTGGTCACCGCGGAGGCGATGATCTCGCGCTTCAGGCGATGGCGCTGCATGTGGTCTGCATACAGCGCGCGCAGCGGTTCGGGGAAGTAGCGCTGCAATTCGTGCGACAGATAGGGATCTTCCGGCACGTCCGAATCCAGCAATTGCTCGAACAGCTTGATCTTGTCGTAGGACAGCAAAATGGCCAGCTCGGGACGCGTCAGGCCCTGCCCGCGCGACTTGCGCTCGGCGATTTCCGCGTCGCTCGGCAACGACTCCACCTGACGATCCAGACGGCCTTCGCTTTCCAGTGTGCGGATGAAATGCCCCATCGTGCCCAGGCGCTTGACCGCCATGTGCTCCATCAAGGTGATGGCCTGGTTCTGGCGATAGTTGTCCCACAGCACCAGCTTCTCGACCTCGTCGGTCATCGCGGCCAGTTGCTTGTTGCGCGCCTCGAACGTCAACTCGCCACGCTGCACGGCGTCGCCGAGCAGGATCTTGATGTTGACTTCGTGGTCGGACGTGTCCACGCCGGCGGAGTTGTCGATGAAATCGGTATTGAGCAGCACGCCGTTCAGCGCCGCCTCGATGCGGCCCTTCTGCGTGAAGCCCAGGTTGCCGCCCTCGCCGACCACCTTGCAGCGCAGCTCGTTGCCGTTGACGCGCAAGGCGTTGTTGGCGCGATCGCCGGCATCGGCGTGGGTTTCGCTGGATGCCTTGACGTAGGTGCCGATGCCGCCGTTCCACAGCAGGTCGACCGGCGCCTTGAGGATGGCGTTCATCAGTTCCATCGGCGCCATGTGTTCGACATCCGGGCGCAGGCCCAGCGCCTGGCGCACTTCGGGGCTGACCGGAATCGACTTGGCCGAACGCGGCCAGACGCCGCCGCCCTGGGAAATCAGCGTGGTGTCGTAGTCTTCCCAGCTCGAACGCGGCAGGTCGAACATGCGCTTGCGCTCGGCAAAGCTCCTGGCCGCATCCGGATTCGGATCAAGGAAAATGTGCCGATGGTCGAACGCGGCCAGCAGCCGGATGTGCTCGGACAGCAGCATGCCGTTGCCGAACACGTCGCCGGACATGTCGCCGATGCCGACGCAGGTGAAATCCTCGCTCTGGCTGTCATGGCCCAACGCGCGGAAATGGCGCTTGACCGACTCCCATGCACCCTTGGCGGTAATGCCCATGCCCTTGTGGTCGTAGCCATGCGAGCCACCGGACGCGTAGGCGTCGTCCAGCCAGAAACGGTGGGCGGCGGAAATGCCGTTGGCGATATCGGAGAACTTGGCCGTACCCTTGTCGGCGGCCACCACCAGATACGGGTCGTCGTCGTCGTGGCGCACCACGTTTTCCGGCGGCACCAGCTTGCCTTCCACCAGGTTGTCGGTGATGTCCAGCAGGCCGTTGTTGAACATGCGGTAGCATTCCTTGCCCTCTTCCAGCCAGGCGTCGCGGTCTTCCGCCGGGTTGGGCAACTGCTTCGGGAAGAAGCCGCCCTTGGAGCCGACCGGCACGATGACGGTGTTCTTCACCATCTGCGCCTTGACCAGACCCAGCACCTCGGTGCGGAAATCCTCGCGGCGGTCGGACCAGCGCAGGCCGCCACGGGCCACGCGGCCGAAGCGCAGATGGATACCCTCCACGCGCGGCGCATATACCCAGATTTCGCGGAACGGCACCGGTTTGGGCGCATCCGGCACCAGATGCGAGTCGAACTTGAAGCTGATGAAATGGCGCGGCGCGCCATCGAACCGCTGGAAATGGCTGGTGCGCGTGGTCGCGCGGATGATGTCCATGTAGCTCTTGATGATGCGCTCGTCGTCCAGGCTGGCCACGCCGTCGAGCAATATCTTGATGGCGTTCCAGAAGTGGTCGATCTGCTCCTGGCGCGGTCTGGTCAGCACATCCACCGCCTTGTCGATGAAGTCCGGGTGCGCCTCCAGCGTCGCCTTCGGCACCAGCACGTCGAGCTCGCGGCGCAACTGCCTGGCGTCCTTTTCGAGTTCCTCGGCGGACATGGTTTCGCGAACCGGATTGAACTTGGCGTTGAAAAGCTCCGCCAGCAGGTTGGCGATGGCCGGATAGCGGTTGAGCGTTTCTTCCATGTAGCTTTGCGAGAAGGCGATGCCGACCTGCTGCAGGTATTTGCAGTAGCCGCGCAGTACCGCCACCAGTCGCCAATCGAGCAGCGCGCCGAGCACCAGACGGTTGAAGTTGTCGCTCTCGGCATTGCCGCGCCAGACGTTTTCGAAGGCGCGCTCGAAGTGGTCGCTGACATCGGCCACGTCGAAGGCCAGTTCGCCGAGGGGCTGTACTTCCAGATCCTGGATCGACAGCCTGCTGCCGCCCACATCCATCTCGTAGACGTGCTCGGTGAGCACGCGCATGCCCAGGTTTTCCAGTTGCGGCAACACGTCGGACAGGGCAATGTCGCCGCCCAGGCGGTACACCTTGAAGCGCAGCTGCTGCGGATGCTTGATGGGCCGGTACAACGACATGCGCGCGTTGTCGTCCTCCTTGAGGCTGGCCAGCACGCGCACGTCGATGGCGGCCATTTCCGGCGTCACTTCCTCGATGTAGCCGGCGGGCAGGCTTTCGCCGAAACGGTTGGCCAGCGTGCTGCCCTCGACTTCGCCCAGTTCCTCGATCAGGCATTCGCGCAGGTCGTCGCGCCAGTCGCGCACGGCATTCACCAGGCGCGCTTCCAGATCGGTCAGGTCGTATTCGGGATGATCGCCCGGCCTGGGCCGGATCGTGATGTGCAGGCGGGTCAGCGCCGATTCGCCCATCAACAGGTTGGAATCCAGGTGCACGCCGTGGAAGGCGTCCTTGAGTATCGATTCGATGCGCTTGCGCACCGAGGTGTTGAAACGGTCGCGCGGCACGAAGACCAGACACGAGAAGAAGCGCTCGTACTTGTCGCGGCGCACGAACAACCGCGCGCGCGCGCGCTCCTTGAGGTCGAGAATGCCGCAAGCCACGTCGAACAACTCGTTCTCGCTGCTCTGGAACAGCTCGTCGCGCGGCAGGGTTTCCAGGATGTGGCGCAGCGCCTTGCCCGAATACGAATCCGGACGCAGCTTCGAACGCTCCATCACGGCGTTGAACTTGCGGCGCAGCAGCGGCACGTCCTTCGGGCGGCGCATGTAGGCACTGGATGTGAACAGGCCGAGGAAGCGTTGCTCGCGTATCGGCTTGCCCTTGCTGTCGAACTCGAGCACGCCGATGTAATCCATGTAGCCGGGGCGGTGGATATCCGAACGCGCATTGGTCTTGGTCAGGATGATGGCGTCGACCGAACCGGACTGCGGCAGCTGCGAGGCCGCCAACGAGCGCAGCGAGCGCGGCGCAACGGAGCGCTCGCTGCCGCACAGGATGCCCTGACCCGAGTTGTCGATGGCGCGCAGCACCTCGTCGCCATCGACGGCTGCGACTTCGTATTCGCGGTAACCGAGAAAGGTGAAATGGTCGTCCGCCACCCAACGCAGGAAATCCTGGGCCTCGCTGATGCCGGCCTCGTCGACCGGAATGTTGCGCGACGGCAGATCCTCGGCGATTTCCAGCAGCTTGTCGCGCATCGGCTTCCAGTCGCGCACGGCGACGCGCACGTCGACCAGCAGGCGCGCCAGTTGCTCCTCGAAGTCCTGTCGATCGCCGGCGTCGGTGATCCGGTCGATTTCGAAATGCATCACCGACTCGGGCTGGCCCTTGTCGGCGGACAGACCCGTCAACATGCCCTGCTTGTCGCGGACAACCGACAAGACCGGATGGATGACCACATGGGTATCCAGATGCCGCGCCGTGATCGCCATGCTCACGGAATCGACCAGGAACGGACTGTCGTCGGTGACCACCTGGATCACCGTGGTCATGGCCTGCCAGCCATTGGCTTCCTGTTCGGGATTGAAAACACGCACCTTGGCGGCGCCGGCGTCACGCTGGCGCACAAACCCGAACAGATCCGAAAGCAACGCCGCCCAGACGGAAGCATCGTGCAGCTGCACGTCGCCCGGCGCCGTTCGCGCGAAAAAACTGGTCACAAAATTTTGCGCCTCGGGGAGGCGCTCCAGGGACGACTTGCCTTGTTTGTGCAGTGCTTCCAATGCTTCACCGACGCCTGCCGCAAAACGGCCTTCGTCAAACGCGCGTTCAAGAGCCATGACAGATCTTCTAAATTTGAAAGGTGGGTAAAAAGAGTGGGTTCGCAAAAGCCACGCAAGGATAGCTCCCGCGTCTATGCAAAACCAGCATAAGGAACCTGCCGACACGGCTTGCGGCAAGCCCTAATTCAGTGGATCGGGCATTGACGGATACCGGCCCAAATTCTAAACTGGACGGTACAGTCCACACTTGCCGCAGGCCTCGTGTCAGCTCCCTCATCCCCTTCCGCGCACCAGCGTATCCTGGATGCCGCATGCCAGCTGTTTCTCGAAAACGGCTATCGCGTCAGCATGGACGCGGTGGCGCGGCATGCCGGCGTGTCCAAGCAGACGGTGTACGCGCACTTCAGCAGCAAGGATGCGTTGTTTCGTGCCGCCGTCGAGGTTCTGGTGACGCCGTTGCACGCATCGCTGGATGCGCACCAGGACAACATCGAAAGCAGCCTGCGTTCACTTGCCGAAACCTACAGTCGTCATACCAGCGACCCGTCCAACGCCGCGCTCGGTCGCATGCTCGTGGCCGAGGCGCCGCGCTTTCCGCGCGCCGCGCGGCAGTTGTTCCAGTCCGGCTCGGGCGCCG
Source organism: Rhodanobacteraceae bacterium (assembly GCA_035708045.1). Classification (GTDB taxonomy): domain Bacteria; phylum Pseudomonadota; class Gammaproteobacteria; order Xanthomonadales; family Rhodanobacteraceae; genus Oleiagrimonas. Next base: position 6,531 of record DASSTF010000050.1, on the reverse strand, counting down.
TGCTGGAGCGGTTGTCCGAACGCATCGGGCAGTCGATGTGCCATGGCGAACTCCGGCGCGACGACCCGCGCCAGGCCGCCGAACTGTTCCTGTCCATGCTCAACGGCATGAATCCGCAGCGCAACCTGCTGGGATTGCGCAGTCGAGGACGAAAGGCACAGGACATGTGGGCATCACATGCCGTAAATGTATTTCTTCGCGCCTACCGGCCCCATTCCCCCGCCCACTCGTCAAGGAAGTCGTCATCATGACCTCCATCAACACGTCTCACCTGTCGCGCTCCGCCGGTCTTCTGGCGACGGCCGCCACACTGGCCCTGCTGTCCGGATGCGGCGGCCAGAGCCCATCCCGTCAAATGCCTCCGGCTCCGGTCGGCGTCATGGTGGTGCAGCCACAGCATGTACCGCTGGTGCGCAGTGCGACCGGTCGCCTGTCGGCCTATCGCAGCGCCGATGTGCGTGCGCGCGTCAGCGGCGTGCTGCTTCAGCGCACCTATGACGAAGGCACGCACGTGGACAAGGGGCAGGTGCTGTTCAAGATCGATCCGGCGCCGCTCAAGGCCACGTTGAACGCCGCCGAGGCGTCGCTGGCGCAGGCGCGCGCCACCTACACCAACAGCCACGTCGCCGCCCAGCGCGTCAAGAAGCTGGCGCCCAAGGGGTATGTGTCGCAGTCCGACCTGGACAATGCCGAAGCCGCCGAACGCACGGCACTGGCCGCCGTGAAGGCCGCCAAGGCGCAGGTGGAAAACGCCAGGATCAACCTCGGCTACGCCACGGTGCGCGCGCCCATTTCCGGTCGCGCGGGCAAGCAGCAAGTGACTGAAGGCGCCCTGGTCGGCCAGGGTTCGGCCACGCTGCTGACCACGGTGCGCCAGATCGATCCCCTGTATCTCAATTTCTCGATGCCGGTGAGTGAGCTGCAGCAGATTCGCGCGGATCAGGCCAACGGCCATGCATCGCTTTCCAACACCGGAAAGACCATGGTGCACATCACCCTGCCCGACGGCAGCACCTATCCGCAGACCGGCACGCTCGACTTTGCCGGCGCCTCGGTGGATCCGAGCACAGGTGCGGTGAACCTGCGCGCCCTCGTGCCCAATCCCAAGCACGTCCTGCTGCCGGGCATGTACGCCCAGCTGAAGGTGAATCTCGGCACCATCAACCACGCCTACCTGATTCCGCAGAACGCCATCCAGCGCGACGCCACCAGCGCCTACGTGCTCACCGTGGGCAAGGACAACAAGGTGGTGCGCAAGAACGTCGTCACCGGCTACATGCAGGGCGGCAAGTGGATCGTGACCAAGGGCATCGACGCCGGTGACCGCGTGATCGTGTCGGGCATTCCCAAGGCCAGGCCCGGCAGCGAGGTCAAGCCGACCGTCGAGAGCGCCAAGCCCAAGGCGGCCGCCAACCACTCCGGCAAGCCGGCGGCGCCCGCTTCCGCGCAGCCGGCGAAGAAGGCACCGGCCCACCCATCCACCACGGCATCCAAGTCGTAAGGATCGATCATGCCCAAGTTTTTCATCGACAGGCCGATCTTTGCCTGGGTCGTGGCGATTCTGATTTCGCTGGGTGGCATCATTTCGATCGCCAACCTGGGCGTGGAGTCGTACCCGAGCATCGCTCCCGTGCAGGTCAACGTGCGCGCCACCTACCCCGGCGCCAGCGCCGACACCGTGGAAAAGACGGTCACCCAGGTGATCGAGCAGCAGCTGACCGGCATCGACAACCTGCTCTACTTCAGTTCCTCGTCCAGCTCCACCGGCCACGTCAGCATCAACCTGACCTTTTCCAGCGGCACCGATCCGGACATCGCCCAGGTGCAGGTGCAGAACAAGGTTTCGCTGGCCACGCCGCGCCTGCCCTCCGAAGTGGTGCAACAGGGCGTGACCGTGAACAAGGCCAGCGCCGGCTTCCTGATGCTGGTGGCGATGCGTTCCAAGAACCGCTCGATGGACCGCAACGCGATCAATGACTACATCGCTGCGCACGTGGTCGACCAGATCTCGCGTCTGCCCGGCGTCGGCAGCGTGCGCCACTTCGGTTCCGGCTACGCCATGCGCATCTGGCTGAACCCGGACAAGCTGCACGGCTACGGCCTGTCGGCCACCGAGGTGCTGAATGCCGTGCGTTCGCAGAATGTGCAGTTCGCAGCGGGCTCCATCGGCGCCGCGCCGGCGGTCGACGGCCAGGGCTTCACGGCCAACGTCTCGACCGAATCGCGCTTCAGCACGCCCGAGGAATTCGGCAACATCATCCTGCGCGCCAATCCCGACGGCACCACGGTGCGCCTCAAGGACGTGGCCAAGGTCAGCCTGGGTGCGGAATCGTACGGCTTCGATACCGAATACAACGGCTTCCCCACCGGCGCCTTCGCCATCCAGCTTCTGACCGGTGCCAACGCGCTGACCGTGTCGCAGGAAGTCAAGGACAAGATGAACGAGCTGCAGCGCTCGTTTCCGGCCGGGCTGGTGTGGTTCATCCCGTACGACTCGACGACCTTCGTCAACATCTCGATCCATGAGGTGATCATGACGCTGGTCGAGGCCATCGTGCTGGTGTTCCTGGTGATGCTGCTGTTCCTGCAAAACTTCCGCGCCACCATCATCCCGACGCTGGTCATCCCGGTCGCCCTGCTCGGCACCTTCCTGGGCATGCTGGCGCTCGGATTCACCATCAACCAGTTGACCCTGTTCGGCATGGTGCTGGCCATCGGCATCGTGGTGGACGACGCGATCGTGGTGATCGAGAACGTCGAGCGCGTGATGCGCGAGGATCGACTGCCCATCAAGCAGGCCACGCGCAAGGCCATGGGCCAGATCACCGGCGCGGTGGTGGCCATCTCGCTGGTGCTGGCGGCGGTGTTCATCCCGTCGGCCCTGCAAAGCGGCAGCGTGGGCGCGGTGTACCGGCAGTTCGCGCTGACCATCGCCCTGTCGATGGGCTTCTCGGCTTTCCTCGCGTTGTCGTTCACGCCGGCGCTGTGCGCCAGCCTCATCAAGCACGACCACGACAAGCCGAAGAACATCTTCTTCCGCAAGTTCAACAAGTTCTTCGACTGGGTGACGAGCACCTACTCCGGCCACGTGCACAAGGCCACCGGCCACGCGCCGCGCTGGATGATGGTGTTCGTGCTGCTGGCGATACTGTGCGGTTTCCTGTTCGCCAAGATGCCTTCCAGCTTCCTGCCCTCGGAAGACCAGGGCTACGCCATGGTCATCGTGCAGTTGCCACCCGGCGCGACGCTGAACCGCACGCAGGACGTGATGGCGCAAATCCGCCACATCCTCGACAAGGACCCGGCGTTCGACGCCTTCTTCGAGATCAGCGGTTTCAGCTTCGTCGGTTCGGGCGAGAACGTCGGCATGGGCTTCGTCAAGTTGAAAAACTGGGATGATCGCTCGGTCACGGCGGCGCAATACATCGCGCGCACCAATGGCAAGCTGTTCATGGGCATCCACGATGCCACGGTGTTCATGGTCAACGTGCCCACCGTGCAGGGCCTCGGCCAGTTCGGCGGTTTCGACATGTACCTGCAGGATCGCGCCGGCGCGGGCTATGCAGCCCTGACCAAGGCCGAACAAACCCTGCTGGCGAAGGCGGCGCAAAACCCGGCGCTGACCGGCGTGCGGCCCAACACCCTGGCTGATGCGCCGCAATTGAAGCTGGACGTGGATCGCACCCAGGCCCAGTCGATGGGGCTGTCGGTGAGCGACGTGTACAACGCCATCAAATTGATGCTGGCCCCGGTGTACGTCAACGACTTCGCCTCCGAAGGCCGCGTCAAGCGCGTCATCATGCAGGCCCAGGCGCCCTACCGCATGGGCCCGAATGCCCTGACGCACATCTACACGCCGAGCTCGAAGCCGGGCAGCGACGAGGATGGCGACGGCAGCAACATGATTCCGCTGTCCAACGTGGTCAAGGCCAGCTGGTTCTTCGGTCCGCCATCGAAGACCCGCTACAACGGTTATTCGGCCATCGAGATCGTCGGCTCGGCCGCGCCGGGCTACAGCTCGGGTCAGGCCATGGCAGCCATCCAGCAGATCGTGAACAAGGATCTGCCGCCCGGCTTCGGCATCGACTGGACGGGCCAGTCCTATCAGGAAGTCATTTCCGGCAACACGGCGCCATTGCTGTTCGGCCTGTCGCTGGTGGTGGTGTTCCTGCTGCTGGCCGCGTTGTACGAAAGCTGGTCGATTCCGATTTCGGTGCTGCTGATCGTGCCGCTGGGCGTGCTCGGCGCGGTGGTGTTCACGCTGCTGCGTGGGATGCCCAACGACATCTACTTCAAGATCGGCCTGATCACCATCATCGGTCTGGCGGCCAAGAACGCCAACCTGATCATCGAGTTCGCTGTGGAGGAACAGGCCGCCGGGCGCTCCCTGCGTCAGGCCGTGGTCGAGGCATCGCGCCTGCGCCTGCGCCCGATCCTGATGACTTCGCTGGCCTTCATCCTCGGCGTGTTGCCGCTCGCGGTTTCCAGTGGCGCCGGCGCCAACGCCCGCCACGCCATCGGCACCGGCGTGATCGGCGGCATGCTGTTCGCCACCTTCCTCGGCGTGCTGTTCGTGCCGGTGTTCTACGTCAGCATCCGCCGATTGCTGGGCGACAAACTGGATACCCATGCCGGCGCCATCGAGGAAGAGCCGTTCAAGGAAACGGACGGCAACAGGGATGGCGAGTCACATGCCTGATGTCTGAAAGCCATGGATGGCTCTCGACAAAAAAAGCGGGAGCGCAATTGCGCTCCCGCTTTTTTTGCCTGATCAGCCCTGTTATTCCATTTCTATTTCAATAGGTGAATAATAAGACCATCGCAGCCGACCATGGTGAGTGTGATGGCAAGAATCGCGAAGGGGCAAGAAGTCGTTGAACAGGCACGTCAAGCGATTGCCGAGGCCAAGACGGTAGAGCAATTGCGACAGGCGCAAGCGGTGGTGCTGCCGCTGGATCAAGGGCTGAGCCTGGAGGCAACCGCGCAGGCCATCGGGTTGTCCGTGGGCTGGACGAGCCGCCTACGCAACGCCTTCATTCGTGGCGAGGTGGTGGGCGACGGCAGTACCCCGGCGCGTGGTGGACGACACCATGCGAACTTCACACCGGAACGCGAGGCCGAGGTGCTAAAGCCTTTCCTGGATCGCGCACGTACCGGCGGAGTACTGGTCGTGCCCGAAATCAAGCCCGCTCTGGAGGAAGCACTGGGTCGACCGATGGCGTTATCAACGGTCTATAACCTGCTGCATCGTCACGGTTGGCGGAAGCTTGCGCCGGACAAACAGCACCCGCAAAGTGATGCCCAAGCTCAGCAGGACTGGAAAAAAAACTCCCCCAAGAAATCCGGGGGCTCCGCCAAGACTGGGCCCAAGGGGCGCCGATCACGCTGATGTTCCAAGACGAGGCGCGGTTCGGACGCATCAACGACGTGCGTCGATGTTGGGCGCCCAAGCCGATACGACCGTTGTGTCAGGCCATGCTCACCCACGAATACACCTACGCTTATGCCGCCGTGGATGTGCAACGCGGCGTACTCGACACCTTGGTGCTACCGCACGTCAATACGAACTGCATGCAAGTCTTTCTTGACGAGGTGGCCCAGCGCCATGGCGACGAACACATCGTGATGGTGCTTGATGGGGCCGGCTGGCATCGCAGCAACGCCTTGCGTGTGCCTGCGAATATGCATCTGCTTCCCTTGCCGCCATATGCGCCCGAACTCAATCCCGTGGAGCACCTGTGGGACGAACTACGCGAGAAACATTTTCACAACCGGGTCTTCGACAGCCTTGATGCCCTCGAAGATCATCTGATCGCATCGCTACGTTGTACCGAAGAAGCCACTACCAAGGTACGTTCCATCGTAGCTTGGCCATGGATTATTGATGCGCTTATGAAATAGAAATGGAATAATGCATGAAAGCCTTTCGCACGCGCAGGATGTTCCGGATCGTGCAGGACGGGCACTGCCCACCATGAAACCTCCACCAGCCATGAAAGCATCATCGTCGGGCAATGCCCGACCTACGCACTCGATGTTTCCTGAGCGATTTTCCGACGACCGATGCCACTGACGGCGAAAAGGCCGAGCACGATCAGCACGATGCCGACGACCTCTGTGCCATCGGGACGCTCGTGCAGGATCGCCCAGGCCAGCAAGACCGCCGTCACCGGCACCGCCAGGCTGGACAGGCCGGCGACCGTGGTCGGCAGGTTCTTGACCACGAACAGCCACAGCAGCCAGGCGAGGCTGGATGCCAGCACGACCGAATACGCCAGCCCATAGATGAACGCCGGCGTCCACGCGATCGGTCGCGAAGGCACGGCCAACGCGATCACGCCCAATGCCAGCGCGCCGAACAACATCTGCCAGGCCGTGAAGGCCAGGGGCGATGGAGCATGCCGCTGAAACATGCGCTTGCTCAATACCGTGCCCAGCGCCCACGCCACGCCGCCCGCCACCGCCAGCAGGGCGCTGTGCAGGTCGCCAAGCCCGTGCCAAGGCTCCATCACGCATGCCAGTCCGCCGGCG
>DASSTF010000049.1:0-6250 GCA_035708045.1 Rhodanobacteraceae bacterium | reverse complement strand
CTGGATACCAAGCTGTCGCAGACACCGGAGTTGCATATTTTTTGCGCGGACAAGGCGGAGTGGTACGAGCCCGACGACGCGGCGCCCAGATTTCCACAAGGCCCGCCACCGTAGAAACCTGCCCTGCAGACGATGGTTTGTTCAAGGCGTAATCCGCATCTCTTTTTGTAGGAGCGAGCCTGCTCGCGATGGTTTGTTCAAGGTACGATCCGCATCTATCGCGAGCAGGCTCGCTCCTACGAAAAGCAAAAAGCGGATACGCATCGCGGGAACTTCATGCAGCAAGGGAAAGTCTCACACATGCGCCTTGCCCCGACATCGGGCAAGACGCTACGTTAGGCTTTCAAGCCAGGGGAGGGGACAGGGTTGGTCACACTGGAAGGAGTCAAGCGCCACTACCGCGTCGGCGGTCAGGAGGTGCATGCACTGGCGGGCGTGGACATCGCTGTGCCGCAAGGCCAGTTCGCCGCCATCGTCGGTCCGTCCGGCTCGGGCAAATCCACGTTGCTCAACATCCTCGGATGCCTGGATCGCCCCGACGGCGGGCGCTACTGCCTGGACGACACCGACGTGTCCACGTTCGACGACGAGCGTGCCAGCGATTTCCGCAATCGCCGCATCGGCTTCGTGTTCCAGTCATTCCATCTGCTGCCGCGTCTGAGCGTGCTGGAAAACGTGCTGCTGCCGCGACGCTTCGCGCAAACGACGCAGGATGACGCCGAGCTGGAAGAACGCGCGCACGCACTGCTGTCGCGCATGGGGCTGGCCGAGCGTCTGGATCACCGCCCCGGTCAGCTCTCCGGCGGGCAGATGCAACGCGTGGCCATCGCCCGCGCGCTGCTGATGAAGCCGGCCCTGCTGCTGGCCGACGAACCCACCGGCAACCTCGATTCGAAAAGTGCCGCCGACGTGCTCGAACTGATCGACGAAGTCCACGGCCAGGGCCAGACCATCATCATGGTCACCCACGACAGCGACGTGGCGATGCACGCCGAACGCCAGATCCGCTTGCGCGACGGGAGGGTGGAACATGACAGCGCCGCGTAAAGCACCTGGATATCCTCGTCATTCCGACCAGTATGGATTTCGGGAGAATGGACGGGTATGACCTGCAAGGGAGCTTCGAACGAACCATGAATATTGGAACAGTGGTGTTGTGGGGAATAGCTCATAGAAACCCGTTCGCCCTGAGGTATCGAAGGGCAATCCCCAAGTTTTCCACGCCGTTCATGGTTCGATACCTCACCACGAACGGTGGAGGGTACGCGCACTCCTTGGCCGATACAGGAAGAAAGGAAGTTGTTCGAGGCTTTCGCAAGGGACAATTCTTATTGGCCGCGGCACTGGCATTCGCCAGCCTGCCGGCGGTCGCGACGGTATTGACCGGCACCGTACGTTCCGAAGGCGCACAATCCATTCTCGCGCCGCCGTCGATGTCTTCGCCGGTGACGCTGCGTTTCTATGTGCCCGATGGCACGCACGTCAAGAAAGGCCAGCCGGTGTTGCGCATCGACGCCAGCAACGCCTCCGGGCAATTGCAGACCCTGCGCGACAAGATCACCCTGGCCCGCGCCACCAACGCCAAGGACCTGGCCGCGCTGGAATTGAAGCGGATCGACGCGCGTCTGGCGCTGGTCAACGCCAAGGCGGCGCTGGCCAAGGCCGAAGTGGACGCGGCCGTTCCCAAGAGCCTCATCACCGCGCTCGATTACGACAAGTACCAGGGCACCTGCGAAAGCGCGCGCCGCGACGCTGCGCTCAAGCAGAAGGATCTCGCCGCCGCCGAAGCCGCCGTGCAGCGCCAGCGCAAGGATGGCGCATTGCAGATCAAGAAGCTCGAGCTGGAACTCGCGTTCTATCAGGGTGAAGTGAAGATGGCCACCGTATACGCCGCACAGGACGGCGTCGTGGTGCACGGTTTCCAGAGCAACACGGTCATCATCAACGGCAACGGTTCGGGAGGCCGTTACCGTGAAGGCTCGATGACGTTTCCCGGTACCGAAGTCGGCCAGGTGGTGGGCGCCGACCGGCACTTCAGCGTGCGTGCCTGGGCGTTGCAGCCGGACCGGCGCGGATTGAAGGCAGGCCAGGCCGTGCGCGTGCATTTCGACGCCTTGCCGAAAGCGGACATCGACGGCCACATCCAGGCCATCAGCGACGCCACCCAGGAAAAGACCGAATGGGGCGACGGACACTACTACCGCGTCGACGTCGCGCTGGACAAGACGGCCGCCAAACTGGCGCTGTTGCCCGGCATGAGCGCGCGCATCGAAACCGACGTCAAGGCCGACCACCGACCGACGCCGGACGCGGTCGCGCGGCAACAGACCCTGCATGCCACTGGTGAAATCATCGCGCAGGATTCCTGGACGGTGTCCTCGCCGCAGATTCCGGGCGTCTGGCAGCTCAACATCACGCACATGGCGCCCGACGGCAGCCACGTCAAGAAAGGCCAGCCGCTGGTGACCTTTGCCGCCGGCACTTTGGCGCAGGAAATGCCGCAGCAGCAAAGCGAGTTGGCCGAACAGAAACGCACCCGCGAACAACTGCGCCTGAAAATGGCCGACGACAAGCGCACCGCTGAACTGGCCGTGGCCAAGGCCAAGGCCGATGCCGACAAGGCCGCGCGCAAGGCCAGACAGCCGAAGGAGACCATTCCCGGCATCGAATACAAGAAGCTGGTGATCGACCGCCACAGCACGCGCCAGGTACTTGCCCTGACCGAAAAGCGCGCCAAGGTGGCCGCGGCCTCGCGCAAGGCACAGATGGACGAGGCCGACGCCAAGGTGACCCAGCTCCAGCGCAAGGTCACGCGCATGCAGCAGTCGATGGCCAAGCTGACCATCCTCGCGCCGCGTGACGGCCTGTTCCTGCATCGCGTCAAGTACGACGGCAGCAAGCTGGCTTCGGGCGACCAGGTGTTCTTCGGCCTCAGCGTCGGCTCCATGCCCGACATGGATTCGCTGGCGGTGAACGCGTCGCTGCCCGAGCGCGACCTGCGCCGGGTGCACGTCGGCCAGGCCGTACGGGTGGTGCTGAGTGGCGGCACCGGGCGCACGCTGGATGGTCATATCGCGCGCATCGGCCAGAACGTGCATTCGAAATCGGGCGCCGAGCCGATCCCGGTCGTCAGCCTGCAAATCACGCTGGACAAGCACGAGCGCGACCTCAAACCGGGCCGTTCCGTGCGCGTGGACATTCCGCCGGCGCCACCGACGATGGAGGCTTCGACATGACGCGCCGCCTGCCGATCATGCTGGTCTGCGCACTGGCCTGCACGCTGGCGCTGGCCGCCTGCGCCAGCAGTGATGCCGATGCGCCGGTCACCGTCACCGTGCAGCCGGGGCCGCTGCTCATCGCGGTCCAGGCCGAGGGTCAGCTCAAGGCCGTGTCGTCCACGCCGCTGATGGTGCCCGGTCCGATGTGGACGCAGCGGCAACTGGCCTGGGTGGTGCCCGATGGCAGCCGCGTGAAGAAGGGTGGCGTGGTGGCGCGGTTCTCCGCCGAGCAGAGCAAGCAGGATCTGTCCGAGGCAATGATCGACATGGCGCGCAACACCCTGGCGCGCGAGGACAAGCAGGCCGATCTCACCAAGACCCGCGGCCAGTTGAACGTCAACCTGGCCGAGGTCGCCTCGCAACTGGCCATCGCCGACCGCTACGCCAACGCCACGGATCTTGCCGTGGCCCGCAACAAGATTCTCGATGCCGTGCAGGACAAGCACTTCCTCACCACCAAGCAGGGCATCCTCGAGTGGCGGCAGCACCAGTCCGGCGTGCGCGGCAGGGCCGAACTCGGCGTGGTCGGCGCCAAGCGCGCCACCCTGGCGCTCAAGGTCAAGCAGGCGCGCAACGATCTGGACGCGCTGGAACTGCGCGCTCCGCACGACGGCATCGTCATGCTCAAGGCCGACTGGAGCGGACAGAAGCCACACGTCGGCGCCAGCTTCTTCGCTGGCCGTCCGTTTGCCGATCTGCCCGATCTGAACCATCTGCAGGTCGTGCTGCAGGTGCCGCAGATCCAGGCCCAGGGCATCCAGCCCGGTCTCGCGGTCGAGCTGCATCCGCTCGGTGCGCCGAACCAGGGCGTCACGTCGAAAGTATCCTGGGTGGCCGCCGCGGCCTCGCCCATTTCGCGTCAGAGCCCGGTCAAGTACCTGGCGGTGAAAGTGCCGCTGCCGGCCAAGGCGGTGACTGAATACGGCTGGATGCCGGGCATGCGTTTCAGCGCGCGCATCATCCTGATCGACGCCAAGTCGACGCTGAGCGTGCCCAACCTCGCCCTGGACACGCATGGCGACGGCGTGCGCGTGCACGTCGACGAAGGCGGCAAGACGGTCGCGCGCAAGGTCACTTTGGGCGTGAGCGGAGCGGCGCGCAGCCAGATCGTGTCCGGTCTCAAGAGCGGCGACCGCGTCATTCTGGAAACGCCGGCCAAGGAGAAGGCGTCATGAACACCGTTGCCTGGCGCGAAGCCGTCGAGGAACTGTCGCGGCGCAAATTGCGCACCTTCCTGACCCTGCTCGGCCTGATTTTCGGCGTCGGCGCCATCGTCGCCATGCAGGGCGTGGGCGAAGGCAGCCGACGCGAAGCGTTGCACATGGTCGAAAGCCTCGGCCTCAACAACATCATCATCCAGGCCAACTCGCCGCAGGACGACCAGGCGCTCAAGGAACTGCGCAAGCACAGCCTGGGCCTGACCCTGGCCGATGCCCGCGCGGCCCTCGCCGTGGTGCCCGGCGCCGAGCGTTTCGCCGCCGAAAAACGCATCCGCACGCATGCCGTGTTTTCCGCCGACGGCGGTGGCGACATCGGCGCCAGCGGCGTCAGCCCCGACTATTTCGCGTTGTCCTCGCTGAAACTCGCCAAAGGTCGTGCTTTCACGAAGGAAGACAATCAGGCATTGGCCGCCGTGGCCATCCTCGGCCACCAGGCCGCCGCCGAACTTTTCCCCGACGGCCATGCGCTGGGGCGGCTGGTCAAGGTGGATCACGTGTGGCTGAAAGTGGTCGGCGTGCTGGCCGACCGCGACCTCGGGCAAGACAAGTTCGAAGGCGTGTCGCTGGGCGGTTCCAGCAATCGCGTGTTCGTGCCGCTGGCGAGTGTGCAGGCGCGCTTTCATTTCCAGCCGATGGAGGATCAGGTCGATCGCATCCTGCTGCGCATTCATGATCCGTCACGTCTGGCCACCAGTGCCCGCGTGCTCGGCGACATGCTCTCGCGCCGGCACGGTGGTGCCGACGACACCCGGCTGATCGTGCCGCAGCAACTTTATCACCAGCACCAGAAGACCCAGCGCATCTTCTCCATCGTGATGGGTGCCATCGCCGGCGTCAGCCTGCTGGTGGGCGGCATCGGCATCATGAACATCATGCTCGCCAACGTGCTGGAGCGGCGCCGCGAAATCGGTCTGCTGCGCGCCATCGGCGCACGCCGCAACGACATCATCGTGCGCTTCCTGCGCGAGGCGGTGGTGATCTGCGTGACCGGCGCCGTGATCGGCGTCGTCTTCGGCGCCGTGCTGGCTTATCTGATCGCGGTGTTCGCCGGCTGGCACGTGGCCTGGGCGCCGCTGCCGATCATCGTCTCGGTGCTGCTGTGCACGGTGATCGGCCTGGGCTTCAGCGTCTATCCCGCGCGCCAGGCGGCGGCGCTCGATCCGATCGAGGCGATCCGCGCCGAGTGACTGTTGCAGGAGGACGAGAGCGGCCTGTAGCTTGCCGGGATACGAGGCATTTGCGGTGACGCGACGATGCCGCCCGACTGATCAGGACGGGCGGTTTTCGTATCAGCGCCGCCGGTGCCGGATCGACCCGGAGAGATGACATGTCCAAAATCCTGCTTGCTTCCACCCTGATGGCCGTGACCCTGGGCGTGGCGCCCTTGTCCGATGCCAAGGCCGACACCGTGCCCTACGTCGGCATCAATCAGCCGGCGCCGAAGAACGTCGCCTATCCCGGCACGCTGACCATCCACGTCGATGCGACGGATACCGCCCATCGCGTCTTCAACGTGCACGAAACGATTCCGGTCGAAGCCGGCAAGTCGATCTACCTGCTGTATCCGAAGTGGATACCCGGCCACCACCGTCCCAGCGGCCCGATCAAGCAGATGGCCGGCCTGGTCATCCACGGCAACGACGGCAAGCGCATCGAGTGGACGCGTGATCCGTACAACGTCTACGCCTTCAAGGTGGACGTGCCCGAGGGCGTGACCCGCCTCGACGTCGAATTCCAGTTCCTGGCCGCGCA
>DASSTF010000048.1:0-38718 GCA_035708045.1 Rhodanobacteraceae bacterium | reverse complement strand
GGGTGTCGTCGCTCATGGGGAATCTCCGTGAGGGCGGGGTCGAGGCCATTGTAGCCATGCTGTCGCAGGTCTTGAGATGACGCATGGGCATGGTGGCGATGCATTCATCCACCCGGAGAAAGTCATGTCACGTTCTTGTCCCGCATCGTCGTCGCCCTGGCTGCCGTGGCTGGCCGCCTGGCTGATCCTCGGCACGCTGACCTTGTTGCTGACGCCGCTGACCGCGTGGACGGCGCTGATGGGCTGGGCCCCGGCGTTGTGGCTGGTGGTCACGCCGTTGTTGATGCTGCTGATGGCCGAACCGCGCCTGCCGCTCAAGCTGCTGGCCGCCGGATGGCGCCGGCGGTCGTCGCGCCGGCGCAACCCGGCGTGGTTCAGCCGGTACGCGAGCTGTTGTGCCGGTGTTCCATGCGACGCAGGAACTCGCGCATGATGCGCAGGTAAAGCGTCTCGCCCTCGACCAGATCCTCGACGCCGGCGTCGATGGAGGGGTTGTCGTTGACCTCGATCACCACCGGGCGCGTCTTCGCCAGCTTGATGTCCACGCCGTAAAGGCCGTTGCCGATGGAACGCGTGGCCTTCAGGGCCAGACGCACCACCGTCGGCGGCACCTTGTCCAGAGGCAGGGTTTTGAAACCGCCGGCACGCGGCGTGTGCGAAGCCGTGTTGTGGTTGTAGATCTGCCAGTGGCCGCGCGACATGAAGTACTGGCAGGCGTACAGCGGCTCGTGGTTGAGCACGCCGATGCGCCAGTCGTACTCGGTGTAGAGGAACTCCTGCGCGATCAGCAGCACGCTGTGCTGGAACAGCTGCTGCGCGGTCGTGTGCAGGCTGGCGGCATCGTCCACCTTGAATACGCCGCGCGAAAACGAGCCGTCGGGAATCTTCAGCACGATCGGAAAGCCGAGCCTGTCCCCCAGTTCGTGCAACTGGCGCGTGTCCTGGCGATAGAGGATTTCCGTGCGCGGCACGGCCAGCTTGTGCGCCTGCATCAGGTCGTGCAGGAAGATCTTGTTGGTGCAGCGCAGGATCGACGTCGGATCGTCGATGACCACCAGCCCCTCGCGTTCGGCGCGGTGGGCGAAGCGGTAGGTGTGGTCGCTGATGGCGGTCGTCTCGCGGATGAACAGGCCGTCGTACTCGGCCAGGCGCGAGAAATCCTGACGGGTCACCAGATCGACGTCGATACCCAGCCGCTTGCCGGCGCTGACGAAAGCCTTGATCGCCTTGCGGTTGGACGGCGGCAGTTTCTCCTCCGGATTGACCAGCAGCGCCAGGTCGTAGCGGTACTGGCGCGGCGAGCGCGGGCGTCGCCACAGCTTGTGCGAAAACCGGTCCAGCGCCTGCGCGAAGATGTCTTCCTGGGCGTCGTCCAGGTTGTTCAGGCCGGTGGGCCGAATGGCGCTGATGCGCCACTTGCGGTCGCGCTTGAATTCGATGCGCAGCAGCGGGCAGGGAAAGGCCTCGAAAATCTGTCGCGTCAGGTCGCCCAGATCCGGATAGGACGTCTGCCCGAAACAGCTCAGGATTTCCAGCTCCGTGGTGTCATGCCCGCCCGCCGGGGCAAACCGCGCCAGTTTCTGGTGCAGATCGTCGATGTCCACCGTGTACAGCGAACGCCGCGACAGCGCATTGATCGTGCGCACCGAAGGAATCACCCGATGCCCGCGCGCCTCGGCCAGCAGCGACACGTAGTAACCGGTGCCGAGGTAGCGGTAGTTGCGGCACAGGTTGATCACTTGCACGTGCGGTTCGTCGTTGCTGGTGGCGCGCAGGTAATCCTGTGCGCTGACGACATTGTCCGACGGGTAGTACGAGCCCCAGTCGGAAGCCTTTTCGACCACAATGACGAGTTGGCTCATGGCGCCTCAAAACCATGGATGAAGATGTTGCCCGCATGCCCGATCGACCTGCGCCGGTCGGCAGCGTGGTGCAGTGTGTGCGCATTGATGCAGGCGCGCAAGATGGCGACACTGTTTTCATGCCCGCCGTTTGTCTACAGTGCGCCGATGCCGGAATTTCCCGCTCCCGTTGTCCGCCAGGCCGCGCCCGCCGACCTCGATGCGCTGGTGCATCTCGAGCAGGCCAGCTTCCCCGGCGACCGCCTCAGCCGACGTCAATACCGGCATCACCTCGGCAGCGCCAGCGCGTGCATCCTGGTGGCCGAATGCGGCACGCAGGATCTGGCTGGCGCGCTGGTGTTGCTGTTTCGCCGTGGTACGCGGGTGGCCCGTGTGTATTCGCTGGCCACGGCAGCCGCCATGCGGGGCCGCGGCATCGCCTCGCACCTGCTGACAGCCGCCGAAACCGTCGCCCGCGAACACGGCTGCCGCGCGATGCGCCTGGAAGTACGCAGCGACAACGCCGCCGCCATCGCGTTGTACCGGCGCGCCGGCTACCGCCCCATCGGCACGCGTGCGAACTACTATGAGGACGGCGCCGATGCCTGGCGTTTCGAAAAAAGCCTGCAGCCGGCAATCGCGCGCGCGACCGGCAAGTGACCCTTATACTTTGCGCATTCCGCCAAGAGTCGTTGTCATGCGCCGATTCATGCTGTTTGCATCCGGATTGATCCTGGTTCTGCTGCTTGCCGGTTGCGGCAACAAGGGGCCGCTGGTGCGCGCGCCGTCGTCTTCAGCGTCCGCGCCGGCAGTGCCGGCCACGGTGCCCGCTCCGGACGTGGACATGCCGTGAGTCGACGCTTTTCCAAGATGCACGGCCTCGGCAACGACTTCGTCATGGTCGATGCGCGCGAGACACCGTTGGCACTGGACAAGGCCGCCATCCGCGCCTTGGCCGACCGCCATCTCGGCATCGGTTTCGACCAGTTGCTGACGATCGAGCCGGCGCGTGACGGCGAGAGCGCGTACTACTACGGCATCTGGAATGCCGATGGCGATCCGGTCGGCCAGTGCGGCAATGGCGTGCGTTGCGTGGCGGCGTGGCTGCATCGCGATGGCGGCATCGGACTCGACGAGGACGTGCAACTGGAAAGTCCGTCCGGCCCGGTGCGGGTGCGCCTGATCGACCCGCTCACCGTGACGGTCGACATGGGCGAGCCGCAGTTCGACCCGGCACGCATCCCGTTCGATGCCGCCGCCGAGGCCGACAGTTATGCGCTGGACGTCAACGGCGAAACCCTCGCCATAGGCGCGGTATCGATGGGCAATCCGCACGCCGTGGCCGTGGTCGACATGCTGGAAGGCACGCGCGTGGAACGCCTGGGACCGCTGGTGACCGCGCATCCCCGTTTCCGTGAAGGCTGCAACGCCGGCTTCGTGGCCCTGCGTGGCCGCGATGCCGTCGACCTGCGCGTGCACGAACGCGGCAGCGGCTGGACGCAGGCCTGCGGCAGCGGCGCCTGCGCCGCGATGGCGGTGCTGCGCCGACGCGGTCTGGTCGATGCGCAGGTGGACGTACACCTGCCCGGCGGCGTCCTGCACATTGCCTGGGACGGCCCCGGCCATCCGCTCTGGATGACCGGTCCGGCGGCTTTCGTGTTCGAGGGCGAGTGGCCGCCGCAAATCCCGTTGCCGGGCTCCTGCCCCAAATGAGGCAGGCGGGTGTGCCAATGGTCACGCCTGACCATTGGCTGTTGTGCGCCTGAGGATGGTCTTTGTAGCCTGACCTTCTTGTGGCTTTTCAGGAGGAAGCATGACGGCCATCCAGACACACGGCATGACCCGTGTTTTCCGTGGCGGACAAGGCGTCCATCAGCTCGATCTCGAGGTGCCCGAAGGCGCCATCTACGGTTTCCTCGGCCCCAACGGCGCGGGCAAGACCACCACCATCCGCCTGCTGCTCGGCCTGCTGCGGCCCGATGCCGGAGAAGTGCGCCTGTTCGATCGCGCGCTGAGCCGTGGCGACCGCAGTGCGCTGGCCAGCGTTGGCGCGATGGTGGAAAACCCGTCGCTGTATCCGCACCTGAGCGCGCGCGACAACCTCGAAGTGACGCGTCGCCTGATCGATGCGCCGGTTGCGCGCATCGATGAAGTCCTGCGCATCGTCGATCTGCAAGACCACGCGCATCGCCGCGTGCGCGAGTTTTCCCTGGGCATGTGCCAGCGCCTCGGCATCGCGCTGGCGCTGCTCAACAACCCGCGCCTGCTGATTCTCGACGAGCCGACCAACGGCCTGGACCCGGCCGGCATCGCCGAGATGCGCCGCTTCATCAAGCGCATGGCGCAGGAGCTGGGCCTGAGCGTGTTCCTGTCCAGCCACCTGCTGACGGAAGTCGAACAACTGGCCACGCACGTCGGTGTGATCCGCGACGGTCACTTGCTGTTCCAGGGCACGCTCGATGCCTTGCGTGAACACGCAGGCGATTATCTGGAAATCGTCTGCGACGACAGCGCGGCCGTTTGCGCCGACCTGCGCCAAGCCGGGGAAACGCCCGACGCCGTCGACGCGGCCACCGTGCGTCTGACCCGGCCGGTGCAGGCCGATCATGCGCTCAATCGCCTGCTGGTCGAACGCGGCCATGCCGTGCACCAGTTGGCGCGTCATCGGCCTTCGCTGGAAGCGCTGTTCTTCGAATTGACCGGGGACGCATCGCCCGGAACCGCATCGACCAACACCGTGGGGAGTGCCGCATGAAGGCGTGGTGGCGGGCCGTCCGGGCCGAAATACTCAAATTGAAACACACGCTGGCGCTGTGGATGGTGCTGATCGCGCCACTCGCCGTGGTGATCCTGATCGTGCTCGAATGGATGCTGGTCGCGCCTTCGAAACCGTCCACCCTCACGCCCACTGAAGCATGGCAGGGGTTGGGCAAGATGTTTTTCACCCTGTGGAGCCTGTTGATGCTGCCGTTGTTCGTCACCCTGCAGACGGCGCTTCTGGCCGGACTTGAACATGGCAACACACAATGGAAGCATCTTCTGGCCTTACCCGTGCCGCGCAGCGCGCATTACCTCGGCAAGCTCACCGTCGCGCTCGGCATGGTGGTGGCGAGCTATGTGCTGTTGTTCGTTCTGATCGTGCCGGCCGGCTTCGTGCTGATGTTCACGGCGCCGCACATGGGCATCGTCGGCATGCCGCACCTCGGCGGCCTGGTCGCGCCGGTGGCTGCCAGCCTGGGCGCCAGTTTGCTGATCGCCACCCTGCAGACCTGGATCGCCCTGCGTTGGCGCAGCTTCACGCTGGCGGTTTCCGCCGGCATGGTGGCCACCGTGGCGGGGTTCATCATCGGGCAGTCCCAGTATGGCCGGTTCTATCCGTGGACACTGCCCGTGCAGGCGTTCGGGAAGCACGGCGCCTACACCAGCCTGGCCCTGACGTTGGGGCTGGTCGGCGGGTTGCTGGTCGCGGTGCTCGGTCTGGTCGATTTCCTGCGCCGCGAGAGTCCGTGACAAGCGCGGAGCCTGCGCCGCGTTGTGGCATCATCGTGGACAGATGACAGGCATCGCGGAGCAACCCATGGGCGAAAGCAATCTCAAGGACGACCTCGAAGCGGCGGACGTGGCCGCCTACCTGCGTCGGCACCCGCAGTTCCTCACGCAATTCCCGGAACTGGCGCGCGAGCTGGAGATGCCGCGTGGCGAGGGTCAGGTGGCCTCGCTGGCGAGCTATCAGCTCGACGTGTTGCGCCGCAAGAACCGCGAGCTGGAGCGCAAGCTGGCCGAGCTGGTGCGCGTGGCGTCCCACAACGAGCAACTGGCGATGCGCGTGCATGCGTTCACCACCAGTTTGCTGCGCGCCGCGGACGCGACCGCGGTGGTGCGCAGCGTGACCGCCGGCCTGACCGAGGATTTCGATATCGATCTGGTCTGTTTGCTGTTGTTCCGCCCGGTCGCCGGGGTGACCGGGGCCGACTGGTTGCAGATCGAACCCGAGGGCAGGGCGGCATTGCCCGAGTTTGCCGAATTCTTTGCGCGCACCGAACCGCAGGTCGGGCGCCTCGCCCCGGCCATGCTTACGCGCCTGTTCGGCATGCAGGCGAACAGTGTCGAATCGGCGGCGCTGGTGCATCTGGGCGATGCCGGTCTGATGGCCATCGGCAGCCGCGATGCCGACCGCTTTCACCCCGGCATGGGCGGCGCCTTCCTGCAGTTGATCGGCGAAGCCGTCACCATCGCGCTCGAACGCCATCAGGAAGGTGCATGAGCCATGACGCCCGCGGCAACGGTCGATGTCTGGTTGCAGCGCATGGCCGCCGAGCGTGCGCCGTCGCCGCACACCCTGGCGGCGTACCGGCGTGACCTCGCCAAGCTGACCGCCTGGATGCAGACGCGGAGCATCGACGATTTTGCCCGCCTCACGCCCGATCACCTGCGCGGTTTCGTGGCCGCGCAGCATCGCGGCGGACTGGCGCCATCCAGCCTGCAGCGCCTGCTGTCCTCGTGCCGCAGCCTGTTTGCGTGGCTGATCGCCGAAGGCCGCATCGAGCACGATCCGGCCGCCGGCGTGCGCGGCCCGCGCACCCGCCGCAAGCTGCCGCAGGTACTCGATGCCGACGAAGCCGCCGCACTGGTGGAAGTGCCGACCGATGCCGACGCGCTCGGCGTGCGCGACCGCGCCATGCTGGAGCTGTTCTATTCCTCGGGCCTGCGCCTGTCCGAACTGGTCGGTTTGACCTGGCGCGACCTGGAGCTGGACGAAGGGCTGGTGCGTGTACTCGGCAAGGGCTCCAAGACGCGCGTGTTGCCGGTGGGCCGATATGCCGTGACGGCGTTGCGCGAACTGGCCGCCGAAGTCGCCGCCACCGATCCCGGCGCACCGGTGTTCGCCGGTCGTGAGGGTCGCGCCATCAGCACGCGCGCGGTGCAAAAGCGCATGAAGCAACTGGCCTTGCGCCAGGGCATCGCGCGCAACGTGCACCCGCACCTGCTGCGCCACAGCTTCGCCAGCCACATGCTGGAATCCTCCGGTGACCTGCGCGCGGTGCAGGAATTGCTCGGCCACGCCGACATCGGCACCACGCAGATCTACACGCACCTGGATTTCCAGCATTTGGCCAGGGTCTACGACGGCGCGCACCCGCGTGCCAGACGCAAACACTCCAACAAACCGACAAACCATGACTGACACCATCGCCACCCGTGCCGCCACCCCCGCCGACATGCCGCATCTGGTGGCATGGAATGCCGCCATGGCCGCCGAAACCGAAGACAAGGCACTCGATCATGCCCTGCTGGAAAAAGGCGTAGGCGGCATTTTCGCCGACGATCGGCGCGGTTTCTACCTGATGGCGGAAAGAAGTGGCGGTGTGGTCGTCGGCAGCCTGCTGGTGACCTACGAATGGAGCGACTGGCGCAACGGCGATTTCTGGTGGATCCAGAGCGTGTACGTGGCGCCCGAGGCGCGGCGTCTGGGCGTGTTTCGCGCCCTGTACGCCGAAACGGCCCGACGCGCGCGGGAGGCCGGGGCTGTCGGGCTGCGACTTTACGTGGAGCTGGAAAATACGCGGGCACAGCGGACCTACGAAGATCTCGGCATGCACCGATGCCGCTATCACATGTATGAGAGCGGGCTGGATTGAGTGGCGCGGCAGTGTTTGCATCGCCATGGTATTAAATCATTGAAATCAGCAAGTTACCGTCAATAAATTAAGTGTTGCATAAACTTTGAGGTGCAACTAACATGTCCGCACCGGTTCAGCATTCAACCATGCCTGAACCGGTCATTTCCCTTCCGAGTCATTTCGGACTGCCCCGCGATGGTTTCATCGCGGGGTTTTCTTTTTCCCGCCCGGCATACCTTTTTCGTGACTCACGGGGCTTGTCCGGCATGCGCGCTGCACCTACGCTCTCGATTCCCTAGAAGGAAGCTTCGAGATGCGCAAACTTTCCGTACGTCCGCTGGTCATGCTGCTGGCTGCTCTGGCGCTGGCCGCGTGCCACAAGAACAAGCAGGAACAACTGACCGCCGAAAGCAGCACGCCGCAGGCGGCGGTGCAGAGCCTGATCCAGGACCTCAAGGCCGTGGATATCGACCAGCTGGCCCAGCACGCGATGCCGCCGGCCGCCTACAAGCAGCTCCGCGCCGACTGGGGCAAGGATCGCGACGAGGCGCTCGCCAGGATCACCGACGCCGATCGCGCGCGTTTCAAGAAGCAGATGCAGGAATTCACCGAGCCGGATGCCAAGAAGAAGCTGTTCGCGAAGCTGCAGCCGGCGCTGAAGAACTGGGAAACCAAGGGCAAGCAGCGCCTGCCGATGATGGTGGGTATTTTCCGCATCATGGCCGGCACCAAGATCACCCAGGCCAAGAACATGACCGCCGAACAGAAGAGCCAGGCGCGCGGTGTGCTCGATGCGCTGTCCACGTGGGCGCAGAATACCGACTGGGGCGATCAGGCCAAGGCCAAGCAGGCCGTCGGCATCGTCGTGGACACCGCGCGCGCGCTCGACCTGAAGTCGCTGGATCAGGCCTACAGCCTGACCTACGAGCAGGCCATGCAGCGTTACGCCACGGCCTGGAAGGGCGCCGAGCAGTTGCTGGAAATGTACGGTCTGTCGGTGAACACCATCCTGGATTCGGCCAAGGTCAAGACGCTTGAACAGAAAGGCGACACGGCCACGGTCGAGGTGGACTACACCATCCTCGGCAAGCCCATGACCAGCAACCTCGAGATGGTGCGCAAGGACAAGCGCTGGTACCTCGACGACGTCGTCAAGAGCTGGCAGAAGCGGCAGGCCAAATTGGCTCATGCCGGCAGCGCGGCCCCGGCTGCCAGCGTCGCTCCAGCGGCCAGTGCGCCGGCAACGGCGGCTTCCGTCCCGGCGACGGGCGCCACGACGCATTGATGCATGACTCATGGCCGGCGCGCCCGAACCCGTGGTGGACAGTGCGTTTAAAATGAACACCATGTCTACCTCGCACGTTCCATCGACGGCCTCGACGCCGCCGGTCATCCTGGAGCCGCGCCCGCATTGGTGGCGCGCCTTGACGGGCCGCCTGCTGCGGCCCTGGGTGCGCATCAAGCGCGATCCGGCCGAACCGGCCACGCTGCTCGATCCGGATGTGCCGGTGTGCTACGTGGTCGAACGCCGCGGCCTGTCCGACACGCTGATCCTGGAACGCGCCTGCCGCGAGGCGGGCCTGCCGTCGCCGTTTGCCGGCGTGCCCGGCACGAGCCATCACCAGCACGCCATGTTCGCCCTCACCCGGCGTCCGGGCGGCGTGTTCGGGCGCACCCGGCGCGGCGCCATGCATGCCGAGTTGAAACGTCTCCTGGAAGGGCTGGAAGCGATGCCCGACGAGGACGTGCAGCTGGTGCCGGTGGCCATCTACGTGGGCCGCGCGCCGGGCCGCGAATCGGGGTGGTTCCGCGTGCTGTTTTCCGAAGACTGGGTGGTGGTGGGCCGCTTCCGCCGCCTGCTCGCGCTGCTGCTCAACGGGCGCGACACGGTGGTGCATTTTTCGCGTCCGGTGAGCTTGCGCGAGGTGCTGGAGGAATCCGCCGGCGAACGCATCGAACGCACCACGCGCAAGGTGGCGCGGGTGTTGCGCACGCACTTCCGGCGCATCCGCGCGGCGGTGATCGGGCCGGATCTGTCGCACCGCCGCAACGTGGTGGACAGCGTGCTGCGCGCCGCGCCGGTGCGCGAAGCCATCGCTTCGCTGGCGTCCAAGGAAAACATCTCGCGCGAGAAGGCGCGCCGACGCGCCGAGGGCATGATGCGCGAGATCGCCGCTGATTATTCGCACACCGTGGTGCGCTCGGCCTCGTTTGCGCTGTCGTGGTTCTGGAACAAGGTCTACGACGGCATTTCCATGCACCACTTCGATCAGGCCCGCGCCGCCGCGCCCGGCCACGAAGTGATCTACGTGCCCTGCCACCGCAGCCATGCCGATTACCTGCTCATGAGCTATCAGCTGCAGTCGGCCGGCGTGGTGGTGCCGCACATCGCCGCCGGGGTCAATCTCAACCTGCCGGTGCTGGGTTCGTTCCTGCGCCGCGGCGGCGCGTTCTTCATGCGTCGCAGCTTTCGCGGCAGCGCGCTGTATTCGACCATCTTCAAGGAATACATGGCGCAGCTGATCGACCGCGGCGTGCCGCTGGAATACTTCATCGAGGGTGGACGTTCGCGCACCGGACGCCTGCTCAAGCCGCGCGCCGGCATGCTGTCGATGACCCTGCGCGCGTTCCTGCGCGCGCCACGCCGGCCGGTGCTGTTCCAGCCGGTCTACATCGGTTACGAAAAGCTGATGGAGGGCAAGTCCTACATTGGCGAGCTGTCCGGCCAGGCCAAGGAAAAGGAATCGTGGCTGGCGCTGCTGCGTGGCGCACGCAAGGTGCTCAAGCAGCATTACGGCCACGTCACGCTGAGTTTCGGCGAGCCGGTCGAACTCAACCAGGTGCTCGACGATTGCGCCGGCGACTGGCGCGAGCAGGCCGACATCGATCCGGAAGCCAAGCCGGAGTGGCTGAGCCACACCATCGACACGCTGGCCGAGCGCATCCAGATCAACATCAACGCCACCGCCGACGTCAACGCGGTCAACCTGCTGGCGCTGGTGATCCTGTCCACGCGCAAGCACGCCGTGGCCGAAACGGATCTGCTGGCCCAGCTCGAACTGCTCAAGGCGCTGCTGACCGAACGCCCGTACGCCGAGCGCGTCACCGTGACCGCCGAATCGCCGGCGGACATCATCGCCCACGGCGAGGCCATGGGATGGATCCGGCGCATCCGCCACAAGCAGGGCGACGTGCTGGTCACCGAGGGCGAACAGGCCGTGTTGCTGAGCTATTTCCGCAACAACGTGCTGCACCTGGTGGCCTGCGCGGCCTGGGTGGCGAGCTGCTTCCTCAACAACCGGCGCATGTCGCGGGCCTCGATCCTGCGGCTGGGGCGCGTGATCTACCCGTTCATCCAGGGCGAGCTGTTCCTGCGCTGGAACGAGGACGAATTTGTCGCCGAGCTGGCGGCCACGCTGGACTTTTTCATCGCCCGCGGCCTGCTCGATGCACGCGGCAACGGTCGCCTGCTGGAACGCGCGCCGGGCCAGGACGATGGCGCCTTCCAGCTCAAGATCGTGGCGCGCAGTTTGATGCAGGCGTTCGAGCGTTACTACATCGTCATCGCCACCCTGGTCAGCCACGGCCAGGGCGCACTTGGCGCGGGCGAACTGGAAGCCGCCTGCACGCTCACCGCCGAGCGCGTCAGCCTGCTGCACGAACTGAGCGCGCCGGAGTTTTTCGACAAGGCGCTGTTCCGCGGCTTCATCCAGAAACTGCGTGAGCGCAAGGTCGTGTGGGGCAACGAGAACGGCAAGCTCGATTTCAATCCCATGCTGGCCGAAGTGGTCGAGGATGCGCGCGTGATCCTGTCGCGTGAGCTGCGCCATTCGGTGCTGAAGATGACGGCCAGCGAACCGGCTCATTCGTGACAATCCCACATCTTTTCCTCAAACCTCGAAAAACTCTGTCCCGTCCGTCATTCCGGCTTTCGCCGGAGTGATGGATTGGGGGCTTTCGAGGCTCCCACGAGGGAGGTAACCCGGTGATCGACAAAATGCACAAGAACATCAAATATGCCTGCGGTCTCATGGCGCTCTTTTCCGGTTTGGCCATCGCTGGGACGCCGTCCAACGTCCCCGCTGGCAGCACCGCCAAGCTGACGCTGCTGGAAACCACCGACATCCACGCGCACGTGCTGGGTTACGACTACTTCAAGCTCAAGCCCAATCCGCACGTCGGCCTGACCCGCACCGCCACGCTGATCGAGCGCGCGCGCAAACATTACGCCAACACCCTGCTGTTCGATGCCGGCGACACCATCCAGGGCACGGTGCCGGCCGATTATCAGGCGCTGGTCAAGCCGCTGCCGTGCGGCAAGGAGCTGGGCGTGTACAAGGCCATGGACGCCATCGGCTACGACGCCGGCACGTTCGGCAATCACGAATTCAATTACGGGCTGCCGTTCCTGGCGCAGGTCAGCGGTCAGCCGATGCGGGTCAAGGGCGTCAAGGCCGGGCATTGCGCCGGGCCGCATTATCCGCTGGTGCTGTCCAACGTCGTCAGCCTGGAAACCGGCAAGCCGCTGATCCGCCCCTGGCTGGTGCTCAAGCGTACCCTCACGGCCACCACGCCCGACGGCAAGACTATTCGCGCGCCCATCCGCATCGGCGTGCTCGGTTTCGCGCCGCCGCCGATCATGCAGTGGGACAAGCGCCATCTCGAAGGCCGCGTGCGCGTCATGGGCGTGGTCGAGGCGGCCAAAAAGTACCTGCCGCAGCTCGAGGCGCAACACCCGGACATCATCGTCGCGCTGGTGCATGGCGGGCTCGACACCGCGCCGTACACGCCGCAGATGGAAAACGCCGGCTGGTATCTGGCCAAGGTGCCCGGCATCGACGCCATGCTGCTCGGCCACTCGCACACCGATTTCCCCGGCCCGCGCTTCGCGCACATGAAAGCCGTCGATGACGTCACCGGCCACGTCAACGGCGTGCCGGCGGTGATGGGCGGCTTTTTCGGCAGCGATCTCGGCATGATCCATCTCCGGCTGCACTATCGCGACGGCCGCTGGGTGTCCGATGCCGCCGCCGCGCGCAGCGAGGTCGAGCCGACCTGTCCGCGCAAGAACGACTGCGTGCCGGCCGATGCGCACATCGCCGCATTGATGGGAAATCTGCACCAGGCCACCGTCGTCTACGTGCAAAAACCCATCGGCCATGCCGATTTCCGCATGAGCACGTACTTTGCGGATCTCGGCAACATGAGCGCGCTCAGCGTGGTCAATGCGGCGCAGCGCGACTACGTCAAACATTGGGTGGCCGAAAACCGCCCCGCGCTCGCCAACGTGCCGGTGCTGTCGGCGGCCGCCGCTTTCCGCACCGGCTATGGCGGCCCCGACGATTACACCAACGTCGCGCCGGGTGCGATCACCATCCGCAACGCCGCCGACCTTTATTACTACCCCAACCTGCTGGCGGCGGTGAAGATCGACGGCGCCACGCTCAAGGCCTGGCTGGAGCGCTCGGCCGACCGCTTCAACCGCATCGACCCGCACCAGCGCGCCGCGCAGCCGCTCATCAACACGCGCATGCCCGGTTTCAACTTCGACCAGATCCAGGGCCCCGGCCTTGCCTACGTCATCGACGTCAGCCAGCCGCGCGGCCGGCGCATCGTCAGCCTCACCTGGCAGGGCAAACCGGTCACGCCGGAACAAACCTTCATCGTCGCCACCAACAACTACCGCGCCGCCGGCGGGGGCCATTTCCCCGGTCTGGACGGCAACCACACGTTGCTCAACGCGCCCGACGGCAACCGCGCCATCCTGATCCGCTGGCTGGAAAAGCACCCGCACCTCACCCGCAAGGACGTGCCCGCGCGTTCGTGGCATTTCGCGCCCCTCGAGGCCGCCGGCCCGGTGACCGTGACGGCGCCTTCGGGCAAGCTGGGTCTGGCGGAGTCGCTGGGGTTGCCCTTGCGTCTGCTCAAGGATCATGGCGACGGCACCAGCACCTACGCCGTGACTTTCGCCGGCAAGTGAAAATTCACGCGGCCTGAAACGCATCGCGCACATGCGCGATAATGCCCCGACTGATCCGGGAATCCCTCATGCCAGAATTGTCCGTGGTCGTGCCGGTTTTCAACGAGCGCGACAACATCCCGCCCCTGCTGGCCGAAATCGCCGCCGCCCTGCGGGGCCGCGTCGATTTCGAAATCATCTACATCGACGACGACAGCGACGACGACAGCCTGGCCGTGCTGACGCGCGAAAAGGCGCGTTATCCGGAGTTGCGGGTGCTGCACCACGTCACCCGCAGCGGCCAGAGCACGGCGGTGTGGAACGGCATGCGCGCGGCGCGCGCGCCATGGGTCGCCACGCTGGATGGCGATGGCCAGAACGATCCGGCCGACATTCCCAGACTGCTCGCCGCGCGCGATGCCGCCGACGCCGACGTACGCCTGTTTGCCGGCTGGCGCACCACGCGCCGCGACAGCTTCAACAAGCGCATTTCCTCGAAAATCGCCAACGCGGTGCGTTCGCGCATGCTCAAGGACGCCACGCCCGATACCGGCTGCGGGCTGAAACTCGTCGAGCGCGAAGTGTTCCTGCGCCTGCCCTATTTCGACCACATGCACCGCTACCTGCCGGCGCTGGTCAAGCGCGCGGGATTCGCCAGCCAGAGCGTGCCGGTGAGCCATCGTCCGCGCACGCGCGGCACGTCCAAGTACGGCATGCTCGACCGCCTGTGGGTCGGCCTCTACGACCTGCGCGGCGTGGCTTGGCTGATGCGTCGCGCCAAGGTGACCGGCGTCGACGAAATCCGCTGACGGCGCCGCCGCCCACATACGACCAACGAACGACAGTATTCCATTTCAGCCGAAAGCCACTTCCGTTCGTGATGATGCTTCGACAAGCCCAGCACGGGTACGCTGCGCGTATCGAACGGCACGGGGAACTTGAAGATTGCCCTTCGATACCTCGGGGCGAACGGACTTCGTTTATGGCACGCGCAATCAGAGCGTATGCTGATGGCATCCATTTCGGGAGAAATGCCATGAGCATTGCCATCAAACGCATTTACGAAGATGCCGCCGCATCCGACGGCAAACGCGTCCTGGTCGACCGCCTGTGGCCGCGCGGCGTCAGCAAGGACAAGGCGGCGCTGGACGAGTGGTGCAAGGATGTCGCGCCCTCGGACGACCTGCGCAAGTGGTTCGGGCACGATCCGGACAAGTGGAGCGAATTCCGCAAGCGTTTCATCGCCGAGCTGGACGCCAACGAGGACGGCTGGAAACCGCTGCTCGACATGGCGCGCAAGAGCAAAAAACTGACACTGCTGTTCGGGGCCCGCGACGAGACGCACAACAACGCCGTGGTGCTCAAGACTTACCTCGAAAAACGATTGTCTTGAACCTTTGCAGGGCGGGTCAAATCCCATCCTACGCGCGGTCGCGGGCCGTACTTGGTCGCGGCGGTTCCAGTCGTTCCCAACCATCCAGTGCCTCGCGCGCCTTGCTGCGCCCGCGCTCGATCAGTTCGCGGGCGCGGTAGAACTGGTAGGAGGTGGCCATGTTGCGCGGCAGCTCGATCAGCAAATCCGGCCGGTAGGCGGCCAGGCGCAGGCTGGCGAGGTTGGCCTGCATCAGGTCCATGGCCTGGTTCAGCAGCTCCAGCGCCCCCGGCTCGTGCACTTTCGGTTCGCCGTGAGGCACCAGGCGCGACACGAATTCGGCGATGCGCTGACGATGGCCGGGTGGCGTGGCATCCTCGGCGTCCGCCGCCTGTTCCACACGCAGCGGCGCCTTTTCGGCAGGACCGTCCACGCTGACGGCGACGATGTAATCGCTGTCGGTACTCAACAGCGGCATTACCGGCACCGGGTTGAGCAGGCCGCCATCGACCAGACGCCGGCCGTTGCGCATGTGCGGGCGGAACACGGAGGGAATGGCGATGGAGGCGCGGATGGCGTCGAACAGCGGGCCGCGGTCGAGCCAGATTTCGCGTTGCCGGTCGATGTCCGTGGCCACGGCGGTATAGGCGATGGGCAGATCCTCGATGCGTTCGTCGCCGATCAGTTCGCGCAGCACGTCGATGATGCGCTCGCCCTTGATCAGGCCGCCGCCCGACAACGACCAGTCCACCAGCCGCAGCACGTCCAGCTTGGCCAGCGCCGATACCCAGTCGCGATAGACGTCAAGCTTGCCGGCCGCGTAGATGCCGCCGATCAGCGCACCCATGGAACTGCCGGCGATGGCCACGATCTCGTAACCGCAAGCCTCGATTTCCTCGATGACGCCGATGTAGGCCAGACCCTTGGCGCCGCCAGCGCCCAGGGACAATGCCACGCGCGGGCGGGGTGGTTCGGTCGGGGTGTCACTCATGAAAGAAAGTTACCTTGATGCAACGGAGGGTTTGGTGCGCAGGATGGTTTCGCACTCGGGGTTCTCTGAACAACTCGCTGTTCATCCTTCGATACCTCAGGACGAACGGTAGGTTTCAGGACTTGTCTTGGTACATGCCCTGCGCCAGCTGCAGCTGGATTTTCATCTTTTCGCGCAATTCCGTGGGCGCCACCACTTCGGCATCGGCGCCGTACTTGAGGATGTCGCGCAGCAGCTCGCTGGAATTGGAATACGGCAAGCGCAACTCGTAGCGTCCGTCGGCGAGCCAGCTGCCCTGCTGTTCGGAATGCCAGTGCTCGTCGGCCACCCAGCGCGCCGCGTGCGACGAAAAGCGCACCGTGGCCCAGGCGCGCGGCTTGCCGGCGAAGATGCCGTAGCTGGATGCCAGCACCGCATCCAGTTCCTCGTTCTCCATATCGCGCGCGCGCTCGTTGCCGACATGCGCGTCAGTGATGCGATCGACGGCAAAGCTGCGCAGGGCATCGCGATGGTGATCCCAGGCGTCCAGGTACCAGTTGTCGCGGTAATGCGTCAGCCGCTGTGGCGACACGTCGCGCCGGCTGTCGTCGCCGGTGGTGCGGGCGCGGTAGTGGAAGGTCAGGCGGCGCCGCTCCAGCACCGCGCCGGCGACGATGCGGAAGGTATGCTGGTCGAGCTTGCGCGCGCCATAGGGAATGACGCGGATGCGCTCGATCGGCGGCGACTCGCCGCTGACCCGGTCGGCCAGCAGGTGCTGGATGCGCGACTTGAACGGCGCCAGCGCGCCGGTCAGCACGCCCGGATCGGACCGGCCGATCAATTCGTTGAGCGCCAGGATCGCCGCCAGCTCCTCGCTGGTCAGCCACAGGCCGGGCAGCTCGAACCGTTCGCCCTCGTCATCGGCATAGCTGAACGCCGCCTCGTCGCCGCCGGCGCTTTCCACCGGCGCCCCCAGGGCGTCGCGCAGAAAGGCGATGTCGCGGTACAGCGTGGCGCGCGAGCAGGCCAGGTCGTCCAGCAGTTGCGCAAGCGGTACCGGATAGCGGGCATTTTTCAACTTGCGATGCAGGGTGAGAATGCGCTCGTAACGGTCCATGGCCGCACCATCGATAGTCAATGTCGACACAGCATGAGACGCCGCCGCCGCCCCTGCAAGGGGTATCGGCTGCCGCATCCGCCTGCACATGAATGAATGCCGACCGCCGCACCGGAACGCTCTCCTGCTTGCCCCGGTCCAACCCCCCGCTACACTGTGACAATCCTGTGATGCGGGCCAGCGCCTGCACGTCCCTTGTCATCGTCCCCATCGATACCCAATGCCTATGAGACTCCCACTCCGACTGTTTGCCCTCGCCACCGTCCTGACCCTGTACCTGCCCATGGCTGCCATGGCCCAGGACGCCGCCAGCAGTACCAGCCAGAGCAGTTGGTCCGGATCGGGCGAATTCGGTTTCGCCATGTCGCGCGGCAACTCGCACACCGAAAACCTGAACGCCAAGCTCAACCTCAAGCAGGAAAACGAGATCTGGAAGAACAGCTTCTATTTGACCGGCATGCGTTCCAAGGGCGACGTCACCGTGATCGACCCGGCCACGGGTGAGTCGATCACCCAGTTCAGCACCACCGCCAACCGCTACGAAGGCGGCGCCTCGGTCGGCTACAAGTTCGACCCGCGCAGCTACATCGTCAGCGCCCTGCGCTACGAGCACGACGACTTCGGCTCCAACCTCTGGCAGGGCACCGTATCGCTCGGCTACGGCTACATCATGCTGAAAAATGCCAGCACCGAGCTGTCGTTCGAAATCGGTCCCGGTTACAAGCGTTACCAGCCGGCCTACACCACCGAAGTCGTCAACGGCCAGACCGTGACCGTCAGGCCGCCCGTACAGCACGAACTGGTGGCGCGCGGCCTGGTCAACTGGACCTGGCAGCTCACCGTCAACACCAAGCTGCAGGACACCCTGTTGGTCGAAGCCGGCTCCAAGAACAAGTACTACCAGAACGACCTCGGCCTGTCCGTCAGCATGACCAAGAAACTGGCGCTGAAACTGGGTTACCAGCTGCGCTACAACTCCACCACCCGACCGGGCATCAAGAGTACGGATCAGCTTTATACGACCAATCTGGTGTACAACTTTTAGCAAGAGACACGCCGGTCGTGTCTCTTTTGGTGGAATCAAACCCAAGGAGCTTCCCGTCCCATGGCTGAGCGCGTAGGGTCA
Organism: Rhodanobacteraceae bacterium; assembly: GCA_035708045.1. Classification (GTDB taxonomy): domain Bacteria; phylum Pseudomonadota; class Gammaproteobacteria; order Xanthomonadales; family Rhodanobacteraceae; genus Oleiagrimonas. The sequence goes on along the minus strand of DASSTF010000048.1, from coordinate 20,712 downwards.
GCGGATGGCCAGCGCCACCAGCAGGCCCAGCCAAAGGGCGAAGCCGACCCAGTTGTTGTTGCGGAAGGCGGTCAGGCAGGGGCCGCGTTGGCGGTGGCGGATCAGCCATTGCTGGTAGACGAACAGGGCCATGGCCACCGCGAAGCCGGCCCAGTACGGCCAGCCCAGGTGCGCGCGTTGGCCGACGAGGGCCATGGTCAGGGCGAAGGTCGCCATCAGCATGCCGATGATGACGCGGTCGAGTTCGCCGAACAGGATGGCGGTGGATTTGGCGCCGACCTTGAGGTCGTCCTCGCGGTCGACCATGGCGTATTCGGTGTCGTAGATGGTCGACCACAGCACGTTGCCGAGAAACAGCAGCCAGCCGAGCGGCGGCACATGCCCGCTGACCGCCGCGAAGGCCATCGGGATCGACCAGCCGAAGGCCGCGCCCAGCACCACCTGCGGCAGGTGCGTGTAGCGTTTGGTGAAAGGGTAGATGGCCGCCAGCGCGGCGCCGGCGAAGGACAGCTTGACGGTCAGCGGGTTGGTCAGCAGCACCAGGCCGAAGGCGATCAGCAGCAGCACGACGAAGACGACCAACGCTTCCCACGGCTTGACCCGACCCGAGGCGATCGGCCGTCCGGCGGTGCGCTTGACCTGGGGATCGAGTTTGCGGTCGGCGAAGTCGTTGATGGCGCAACCGGCCGAGCGCATCACGAACACGCCGACGGTGAAGATCGCCAGCAGCGACCACGGCGGAAAATCGCCCGCCGCCAGCCACAGCGCCCACCAGCAGGCCCACAACAGCAGCAGCGCGCCGATCGGGCGATCCATGCGCGTGAGCACCAGATAGTCGTTGGCCTTGGCGCGCGCTTTTGGCGGCAGGCGCAGTGTCTTCAGCAGCCAGGCCAGCACCTTTTCGGCGCGGGTGGAGCTGTCTTCCGGGCGTGTGCCGGCGCGGGCACTGGTCGGGATGTGCGGCGCCGGGATGCGCCGGGTCATGCGGGAAGATCTGCGCGGGGCATTCATGCGCACAGTTTAGCCGCAATGTTCAGCAATCATCTTTCCCGAAGCGCACCCAGTATGGTCACGCCATGTCCTTCGACTTCCTCGCTCCTCAAAGCGCGGGCATCCTTGCCCGCTCTCCGCGTCGGCCTGCGGCCTACGCCCAGGACGGACGGTTCAAGCAGGACGAATGGTTCGGGGGGTGGATGATCTCAGCACAGGCCGCCGTTGACCGACAACACCTGGCGCGTGATGTAGGCGGCGGCATCGCTGAACAGGAAGGCGACCAGCGCCGCCACCTCCTCGGGTTTGCCGGCGCGCCCGAGCGGCACGTGCCTGAGGATTTCCTCGACCGGCGCGTCTTCGATCATGCCCGTTTCGATGAGGCCCGGCGCGACGCAGTTGACGGTGATGCGGCGGCTGGCCAGCTCCACCGCCAGCGCCTTGGTGGCGCCGATCAGGCCGGCCTTGGCGGCGCTGTAGTTGGTCTGGCCGCGGTTGCCGATCAAGCCGGCGACCGAGGCGATGGTGACGATGCGTCCGCCCTGGCGCTTGCGCACCAGCGGCATGACGAGCGGATGCAGCACGTTGTAGAAGCCGTCCAGACCGGTGTCGACGACGCGATCCCAGTCCTCGCCGGTGAGCGCCGGAAACGCGTTGTCGGCGCTGATGCCGGCGTTCAGAACCGCACCCCAGAACGGGCCGTGGGCTTCGATGTCGGCTTCCAGCGCCTGCCGCGCGCCTTCGCGGTCGGTGATGTCGAAACCCAGCGTGGCGGCCGTGCCGCCGTCGGCGCGAATGGCTTCGGCCAGCGTCTCGGCGGCAGCGGCGTTGCTGCGGTAGTGCAGCACCAGGTCGAAACCGTCCTTTGCCAGGGCCTGGGCGATGGCGCCGCCGATGCCGCCGCTGGCGCCGGTGACGAGCACGCGTCGGGATGCGCTCATGCCGCGTCCTCCTCGATGATGATGATGGTGGCTTCGGCAAGCACCTTGCCGTCGCTGTCGATGCGGCAGGCGCAGGCCGCCATGCCGCCTTCCTGCCCGAAAGTGACCGCCGCGTGGATGCTGAGCCGCGCGCCTTCGGCGAACCACGGCGTGTGACCCTGGTAACGGCGCGTGCCCAGCAGCATGCCGCGCCGCGGCGTGCGCTGCGCGCGCCGCCCCACCAGCCCCGAATGCGCGGCGATGGCCTGCGCCATCAACTCGATGCCGACCCACACCGGCACACCGCGACCGGCGACGAAGAACGGATGCGCGGCCGTGATGGCGGCGGCGGCCACGATGCCGTCGTCGTCGTCTTCAAGGATTTCGTCGATCAGCACGGCGCTGCCCGTGTGCGGCAGCAATTCGACGGGGCTCGGAAAAGCCATCAGTGCGTACCCTCCGTCAGCGGCTTCAATTGCAAGGTCAGATCGGCTGGCGGAATGCGGATGGAAAGCCGCGCGGTCGCCAACGTCTCGCCGCGTCGTTCAATGTGTGCGACCAGATGCCCGTGCTCGACAAGTTCGCGGGTTTCGACGCCACCTTTGCGTTCCAGCGTGAGCGTCATGCCGTGGAGCTGTGGACGCAGAACCGTCGGATCGGCCAGGGCCACTTCCAGCATCGCCACCATCAGCTTCGGATGCATGTTCGGTTCGGGCGGCTCGCTCGTCACCGTTTGGCCGTCCCAGGTGATGGTGAAAAGATGCGTGCCGAACAGGCTGGCGCCGGCCAGGCGCAAGGCCTTGTCGTCGATGCCGAGGCGACCGAGAAAGGTGTGCGACTGTCCCTGGTGCGTGACTGTGACCAGATGGCTTGCCTCGACCTTCGGCAGAGCCGACGGCGGCAGCGGGCAGATCGCGCCAGCCGGGCCGATCTTCACGCAGGCAGGCGGCAGCGGCGGCAGGCTGGCGCAGCCGACGCAGGCCAGGCACAGCAGCAGGCAAGCAAGAAGACGTACTTTCATGATGATCCCTCGTCCGCGCGCGTGGGCGGCAGCGACAGCGGCGCCAGCAGATAACTGGCGAAGATGCCGATCAGGGTCGCCAGGCCGAAGGCGTGCAGGGCCGGAATGCGGCTCAGCGACAGCAGGCCGAAGGACAGCAGCGTGGTCGTGGCCGACAGCGTCACCGCCAGCGCCGGCGAACGCTCGCGCGCGCCAACCTCGCGCAGGAACACGGTGTAGTCGCGCCCCAGGCCCAGGATCAGGATCAGCGCCACCACCACGAACACGTTGACCGGCTCGCCCAGCCAGCCCAGCGCGCCCAGCGTGATGCCGAGCGCCACCAGCGGCGGATAGATCATGCGCGCGCCCTCGCGCCAGCCGTAACGCCACACCAGCAGCGCCGAAATCAGCAGATAGCCGATCACCACCAGCCAGGTGGCGCGCACGCGGATGCGCGCGAAGGTGTGGTCGATGCGTTCCAGCGGCTGGACGAAACTGACGCCCGCCAAGCCTTGGGCGGCAGCGGTCAGGCGCTGGCCGTCGATGTCATGCTGGCCGAACACGGTGGCCAGCAGGGCCACGCCATGGTCGGTGCGGATCACGAAATGTCCGAGATCGGGCACCGCCTGCAACAGGGCTCGCGCCGTGAACGGCTGATGCGGCGCGGCCTTCCAGCCGCGTTCGACATGCGCCGCGAGGTCGCCCGGCAAGCCCATCTTCACGAACGCCCGGGTCAGCGCCTCGGGATCGGCCAACACCTGCCGCCAGGCGGCAAGACTGGCCTGCTGCACCGCCGGCGCCGGCACGAAACGTGACAGGCCCAGCGGATCGGCGTCCGGCACCTGTTGGCCCAGGCGCGTGAACAGGGCATGCTCGCGCGCCAGCGCCTCGGGCAGGCTGGGCGCTTCGACGAGGTAGAAACCGGTAGCGGGGAAACGCCCCAGCGTCCGCCGGATCTGCTGATCGACCTGCATCAGCCGCGGCGGGAAGTGCGACAATTCGCGCACGTCGTCGCTGGCCTTGAGCTGCCACCAGCCCGGCGCCGCCGCCAGCAAGGCGATCAGCGGCAGCAGGTAACGCCAGCGCGAAGCGCGGCCCGCGCGCGCCATGAACCGCGCCGGCCAGCGCACCGCGGCGTGTTCGGGCACCGTCGGCGCGCGCGTCAGCGTGACCGGGAAGATCAGCACCACCACCAGCGCCGCTTCGAGCAGGCCGGCCACCGAAAAGAGCGCAATCTGGGTCAGTGCCGGAAATCCGGTCATGGCCAGGAAGGCGAACGCCAGCACGCCGGTCAGCAGCCCCACGCCGAGGCCGGCGCGGATCTTGCGCATCACCGCATCGGGCGCGCTGTGGCCGAACCAGTATTCGGAGAAATACAGGAACGCGTAGTCGATGGCGATGCCCAGCAGCGTGGTACCGAACACCAGGGTCAGGATGTTGATCGAGCCGAACGCGGCGATCACCGCCGCGCCGCCCGCCGCCACGCTGGCGAACAGCTGCAGGAAACCCAGCACGTGCGGTGCCAGCGAGCGGTACACCCAGGCGATCAGCAGCATGATGAGCAGCGTCGAGGTCACCGACAGCCAAGTGGTTTCGTGCTTGGCCTCGTGGCGCGCGGCATCGGCGAACAGGGCCGCGCCGGTGGCCTCGAATCGGCAGTTGCCGCAGATCCCGGCCACCTTCGCCGTAGCGGCCGCGACGGCCTCGGCGGCGCGGGCGGAATCGTGTGTGCCGAATGCCTTGCCCGCGGAAAGACGCAGCAGGAACACGCGCTGATCGCCGCGGCTGGCCGACATCAACGGGCCGTCGGGCAGAAAATCGGGATACGGACGCGGCAGGCTGGCCATGAAGCGACCGGCATAGCCGCCCGGATCGTCGCCCAGACTGACCATGCCGGCGGGACTGGCCAGCGACACGGCGACGTCCGTCGCCAGCGCCTTCGCGCCCTCACGTTCGTAGCGCGTTTGTGCCGATGGCGGCAGCAAGGCGAAGGCGTGTTGGCGATACAGCGCCAGCGCCTGATCGACCTTGTTGCCGGCGTTCGTGGTCTCAAGCCCGGCGGCCAGCAACGTCTGCCGTGCGGCCATGGCCGCCTTGCGCGTCGTGGCATCGTCCGGACCGCTGACCAGCGCCAGCAGTTGCTGGCTGAAGGCGTCGCGGCTGCGTTCGGTGGCGGCGTCCAGCGCCTGGTTGTCGTGACGATCGGGCAGCAGGGTCAGGACGTTGGTTTCGACCGGCCCGGCCGGATCCACGCGCCATGCCGCCGCGGCGCACAGAAGGCCCAGCGTCAACGCCCACACGGTCCAGCGGGCCACGCTGCGCCTGTTCATTCAGATCCGGCAGCCGCATCGAGCGGCGTGAAGCGGATGTCCATGTGCGCGCCGGATACTTCGTCGATGGCCAGATGGCTCGGATGGCCGGGCGCGGTTTCGGTCACCTCGATGCGCCGGATGACCTTGGCCATCGCGCTGTCCGCCTTGGGCGAGAGCGTGACGTGCCGACCCTTGGCGAGCGGCTCGATGGCGACCGTGAAATAGCGTTGCAGACGTTCCTGATCGCCCGACAGCGCACCCACGAACAGGCGTTCGACGGCTCGTAGCCAGGGCGTCTGATCCGCCTTCAGCATGCGCCGGGTGCCGTCGGGCAGCACTTCGTGCGCCTGGCCGCCCTGCATGTCGAACACGTAGTGGTACGGCTCGGTGATTTCCCAATGGAAGCCGCCCTTGGCGCTGAAATGCATCTGCCCGTGACTTATCAGCGGTTGCGCAAAGCCCGGCAGCGTGCGCGTCTGCACGAAATTGGCGGCAAAACCGTCCGGCGCGGCAGCGACCGCGAGTGCCGAAACCATCATGCCAAGCAGGAACAGCCCGACCCACAGCCGAAAACCCGTAGGGCGGGCACTGCCCGCCGTGGCTCGCCGCATGCATGAACCTTCGACGGCGGGCAATGCCCGCCCTACGTGGAATGCTTCCATCGGGATATTCATAGATAACTCTTCAGGCAATCCAGCAGCGCCGGCGGGCTGGCCAGCTGCAGCTCCCAGGTATCGAGCGTGACCGCGCATTGCACGGTTTCGCCGGTGGCCAGACGCTCGCCGGTGGCCGCGTCGGTGACCAGGTATTCGACCTTCATGCGATTTTCCCACTCCATCAGCCCGGCCTCGACGCGAATGCCTTGCGCGTAGGTGAGCGGTTTGAGGAAGCGTGCATGGCAATCGACCAGCGGCCAGGCAAAGCCCGACGCGCGCATCTGCGGGTAATCGTAGCCGATCTTGCGCAGCAGCACGGCGCGCGCGGCCTCGAAATAGCGGAAGTAGTTGCCGTGCCAGGCGATGCCGGCGGCGTCCACGTCCGGAAACGGCACCTCGATGTCCACCCAGGCGTGCACCAGCGCCCGCTGGTCGAGGCGGCGACGGCTTTTTCGGGGCGTCTCGGGCGAGGATGCGGACATGCGGCAAGCCGGTCGGTCGAAAAAACGCACTCTACCCGATCATCCCGCGTGCCGCCTCGCCCTGCCGCGCCCGATCAGCGCCGGCACGCGCGGCAGCATGCCGATGAACAGGCGCACGTGCAACCAGGTCATGCGCACGTTGTCCTTGAACATGCGGAAATGCGAGACGCCGTCGACGGGATAGCGCACGCGGGTGGGCACGAAACGGCAATCGGTGCCGGCCCAGTACAGGCGCACCATGACGTCGGTGTCGAAATCCATGCGCCGACCGATGCGCGCGCGCCGTGCCAGCGCCAGCGTCGGCGCCACCGGATACACACGAAAGCCGCACATGCTGTCGATGAGCGAGAACGACAGGGTTTCCAGCCAGACCATGGCGTGGGTGAGATAACGGCAGTAGAAACGCACCGCCGGCACGCTGTCGTCGTAACGCGGGCACCCGGAAATCAGGCACCCCGGATGCTCGGCGGCCAGGGCCAGCAAGCGCGGCACGTCGTCCAGGTCGTGCTGGCCGTCGGCATCCACCTGCAGCGCGTGCGTGAAACCCTCGGCGCCCACATGCGCGATGCCGGCCATGACGGCCGCGCCCTTGCCCTGGTTGGCCGCAAGGTGCAGACACTCGACGCCGACCCGCGCGGCCTGCGCTTCCAGCACTTCGCGGGTGGTCGCATCGCTGCCGTCGTCGACCAGGCAGACCGGCAGGTCGTGGTCGCGCAGCGCCGTCACCACCTTGTCCAGGCAGGCGTGGTGGTTGTACACCGGAACCACGGCGCAGGGCTTGAACGTCATGTCGGTTCCCGATCGTCGAACACGCCGCTGGAGGCGCTGACCGGACCCTCCGGCAACAGCAGCAGGAATTCGTAATGCAGCCGGTCGCCGACGCGGCGCAGACACAGCCTGAGGCGCGCGTCCGGCGTGATCGGACGCTTGAACTTGACCCGGTCCATGACGGCGGGCGGCGTCTCGCGCCCGCTCCAGTCGGCGGCGAACCAGGCGGCCCAGCCGATCTGCACCACACCGGGCAGGATCGGCCAGCCGTCGAAATGCCCCTCGAACCACGGACAATCGGCAGGCACGTGCAGTTCCAGGTCGATGCCGTCGTCATGCGGGTGTCGCGCGAGCACTGCCGGCAAACCGTTCATGCGGCCTCCCACTTGCGCTTCACGTGGCGGCGCACGGCGTATTCGCAGACGAACGCCAGGGCAATCACCGCGTACACGATCAAGCCGTTGAACAGCGACCAGAACCGCAGCGATCCGGCCATGGCCGTGTACAGCGACACCAGGGCGATCAGCAGCATCAAGGCAGCCCAGACCTGGGTGACGCGGCGCGTGTAGCGCACGCCCGAAGGCGGCAGGTCGGGATGAAAGATGCGCGCGATGCGCTCCACCAGCGGTCGCGCGGTGAACAGCGAGCCGAAGAACATCGCCGCCACGCCCAGGTCGAACAGCATCGGGTAGAAGCGCAGCCAGTGCATGCGCACGTGGCCGAACCGCACCAGCACGACGACGGCCGCGATGGCCAACACCACGGCCAGAACGATTTGCTGCGCCATCCGGCGGCGCAGCACCCAGGCCGAGACCAGCGAACGCAGCGCCAGCAGGATCAACAGGCCCGCCAACATCTGGCTGGGCGTGAAGTGGTCGTGCGCGAGATAGATGGCCACGGGGTAGCCGAGCAGAATAGCGCCCATCGCCATCTTGACGACCCGCGGCAGGCCGCCGGGGAGGGAATGCGTGTCTTGCGGCATCAGGCGTCTTCCATCATGCCCATGGCAAGCCGGGGCATGTCTGTTTCCGCGTCCGGCGCGCAAGCCGCGCGACCCTCCAGTTGACGCGTGAAAAAGTCCTGCATGGCCTGCGTCACCCGCCGTGCCGCCACGCCGTGCGGCATGCCCTCGCGCCAGCCCAGCTCGGACAATTTGCGCGGCGGACAAATGCATATGCGCAGCCGCCACGGGCGATCCGACACCGTGTGCCAGGACTGTCCCTTGCCCAACGCCAGCGGTTCGCAGCGGATCACCACCGGCAGCACTTCGCAGCCGCTGCGCACCGCCACCTGGGCGGCCCCGCGGCAGAAGCGCAGCGGCTCGCCGGGCGTCGAACGCGTGCCCTCGGGGAACAGGATCAACGGCCGCCCGCGTTGCAGCGAAGCCACGCAGTCGCTCAGCAGATCCGTGGTGCCGGCATTGCTGATGTAGCCGGTGGCCTCGACGAAGCGCCGGTACAGGCGGTTGCGCCACATGGCCCGCTTGATCACGCAGTCGGCCTGCGGCAGGAGGCCGATCAGCGCCACCACGTCCAGATACATCGGGTGATTGGCCACCAGCAGGCGGCCGTCGACCTGATCGAGCCATTCGCGACCTTCGATTTCGACATGACCCAGGCGCAGCGCGGCGATCAGCGCCAGCAGCCAGCGGAAGGACAAGCCGACCACGCCGCGGATGCGCCGTTCGCGCGCCGCCGGCGATCCCGGCCACAGCAGAATCAGCGGCAGCACGGTCAACCCACCCAGCCAGCCCACGGCGCCGTAGACGACAAAACACAGGCCCGTGCCGCACTTGCGCCACCACCGGCCCGCCCACGCGCCCGCGTCATGCTTGCCTGCCATGGCCAGACTTTCGTTGCTCAATACGCCATCCCCGCGCACACGCCGTGCGCCAAAACCCGCCGCCATTTTAGCAAGCCCGCGCGCTCCCAATAGGGAACCTCGAACAACCTTTGAATCATCCGCACACATCGGGCTGGCGCACGGGGACGGGCCGAAAATAAAGACAGACCAGTGCCAGCAGACCGCCCAGCAGCGCGCCGACCTCCACGTCCAGCGCCACATGCTGGCGCGTGGCCATGGTCGACCAGACGATCAGCACGCACCAGACCACGTTGAAGCCATGCAGCCAGCGCGGCGCGCCGGTGCGGCGCAGCAGCCAGTGCAGCCAGATCGCCGTCAGCACCGAAAACGCCACGTGCAGCGACGGACAGGCATTGCCGGAGGCGTCGGTCGATTTCAGCCAGGTCACCAGCGGCCACGCCGACCAGTCCAGCGGAAACGCCGGCACTGCCGTCGGCCAAAAATAAAAGATGCCGCAACCGGCCAGGCTGAGCAGGGTGACCGCGGCCAGATAACGGCCCATTTCGTCGCGACGCAACCACAGCAGACTCGGCACCACGCCGATGTAAAGCCACAGGCTGGCGTAAGGCACCACGGCCCACGGTTCGAAACCTATCCAGTGATCGAGCGGCTGCAGCGGCATCACCGTGACCGCGGATTGTGGGTGATTAAGCAGCGCGAAGTAGGTGCACATGAACGCCGTGATGTAGACGGCGATGCCGATCGTTTTCAGCAGCCAGCGCGAACGCAGCCGTGTCAACAGCTGCGATCGCCAGTCGTTTTGCGCCTCGATGCTCATCCGCGCGCATCATGGCATGCGTTATCGCACGGCCACAATGTCCGCCGCTAAACTGTCCGCACTCGACAGATCAGGGACACCTTCGATGGTCATCCAGCCGCGTACCTGGGGCTTCATCTGCACCACTGCCCACCCCGAAGGCTGCGCCGCCAACGTGCGCGAGCAGATAGCCCGCGTGCGCGAGGCGGGTGTGCGCAAGGACGGGCCGCGCCGGGTGCTGGTGATCGGCGCTTCCACCGGTTACGGGCTGGCCGCGCGTATCAGCGCCGCGTTCGGCTTCGGCGCGGCCACGCTGGGCGTGTTTCTGGAAAAGCCGCCCAAGGCGCGCAAGACGGCCAGCGCCGGCTGGTACAACGCCGCCGCCTTCGAGGCCGAGGCCCACAAGGCCGGGCTGACCAGCGTGTCGCTCAATGCCGACGCCTTTGCGCATGCCACGCGCGCGCGCGCCATCGAGCTGATCGCCTCGGAACTGGGCGGGCCGGTCGACCTGGTGATCTATTCGCTGGCCGCGCCGGTACGCCAGCTGCCGAACAGCGGCGAGACCGTGCGCACGGCCCTGCGTCCCATCGGTCAGCCTTTCCACGGCGACACCATCGACACCGACAAGGATCGCCTGACGCACGTCAGCGTGGAACCGGCCAGCGACGAGGAAATCCGCGGCACCGTGGCGGTCATGGGCGGCGCGGACTGGGGGCTGTGGGTCGACGCCCTGGACAAGGCCGGCATGCTAACGCCGGATGCGCGCAGCGTGGCCTTCAGCTACCTCGGCCCCGAACTCACCTGGCCGATCTACCGCCACGGCACCATCGGCGTGGCCAAGTCGCATCTGGAACAAAGCGCGCGCGCCATGAGCGAACGCGCCGGGCGGCCCGACTTCGCGCGTGTGGCCATCCTAAAGTCCATTGTCACCCAGGCCAGCGCGGCCATCCCGGTCATTCCGCTGTACCTGTCGGTGGTGTCGCGCATCCTGCGCGAACGCGGGCTCGACGAAGGCGCCATCGAGCAGCAGCAGCGGCTGTTCCGCGATTTCCTCTATCCCGAGGGCGCTCCGGCGGCCGCCGATGACGAAGGCCGCCTGCGCCTGGACGAGCGCGAGCTGGCCGCCGACATCCAGGACGCCTGCAAGGCCCTGTGGCCGCGCATCACCGACGGCAATCTGCTCGACATCACCGATTACGCCGGCTACAAGCGCCAGTTCCTGAACCTGTTCGGCTTCGAGCGCGAGGACATCGATTACGCGGCGGACGTCGATCCGGTCGTGCCTTTCCGGCCCGCCACCGCCGTCCCCGCCGATTGACCGGCCATCGGCCGCCTTATAGGCTTGATCCCCCGGCCATCCGCGGCCTCAAACCAACCCGTTGCATCGATGACCCAGCAGGACATTTTCCAGACCCTCAAGGACACTTTGGTCAAAGAATTCGACCTTGATCCAGCGTCCATCACGCCCGAGGCGCGCCTCAACGAAGACCTCGATCTGGACAGCATCGATGCCGTCGACATGATCATCAAGGTGCAGGAACTCACCGGCTGCAAGGTCAGCCCGGAAGATTTCAAGCAGGTGCGCACCGTGGGTGATGTCGAAAAAGTCATCCAGCATCTGTTGGCCGAAAAATCATCGGCAACCGGTTAAGCTGACCATACGTTTTTGGGGAGGGAATGCATGCGCCAGCGTGTCGTGGTGACCGGCATGGGCGGCCTGACCGCGCTTGGCCACGACTGGCCGAGCATTGCCGCGCGTCTGCGCGCGCGCCAGTCCGGCGTCCGCTGCATGCCCGAATGGAGCGACATCGCCTCCATGAACACGCGCCTGGCCGCGCCGGTCATGGATTACACCCTGCCCGAGCATTACGACCGCAAGCGCACGCGCAGCATGGGCCCGGTAGCGCTGATGTCCACGCGCGCCACCGAACTGGCGCTGGAAGATGCCGGGCTGCTCGACCACCCCGTCCTCACCGACGGCCGCACCGGCATCGCCTACGGCGCCTGCGCCGGCAGCGCCGAGGACGTGGTCGCCTTCGGCCTGCTCGGCGAACGGCGCAACCTGCGCAGCATCAACTCCAACACCTACGTGCGCATGATGAGCCACACCGGGGCTGTCAACATCAGCCTGTTCTTCGGAATCACCGGGCGCATCATTCCCTCGTCCAGCGCCTGCACCTCGGCCAGCCAGGCCATCGGCTTCGCCTTCGAAACCCTGCAGGCCGGCAAGCAGACGGTGATGATCGCCGGCGGCGGCGAAGAGCTCTCCATCGGCACCACCGGCGTGTTCGACCGCCTGTTCGCCACCAGCACACGCAACGACGCGCCCGCCACCACGCCGCGTCCGTTCGACCGCGACCGCGACGGCCTGGTGGTCGGCGAAGGCGCCGTCAGCGTGATCCTGGAAACCCTGGAACATGCGCAGGCCCGCGGCGCGCCGATCTACGCCGAGCTGGTCGGTTTCGGCACCAACGCCGACGGCGCGCACATCACCCAGCCGCAAGTGCAAACCATGGCCGCCGTGATGCGCGAAGCCCTGGCCGACGCCGACCTCGATCCCGCCGCCATCGGCTACGTCAGCGCCCACGGCACCGCCACCGACCGCGGCGACGTGGCCGAATCCATCGCCACCCACGAAGTCTTCGGCAGCCGCATGCCGATCAGTTCGCTCAAGAGCTACTTCGGCCATTCGCTCGGCGCCTGCGGCTCGCTGGAAGCCTGGCTGACCATCCAGATGATGCGCGAGGGCTGGTTCGCGCCCACCCTCAACCTCGACAACGTCGACCCCGCCTGCGCCGACCTCGACTACATCACCGATAACAGCCGCACCGGCGCCGGTCGCGCGCTGGATGTCGAATACTTCATGAGCAACAACTTCGCCTTCGGCGGCATCAACACCAGCCTGGTGTTCCGCCGCTGGGAGTAGGCGCGCCATTCGCGTTGAGCCCACGCTACCGGCAAGCCGGTGTCCGGTGTATCCCGCCGACCACTTTTGCCATACTCGGGGAGAGCCTGACCACCCGAGGAAAAGTCATGAAAAACCTTCGACTCCTGGCCTGGTGTCTTGTCGCCTTGCCATGTCTTGCCCTGGCCCAGAGCGCGCCATCGACAAACACGGCGTCCGACCTGTCCGCGCGGGTCGAGCATGTGCTCACCACCACACCGCTGATCGACGGGCACAACGACCTGCCCTGGGAAATCCGCACCAAGTTCGGCAACACGGGCAACATCGACCTCGAAGCCAGCACCTTGAATCTGCGCCGCAAGACCGGCGACGGCACGGACACGGTGTCGCTGATGACCGACATCCCGCGCATGCGCAAGGGCCATCTCGGCGCGCAATTCTGGTCGGTGTGGATTCCCGCCTCGACCACCGGTCCCGAAGCCGTGCAGATGGCAATGGAGCAGATCGACCTCGTCCACGACATGTGCGCCAGGTATCCGCGGGATCTGGAAATGGCCTACACCGCCGATGACATCGAACGCATCCACAAGGCCGGGCGCATCGCCTGCCTGATCGGCGTCGAAGGCGGCGAGATGATCGACGGCTCGATGGCCGTGCTGCGCGACTACTACCGGCTGGGCGTGCGCTACATGACGCTCACCCATTCGCTCACCACGCGCTGGGCCGATTCGGCCACCGATGCACCGGAACATCACGGCCTGACGAAGTTCGGCCGCGCCGTGGTGCGCGAAATGAACCGCCTGGGCATGCTGGTCGACATCAGCCACGTGTCGCCCGACACGATGCGCGACGTGCTCGAAACCAGCAGGGCGCCGGTCATCTTTTCGCATTCCAGCGCCCGCGCGTTGGTCGATCATCCGCGCGACGTGCCCGACGACGTGCTGCGCATGCTCAGGAAGAACCACGGTATCGTGATGGTCAACTTCTATCCGGTCTTCGTCTCGCAGGCCGTCGCCGACTGGTCCGCCGATCGCGCCGGTGCTTCCGCGCGTTTCCATGCCTCGTACGTCGGCCAGCCCGCGCGTATCGAGGCAGCCATGGACAAATGGGAAAAGGCGCATCCACGTCCCACAGCCAGCATTGCCCAGGTCGCTGACCACATCGAGCACATCCGCAAGATCGCCGGTGTCCAAAGCATCGGCATCGGTTCGGACTTCGACGGCATCGGCACCACCCCGAAAGGTCTGGACGGCGTGGACAAGTACCCGGCCCTGTTCATGGAACTGGCGCGCCGCGGCTGGACCGATGAAGAACTGGCCGATCTCGCCGGCCGCAACATGCTGCGCGTGATGCGCCAGGCCGGCCAGGTCGCCCGGCAGCTGCAGGCGACGGAAAGCCCTTCGCATGCGACCCTCGAAATGGATGACGGCAACGGATAAGCGAAGACGACACGGGTTGCCGATCGATCGCACGATCGACAATCCGTGCGCGCATGCAGACACCAACGGTGACTTCCTGCACGCGTCGATGCGCACCTGTGCCGTCACCATGACCGTCATCCCCCGGCGTTGCCCTGACGGTTTCATTTCTCGGAACAACGCATGAAAAAACGATTGACCCTCTGCGGATTGCTGGCGGCCCTTGCATGGGCCGGTGTCGCACAGGCCCAGGTCGACCTGCCCACGCTGGACGAGGGCATGGCCGGACCGAAGGCGCAAGTGCTGGTCATGGGTACCGTGCATTTGCGCACCATGCCGGACAACTTCGACCCTGCGTCGCTGCAACCGGTGCTGGACAAGCTGGCCGCCTTCAAGCCGGACATCATCGCCATCGAGGCGATTCCCGGCGCCGACTGCTATCTGATGACGCAGCAGCCGGACATGTACGATCCCGAAAGCCTCGCGCGCTTCTGCACGCTGCCCGACAAGGCAAGGGCAGCCACCGGACTGACCGTACTTGAGGCCGTCGCCGCGGTGCGCAAGACCCTTCAGGACTGGCCGCAGCAACCGACGCCCGCCCAGCGGCGGCATCTGGCGTCGCTGCTCATGGCCGCCAACGCCGACACCTCGGCGGTGGTCCAGTGGCTGCAACTGCCCGGGAGCGAACGGCACGCCGGCAACGGGTTGAACGCGACATTGGTGTCCATGTTGAACAAGCGCACGTCGCCCGACGCCGCGTTTTTCCACAACGAGTTTTATCAAATCGCTGCCCGCGTGGCCGCGCGGCTGGGATTGCAGCGGGTGTACCCGATCGACGATCACACCGGCGACGGATTCGACGTGGATGACATCAAGGCCTATGCCCATGACCTCCGGCAGGCGTGGGCCTCGGCCAAGGCCAAGACGACGCCGATGCGCGAGCACAAGAAGGCGCTGATCCAGCGTGGCGACATGCTGGCGCTGTACCGCTACATCAACCGGCCCGACGTCATGCAACGGACCGCCGACGGCGACATCGGCGCCGCCATGCGCGAGGCTTCGCCACCGCATTACTACAGCCAGGAGTACGTGGCCGGCTGGGAAACCCGCAACCTGCGCATGGTGGCCAACATCCGCGCCACATTCCGCACGCATCCCGGCGCCCGCGTGCTGGTCATCGTCGGCAGTTCGCACAAGCCATGGTTCGACAGCCTGCTGGGGCAGATGCAGGGCGTGGAAATCGTGGATGCGGAAAAAATCCTGCAGTAACCGAAACCGGGGTACTCCATGTTTCGCATCAGACGATCCGTACGCGCGTGCATCTTCCTCATGCTTGCTCCGTTCCTGATGGCCGGCTGCTCCGACATCGCCACGAAGAGCATTGAGACCGAACGCGTTCAGCTTCACCGCGAACCCTTGGCAATGAGCGCCAAGGGCCAGCCCGACGTCAGCCTCGACGCGACGGGAGCCGTGACGATCGGATCGCATACTCTGACGCTGACGGATGCGCAAAAGAAGGCAACCCGACACTACCGCACTGCGGTGATCGCTCTGGCCGATTTCACACTGGATCGCACTTCGCAAATGACCCGGCACGTCGTGATCCGCGCGCTGTTCGCCACGGTGACGGGGCGTGAGGAAACCCTGGAGCGGAAGATCGACGAGCAGGCAGAAGCCATGACCCACAGCCCGGCGTTCTGCAGTCAGCTCGATACGGTGAGGCAGCGCCAGGAACACATGGTCGAGGCCGTGGCGGCGCTGGAACCCTATGTGCACCTCAACCGCCAGGACGTCGAGGATTGCCTCGCGGGGCACCCCTACAAGGCACGCCTTTAAATGTGCAAATCCGACAGCTCTCCACGAACACGGTTGGGCGACGGACTATAGGAGCGGTGGAAGCCAGCCGTTTGATCCCCGCGTGACCGGGGCGGGATCCGCAAGCCGCCAACCGGATCGCTTCATGGCCCATTCACCTGCGGCATACTCCGCCTATGCCCGATCATCGTCGCTCCCTTCCGGCCGTCGAACGGCTGCCCGATTTCTGCAGTCTGCCGATCCTGTTCGCGTTGCTGCTGGTGGCCGGGCTGACGGTGGCGGTGATGGCGCTGACGCCCGGCGCCGGGTTCGGCTGGCGCGGATTCAGCATGGCCATCGCGTTCGCGGTGTGGCTGGCGATGGTGATCGGCGTGGCGCTGTGCAAGTTGCGGCCCCTGTTGCTGCATCTGCCCGGCATCGCGGCCTATGCCGGCGTGTGGCTGCTGATCCTCGCGATCGTGGCGCTGGCCAGCGCCGTGGTGGGCTGGCTCGACCATGCCTTGATGATGCATCTGACGCCTCCTTCGATTTTGCGTTTCGTCACCGCCAGCACCACCATCAGCGCCCTGATCGGCGCCGCCTTGTTGCGCTACTTTCACGTGGTGGCGCAGTGGCAGGCGCGCCAGGCCGCCAGCGCGCGCGCGCAGGTGGACGCGTTGCAGGCGCGTATCCGCCCGCACTTCCTGTTCAACAGCATGAACACGGTGGCGGCTTTGATCCGGGTCGATCCCGAGGCCGCCGAAACCACCGTGGAAAACCTGGCCGAACTGTTCCGTGCCGCGCTCGGCAGCGAGGGCGAAAGCAGCCTCGGCGAAGAACTGGCGCTGGTGGATCGCTATCTGGGCATCGAGCAATGGCGGCTGGGCGAGCGCCTGCGCATCGAACGCCGGCTCGACGGAAACCTGCCACTGGCGATGCCGATGCCGCGCCTGCTTCTGCAGCCTCTGGTGGAAAACGCCGTGCGCCATGGTATCGGCCCGCGCCGCGAGGGCGGGACCGTCACGCTGGAAAGCCATGCCGACGCGCATGGCATCCGCATCACGATCGTCAATCCGCTGCCCGACGATGGCGCCGTCATGCCGGGCAACGGTCTTGGCCTGGACAACGTGCGTCAACGCCTGCGCTACCATTTCGGCCATGCCGCCGGCATCGACATTGCGCGCGCCGACGGCCGCTTCACCGTCACCATGCGTTTGCCCCGGGGAACTGCGTAGTGCGCATCCTGATCGCCGACGACGAGCCATTGGCCCGCACGCGCCTGACGGCGTTGCTTGGCCAGTGCGGCGACGTGGAAGTGGTCGCCGCCGTTGCCGACGGCGAAGCCGCGCTGGCCGTCTGCATCGAGACATCGCCCGACCTGCTCCTGGCCGACATCAACATGCCGGGTCTGGACGGCACCGAACTGACCCGGCGTCTGGCCGGCCAGACGTCGCCGCCGCAGGTGGTGTTCTGCACTGCCTACGAACATTTCGCCGCACAGGCCTACGCGTTGGGCGCCGCCGACTACCTGCTCAAGCCCGTCAGCCTGACGCGCCTGCGCGAGGCGCTGGAACGCGCCAGCCGCTTGCGCACGCCGCCGCCGCGCGAGCACGCGACGCTCAGCGTGCGCATGGGCGGCGAGGAACGCCGGATTCCACTGGAAGACGTGTTCTGCCTGCTGGCCGACGACAAGTACGTCGTCGTGCATCACAGCGGCGGCGAAAGCCTCACCGACACCTCCTTGCGCCAACTCGAACAGCAGCACCCGGAGGCGCTGGTGCGCGTGCATCGCAATTGCGTCATTCCCCGTCAGCGCCTGGTCGGCATCGCCACCGCCGCCGACGGCAGCGCGCGCGCGCGGCTGGCCGGGTGCGCGCTGCAGCCGGAAATCAGCCGCCGCAACCTGGCGGCCATGCGCAAGCTGTTGCATGGTTGATGAATTCGGGACTCGGGGCCGGGAATGACGAAGTAGAACGACTGCGCGACAATGACACCATTGTCGCCATCCGGGATTCCGCATGCCCTCTCGTCCACTACGCATCGCCACCCGCAAGAGTGCCCTGGCCCTGTGGCAGGCCGAGCACGTGGCGACGCGCTTGCGCGAAGCCCACCCGGATCTGGCGATCGAGCTGGTGCCGCTGTCGACCCGCGGCGACGAGGTGCTGGACAAGCCGCTGGCCACCATTGGCGGCAAGGGCCTGTTCCTGAAGGAACTGGAAGTGGCCATGCTGGAAGGTCGTGCCGACATCGCCGTGCATTCGCTCAAGGACGTTCCCGCCGAGCTGGAAACGCCCTTTACGCTGGGTGCGGTGCTGGCCCGCGCCGACGCGTCCGATGCCTTCGTCAGCACGCAATACGAACAGCTGGGCGATCTGCCAATGGGCGCGCGCGTGGGCACGTCCTCGCTGCGCCGGCAGGCGCAGTTGCGCGCGCTGCGGCCCGACCTGGAACTCGTCGACCTGCGCGGCAACGTGAATACGCGTCTGGCCAAGCTCGAACGCGGCGATTACGACGCCATCGTGCTGGCCTGCGCCGGCCTGGAACGCCTCGGCCTCGGCAAGCACATCCGTTCGCGCCTTACCGCTCCGCACTGGCTGCCGGCGCCGGGTCAGGCAGCGATCGCGGTGGAAATGCGTGCCGACGATGCCGTCACGGCCAACTGTCTGGCCGTGCTGGACGATGTCGACACCCATCTCACCGTGCGTGCCGAACGCGCCATGAACCAGACCCTGGGCGGCAGCTGTACTGTGCCGGTAGGCGCGTGGTGCGAACGCACCGGAGATCGTCTGGATCTTCGCGGCCTGGTTGGCGACACCTTCAGCGGCCGTATCCTGCACGCCCACGCCCAGGGCGCCATCGACCAACCCGAAGCGCTCGGCCGGGAAGTGGCGCAACGCCTGCTCGATCAAGGCGCGGAAGCGTTTCTGCAACCGCACGCCTGATCCATTGCGACTCCCTGTGGCGGGCAGTGCCCGCCGACAAACCCCATCGTCGCCGCAAACCGCATCATTGCCCCGGCGCCGCCACCCGCGCCAGCGCCCACACATCCACCCGTGCCACGCCGGCACGGCGCAGCACCCTTGCGCATTCGCCCAGGGTGGCGCCGGTGGTCAGCACGTCGTCGAACAAGGCCACATGATCGGGCAATGTTGCGCCACGGCGGACGCCGAACGCGCCGCGCACGTTGCGTCGTCGGGCCACGGCATCCAGAGTGCTTTGCGCGCGGGTGGCGCGTTGGCGCTTGAGGCAGTCGTCGAGCAACGGCAAGTGCATTTGCCGGGCGATCCGGTGCGCCAGTTCGAGTGTCTGGTCGTAGCCGCGCTGGCGCAGGCGGGCGCGATGCAGGGGCACCGGCACGATGGCCTGCGGCAACGCCGGCGGCGGACGTTCCCGCCACAAGGCGGCGAGCGTGCGGCCGGCGGCCAGGTGCGCGGAAAACTTGTAGCGTGTCTCCAGCCGATCCAGCGGCCAGCCGTAGCGGAACGGCACCCAGGCCGTCTGCCACGGCGGCGCATGCGCGAGACAGCGTCCGCACGACGCCGCCGATTGCGCCAACGGCAAGGCGCAACGCGCGCAGCAGCAGATATTGCGCGGCAAATCGGCCAGGCAGCCGGCGCACAAATCCAGTCCGGGCGTGCCGTGCGCGCCGCATAGCAGGCAGTGCGAGGGCCACCTCAAGCCGCCGATTCGATGTCGGATGGTCGACCACAATTCCCGTGACATGCCCGCAGCCTGACACTGTCGGCGTGCCGGTCATATCAGCCGATGCCGATACGTGTTGTCAGGCAATGCGCCGTCAACAAATGGCATCATGTCATGTTGACAAGAAATCCGGCCAATTCCACACTCGTCCACTGATCTCCCCGTGGAGGCCCCATGACCCACTCCCCCCGACATTCATGGACGCGTGCGCAGGTGCTCGCCCTGTTCGACTTGCCGTTCAACGACCTTCTGGCGCGCGCGCATGCCGTGCATGCCGAACATCACGACGCCAACGCGGTGCAGATGTCCACGCTGCTGTCGATCAAGACCGGCGGTTGCCCCGAGGATTGTGCGTACTGCCCGCAGGCGCAGCGCTACCACACCGGCGTGCAGGCGCAAAAACTGATGAGCGTGGAAGCCGTGCTGGAGCAGGCGCGCGCGGCCAAGGCCGCCGGAGCCAGTCGCTTCTGCATGGGTGCGGCGTGGCGCGGGCCGAAGGATCGCGACATTCCCAAGGTGGCCGCGATTGTGCGCGCGGTGAAGGACCTGGGCATGGAAACCTGCGCCACGCTGGGCATGCTCGAAGACGGCCAGGCCGAATCGTTGCGCGAGGCGGGGCTGGATTACTACAACCACAATCTCGACACCGCACCCGAGCACTACGGCGAAATCATCCACACCCGCGAATACCAGGATCGCCTGGACACGCTGGAACGCGTGCGCGGTGCGGGTCTGAAAACCTGCTGCGGCGGCATCGTCGGCCTCGGCGAAACACGCGAAGAGCGCGCCGGCTTGCTGGAAACCCTGGCCAACCTGCCCGAGCCGCCCGAGTCGGTGCCGATCAACCAGCTGGTGCAGGTGCCCGGCACGCCGCTCGATGGTACGGAAAAGCTTGATCCGTTCGAATTCGTGCGCACCATCGCCGTGGCGCGCATCCTGATGCCGGCCTCGATGGTGCGCCTGTCCGCCGGCCGCCGCGAGATGGACGACGCCGTGCAGGCGCTGTGCTTCTTCGCCGGCGCCAACTCCATCTTCATGGGCGACAAGCTGCTCACCACCGGCAACCCCGACGTCGAGCACGACCGCCGCCTGCTGGAACGGCTCGATCTCAAGCCGCTGGAAGTCGTGCACGAAGCGGATACCGT
>DASSTF010000047.1:0-13975 GCA_035708045.1 Rhodanobacteraceae bacterium | reverse complement strand
GTCCGAACCCACCCCAGCAATTCATCGCTGAACTACTAAAGTAAAAGGTTTGGACGTTCTTGCTCTTTGGACAACCATCCATCGCAAGACGCCCACACAAGTCACCTGCGCACACTGTCAAAGATCTTGCTCCGAACCCTCCACCAGAAGGTTCATGCTTCGAGACCTTTCGTCCCAAGCGAGCCGCCTATTATATACCGTTGAAGCATGTCGTCAACACTCTTTGGCAAGTTTTCTTGCCGAGGCCGCGACGCCGTTTGCAACGGTTGTCTCAAGCGGGGCGCGAACTGTAACGGCATGCCGGAAGCATGGCAACCACTTTTTTCAAAAAAGTTCGCAACCCTTTGGGATCGCACGCTTTTCAGTTGCCGCGCATCTCACTCGGCAAGCAGGTGGACACGCGCGAAGTTGCGCTTGCCGATCTGCAGGACGCCTTCGAAGCCGGGCGTGAACACGCGTTGGGCATCTTCGGCCACCTCGCCATCGATGCGCACGGCGCGCTCCTTCATCTTGCGGTTCGCCTCGGTGTTGCTGCTGGCCAGTCCGGCAACCTTGAGCAATGCCGGCAAGCGCAGGCCTTCGGCAGGCACGCGGATCTCGCTCAGAGGCAGCAGCGACGTATCGCCCTGCCCACGCACCACGGCATGCCAGCCGGCGATGGCCTTTTCGGCGGCCGCCGCATCATGGAAGCGTGTGGTCAGCTCCCGCGCCAGGCGCAACTTGGCATCGCGCGGGTTGAGCTGACCGGCGGCCACGTCGTGTTTCATCCGCTGCAGTTCATCCAGGGTGACGTCGAAACTGAGCAGCTCGAACCAGCGCCACATCAGATCGTCATCGACCTTCATGGTCTTGGTGACCATGTCGATGGCCGGCTCGTCGATGCCGATGTAGTTGCCCAGGGACTTGGACATCTTGTTGACGCCGTCCAGGCCTTCCAGCAGCGGCATGGTGAGCACGACCTGCGGCGGCTGGCCATGGTGTTCCTGCAAGGTGCGTCCGACCAGCAGGTTGAACTTCTGGTCGGTGCCGCCCAGCT
The DNA here is from genome assembly GCA_035708045.1 of Rhodanobacteraceae bacterium. Taxonomy (GTDB): domain Bacteria; phylum Pseudomonadota; class Gammaproteobacteria; order Xanthomonadales; family Rhodanobacteraceae; genus Oleiagrimonas. Next base: position 12,939 of record DASSTF010000047.1, on the reverse strand, counting down.
CGACGTCGGCTTTCAACGCCACCGAATCGTAGCCCTGTACCAGCGGATACAGGAATTCGTGGATGGCGATGGGTTGCTGCGCTTTGTAACGCTTGGCGAAGTCGTCGCGTTCGAGCATGCGCGCCACGGTGTGCTGCGCCGCCAGGCGAATCATGTCGGCCGCGCCCATCTTGCCGAACCACTCGGAGTTGAAACGCAGCTCGGTCTTGTCGCGGTCGAGCACCTTGTAGACCTGCGCGGCGTACGTCTCGGCATTGGCCTTGACCTCGTCGATCGTCAACGGCTTGCGCGTGACATTCTTGCCGGTGGGGTCGCCAATCATGCCGGTGAAGTCGCCGATCAGGAAAATGACCTGGTGGCCCAGATCCTGGAACTGGCGCATCTTGTTGAGCAGCACGGTATGTCCCAGATGCAGATCGGGCGCGGTCGGATCGAAACCGGCCTTGACACGCAATGGGCGTCCAGCCCTCAAGCGCGTTTCCAGCTCTTCGGGCTTGAGGATTTCATCGGCGCCACGGCCGATCAGCGCAAGGGCCTGCGCAAGGTCATTCATGAGTGGGTTCCATCAAACAGACAAACGAAGTCGGGCCTGATCGACCCGACTGAACGGAGTTAATTGTGCGTTAACCTCATGTGACACGCAACACATTGATACCAAACAATTATTGACGCCAACCTTGCATCGCCGCTATGGTGCGTGCAGTTTGACCAACGCACGAGAATAACAAGATGGGCGAGCGGCATCAGGGGGCACACGGCGCGCGCCGGGAAGCCATCCGACGCAAGGTACAGCGACGGCACGATCGTTTCTACAGCCGCTGTTCGCATTGGTCATTTGCCGACAGCAACGCTGCGCAACCTCTCCACTGGCGCCGCGAGCACTGGGTGCTCGTCGCCACGGTGGCCCTGATGACGCTGCTTTCAGCCGTGGCCATCCCCGGCTGGGCACATGCGATGAAGCGCACGGCGGTCGCTCCGCCGCAAATCAACCTGCCGCTGACGCTGCCCGCCTTGCCGCCGACGGCAAAATCCGCACCGGATCCCCAGTGGCGCACCGTCACGGTGAAATCGGGACAGACCCTGTCGAACATCTTCCAGTCCCAGGGTCTGGGGCTTTCGTCTTTGCACATGGCCCTCGATGCCACCAAGGACTCGCACGTACTGACCGACATCTACCCCGGCGACACGTTCGGCTTCCTGCTCGATGCCAAGGGCCGGTTGAAAGCCATGCGCTTCGAACCTGACATCGCCCATCAGGTGACCCTGCATTTCGAGGATGGCAAGACCACCCGAACCGTACGCACCTGGACATTGCAGAACCGTCGCTACATGGCCCACGGCGTCATCCAGTCCTCGCTGTTCGCCGCCGGGCACAAGGCCGGGCTGAACCGGGAGACGATGACGCAGCTGGCCCATGTGTTCCAGTCGGACATCAATTTTTCCAGGCAGGTGCGCGCCGGCGACCAGTTCACGGTGATCTACGACCTGGTGTACCGCAACGGGGTCTACATGCAGGCCGGCCCCATCGTCGCCGCCGAGTTCATCAACGGCGGCAAGCGCTACACCGCCTTCCGCTTCACGCTGCCGAACGGCCAGCCCGGCTATTTCACCGAGGACGGCCGTCCCTTGCGCACGTCCCTGCTGCGCACGCCGGTTTCCTACACGCGGATTTCCTCTTCCTTCGGCTGGCGCATGGATCCCGTGCTGCACTCCCGCCATCTGCATGCGGGCGTCGATCTGGCCGCCCCCAAGGGCACTCCCATCCACGCCGCCGGCAACGGCGTGATCACCGTGCGCGGCTGGGTGCGCGGCTACGGGCGCTACATCCGCATCCGCGACACCTCCACCATCAGCACGGCCTACGCGCACATGTCGCGTTACGCTCCCGGTCTGCACGTGGGCTCGCGCGTCCATCAGGGCCAGATCATCGGCTATGTCGGTGAAACCGGCTGGGCCACCGGCCCGCACCTGCACTACGAAGTGCGCGTCCACGGCAAGCCGGTCAATCCGTTGACCGTGACGTTGCCCAAGCCCAAGCCGCTCAAGCCGACATTGCTGGCCAGCTTCAAGCAGCACACCCGGCCTCTGCTGGCACGGCTGCAGCGCCTGAACGCCAACTTCCAGCTGGCGCGCGCGGAACAGGCCGGCAGCAGCACCGTCCACGCCGACTGAAAATGACGGCCACCAGGCAACCCGCCGACGGCTTGTACGTCGGCCTGATATCCGGCACCAGCGCGGACGGCATCGATGCCGCCCTGTGCCGCTTCGGGCCACAGCCGCAGCTGCTCGGCGCGCTGACGCATCCCTGGCCGGACGCGCTGCGCTCGCGCATGCTGGCCATCGCGCAGAGTGAAGAGCCCGTCGATCTGGATGCCTTCGGAAGGCTGGATTCGGCCATCGGCGACTGCTTCGCCGATGCCGTGCAGGCGTTGCTGGCCGCACACGACCGGACTGCCGACGACATCCGCGCCATTGGTTCGCACGGCCAGACGCTGCGCCACCGGCCCGATGGCGAACATGCCTTCACGCTGCAACTCGGCAATCCCTGGCTGATGGCCGAACGCTGCGGCATCGACACCGTGGCCGATTTCCGACGCGCCGACATGGCCGCCGGCGGACAGGGCGCGCCCTTGATGTCGGCCTTTCATGCCGCCGTCCTGGCCGCGCCCGGCCGGACGCGCGGCGTGCTCAACCTGGGCGGCATCGGCAACCTCACGGTGCTCGGCGCCGACGGCAGCGTGCGCGGCTTCGACACCGGCCCGGCCAACGGTCTGATGGATGCCTGGTGCCAGCGTCATACCGGTCAACCGTTCGACAGCGACGGCGTCTTCGCCGCACAGGGAAAGTGCGACGATGCCCTGCTGGCGCAATGGCTGTCCGACCCCTATTTCGCCCTGCCGCCCCCGAAAAGCACCGGACGCGAATACTTCCACCTCGAATGGCTGGAGTCTCATCCGCGCGCCGCTGCGCCGGCCCCTGCCGACGTGCAGGCAACCTTGCTGGCGCTGACGGTGCGCAGCGTCGCCGATGCTGTCCACGCCCATGCCGGAACGGCCAGCGACATCCTGGTTTGCGGCGGCGGCGTGCACAATCGGGCGCTGATGGACGCCCTGGCGCAGGCTCTGGCGCCGCGCGAGGTGCATTCGACCGCGATGATGGGCGTCGATCCGGATTACATGGAAGCCATGGGTTTTGCCTGGCTGGCTCGCCAGCATCTGGAAGGCCTGCCGGGCAATCTGCCTTCGGTCACCGGGGCGCGCGGCAAACGGCTGCTGGGCTCCCTGCACCGGGCGCCACGGCCCTTCGCCTGATCGGTGTTTGATCAGCCGCCTTCGTTTTTCATCTGCTCCGGTTCGGCCGACGACAGGGCTTCAAGTGCCTCCTGGAAGGCCGCGGTCTCACTGGCATCCCACGTGCCGCCCAGATTTGCCACGCTGCGGAACTCATGCTCGTGCGAGGAGGCAAAAGCGTCCCCGCCCATGCCCAGGCCATAGCGCAGGCCATGCAGGATGACGTCATTGATCGACCACTGGCGTTCGCGTGCAAGCGTCTTGATGCGCTCGGCCATGGCATCATCAATATGGCGAACCACGATGTCCGGCATGGCATTCCCCATGTCTCAACCCATGTTCCCCTGTCTCGCCTATTCTGACAATTTTTTGGCGCGCCGTACACCGATTCCGTCACGTCGATGGTTTTTCATTCAGATGTGCGTGTTGTTTGCCGTCGCCCCTCAGGCATCCGGTTCCACGACGCGCGCCTGCCGCGCCAGCCACCACCACAGAAGCAGCGTGGGCACTACCGACAACGTGCTGAACACGTAGAACGCGCTGTAGCTGGTCGCCTGCACGATAAAGCCGGATACGCCACCGATCAGCTTGCCCGGCAGGTTGGCCAGCGAACTCAGCAGCGCGTACTGCGTCGCGGTGAATTCGCGGCTGGTCAGGCTGGACAGGAAGGCGATCAGCACCACGCCGGCAAAACCCAGCGCGCCGTTGTCGCCGGAAATCGCCGCCAGAAAGGCCCATTCCGCGCCCGGATAGGTGGCCATCAGCAGGTACAGCAGGTTGGAAATGGCCAACGCCAACGCCGCGATCACCACCGACTTGCGCAGGCCCAGCGCGCTCACCGACACGCCGCCCAGGAACGCGCCGCCGATGCCGATCCACACGCCGTAGAGCTTGGAGACCGTGGCGATCTGTTCCTTGGTGTAGCCGGTGTCGATGTAGAACGGCCCGTTGATCGCGCCCAGCATCTGATCCGGCAACTTGAACAGGCCCACGAACACCAGCAAAGCGATGCCGACCGCCATGCCGTAGCGACGGAAAAAATCCATGAACGGCTGCGCGAAGGCCTCGGCGAAATCGGGTCGTTTCAACGCGCGCTCAACCGGCGGCTCGCGTGCGATCAGTGCGGTGGCGAGCGGTATCAGCAACGCGCCGGCCATGCTGAAATAAGCCACGCGCCAGCCACCCAGCGCGGCGATGTACAACGCGCCCGCGCCCGAAAGAATGATGCCGAAGCGATACCCCAGCGTGTAGGTGGCCGCCAGCGCCGCCTGCGCGTCCAACGGCGCGATTTCGATGCGGTAGGCATCGACCATGGTGTCCTGTGTCGCTCCCGCAAACGCGGTCAGTGCCGCCAGCGCGACGAACAGGCCCAGTTGCGACGGCCCGACCGCACCCATGCCTGCCAAGGCCGCGATCAACACCATGATCGCCAGCACCAGCCAGCCGCGCCGGCGACCGAGCATGCCCAGCAGCGGCGCCTTCCAGCGGTCCAGCAACGGCGCCCACAAGAACTTGAACACGTAGAACATGCTGACGTAGCTCAACAGGCCGATGGCGCCGAGCTCGAGCCCTGCCTCGCGCAACCAGATCGACAGTGTGTAGCCGACCAGCAGGAACGGCAGCCCGGAGCCGAAACCCAATATGCACATCGTGCCCGCCGACGGCGTGCCGAACGCGGCCAGGATGCCGCGCCAGCCCTTGAATTTTGCCTTGTCGGGCTTGCTCGGATGGCTCACTGCGCGAAATCCACGGTGTAGGGCGCGTGGTCGGAAAAGCGTTCGTCGCGATACACCGAACAGCCCTGCAGCCGTTCGCGCAGCGACGGCGTGACCAGTTGGTAGTCGATGCGCCACCCCACGTTGTTCTCGCGCGCACGGCCACGGTTCGACCACCAGGTGTATTCGATCGCCTCCGGTTTGATCGCGCGGAAGCTGTCGAGCCAGCCATGCTCCGGCGCGGTCGTGCCGTCACCGCAGGCGTCGGCGACGATGCCGTTGAGCCAGGCGCGCTCGGCGGGCAGGCAGCCGGAGTTTTTCTGGTTGGATTTCCAGTTCTTGATGTCGCGCTCGCTGCGCACGATGTTCCAGTCGCCGCAGACCACGTAGTCGCGGCCGCTTTTCAGCCAGGTGTCCAGCACCGGCGCGAACCATTCCATGATGCGGAACTTGTATTGCTGGCGCTCCTCGCCCGAGGATCCCGACGGAAAATACAGCGACACCACCGACAGGTTGCCGAAGCGCGTCTCGATGTAGCGGCCCTCGCAGTCGAAATCCTCGCGGCCCAGCTCGGTCAACACGGCATCCGGCTCGCGCCGCGAATAGATCGCCACGCCGGAATAACCCTTCTTGCAGCGCGCGTCATGGAAGCAGTCGTGGTAGCCCGCGCGGGTGAACATCGGATCGTCCACCAGCTGATCCGTGCGCGCCTTGGTTTCCTGCATGCACAATATGTCGGCATTGTGACCCTCGAACCAGTCGAAAAAGCCCTTGCGCGCGGCCGAGCGGATACCGTTGGCGTTGAAACTGACGATACGCATGCACTGATTCTCCAATTCAAGTGTGGCGGCGCGAACGACGCCATCGGGCGGCGCGCGGCGTGATGCGGCATCATAACAACCTTGCCGGCGCGGTTCGGCCCTCTTTTTCCTTCATCTGCCATCCATCGGACATGCACGCCTACCAACACGATTTCATCGAACTGGCCCTGGAAAGCGGGGTGCTGCGCTTCGGCGAGTTCACGCTCAAATCGGGCCGCCAGAGCCCGTATTTTTTCAACCTGGGGCGGATCGCCTCCGGCGCGGCACTGATGCGGCTCGGGGCGGCCTATGCCGCGCGCCTGGCGCACGACGCGCTGGACGTGGATATGCTGTTCGGGCCCGCCTACAAGGGCATCACCCTGGCCGCGGCCACGGCCATGGCGCTGGCCGGCAAGCACGACCGCGACCTGCCCTTTGCCTACAACCGCAAGGAAGCCAAGGATCATGGCGAAGGCGGTTCGCTGGTCGGCGCGCCGCTGGCGGGCCGGGTCCTGATCGTCGACGACGTCATCACCGCCGGTACCGCGGTGCGCCAGTCGCTGGCGCTGATCCGCGAGCATGGCGCCACGCCGGCCGGCGTGCTGGTGGCGCTGGATCGGCAGGAGCGCGGCCAGGGCGAACTTTCCGCCACGCAGGAAATCGGCCGCGAATACCAGATACCGATCCTGGCCATCACCGGCCTGACCGAAGTGATGGACTATGCCGCCAGCCAGCCTCGATTGGCAGCCGAGCACGCACGCCTGACCGCCTACCGCGAACGCTACGGGGTTGTCTGAAGTGTGCGCCGCTACCGCACCATCCATTGTTCCGAAGTGATACCTTGAGCAAGGGAGGCACACGCAACATGCGCCCGATACTCCGAACTCTCAGCGTCATGCTCGTCGTCCTCGCCGCAAGCGCGCAGGCCGGCCAATCGCAAACCACCACCTTCCGCTATCGCTGGGTGGACGCCACCGGCTTGCCGCACTACAGCGACAGCCTGAGCATCAAGGCGATCACCTACGGCTATGACGTGCTGGACGCCAGTGGCAAGGTGGTACGCCACGTGGCCGGCGAAATGACGGCAGCCGAGCGCAAATTGGCCGAAGCCAAGGCCGCCCGCGCCGCCTCGACCCGCGAGAGCGCCCTGGATCAGGAGGAACAGGATCGCCAGATGCTGATGGCCTATCCCACTGAAGCCTCATACGAAGCGGCGCAGCAGGCACGCATCGACAGCCTGGACGATCGCATCCACACCACGCATCTGAATCTCCAGTCGCAGGAACAGGCCCTGGCCCAGTTGCTCGACCGCGCCGCCGACTACAGCAGCCAGGGCACACCCGTGCCGCACACGCTCACCCAGCGCATCGCCGAGCAACGCCAGGCCGTTGCCGCGCTGCGCCAGTTGCTGAAGCAGCAAGAGGCGGGGAAAATCGATCTCGGCAAGCAGGTGAAGGACAACATTGCGCACTACCGCGCATTGCGCACCAAACAGCAGGCACGGTACGGCCAATGAGTCACGCGGCTCTCTCGCCTGCGCTCGGAATGGCTTGAATTTTCTTCCCGGATTCGAAAAAAACCTCCCTGCAAAGAGGGAGGTTTTTTGTGGCTGGCTGTCGCTTCGGCTCAGAAGCTGTATTGCACTTGCAGGGCCAGGAGATTGCCGTAGTCGTCGTACGAACCGGTGATCGTGTCCCCGGTGGCGTCCGTGGCATTGACGTGTGCCGCATTGACGAAAATGTGCATGTACGAAGCATCCACCCGCCAGTTTTCGGACGCCTTGTAGCCGACGCCCACGGACACCAGCTTGCGGGTGGAGTCGGGCACGCGCGGATCGCGCGTGGCGACATGGGTGGGCGAGGTGTCCACCGCCAGGCCGCCACGCAGGGTCAGGCGATCGTTGACGTACCAATCCGCACCCACGGCGGCATACCACGTGTTGCGCCAATCGAACTGTTCCACCGTGGCCGGCTGCGCCGGATTGCCGTAGTTGACCTTCAACTGCTTGAACACGTCCCACTTCGTCCAGGCCAGATCGACGCCGACACCGAAATGTTCGGCGCGATGCCAGTAACTGGCCGTGGCCGTGGCCGGCGTGGTGAAGTCGGCGTTGCCGGATGTGTGCTGGAACGGCACGCCGCCGGCTCCGGCCAAAAGCGCTGCCACGGTTGGATTGGACAGCAACGCCTGGACGTTGGCCGGCATGCTGAAGTTGGCGGTGCCCGAGATGGTGTGGTCGATCTTGGAGCGGTAGTTGAGGGCCAGGCGGTCATTGGGCGTCAACTTCCACAGTCCGCCCACCTGCCAACCAAAGCCCCAGTCGTCACCCTTGATGCGGGCGATGCCGTCACTGCCCGGCGGCACCACCGTGCCGAATTGCTGGATCAACCCCGGCGCGGATGCCGGCGGAATCGCTCCCGCGCCCACCGCCTGCTGCACCAGGCCGATGGCCACCATGTTGTAGTTGATGGCACTGGTCAGTTCGGCACTGGTGCGCTGGGCAATGACACTCGCGCCCAGGCTGAAGTTGTCGCTCACGTCGTAGGACAGCGACAGCGTGGCGTCCAGCGACTGGAAGCGCGACTTGATGGCGTTGTAGCGGCCTTTCCAGTCGCGGTCGTATTTGGTCTGAAAACCGAACGGCACGGTGAAACCCGCACCCACGTGCCACTTCTGGCCCAGCGCCGCCGACCAGTACAGGGCCGGAATCGGCAGCGTGGTGCCGGCATCGCCGCCGTTGCCGCCGCTGATCGGACGACCGAGCGCGTCATGGGCGCTGCCCTTGAATTCGGCGCTGAACTGGATGCCGGTGATGTCGGCCTGGAAACAGCCGCCGGTGAGAATGCTCATGGCCGCCGGATTGTTGGCCACCACCGAGCAGTCGCCGCCCGCCGTGGCCAGGCCGGCATAGGCGCGACCCATGCCCTGGGCACTGTTTTCATGCAACTGGAAACCACTGGCGCGGGCGGTCTGCGGCAACGCCAACGCACCGCCCACGGCTACGGCGAGAACGGACAGTGCCAGTGGACGCATGGCACGCGGGATAAACAGGGTTTTGAACATCACGTTGACTCCTGAAAGCATGCACGACAAGGGAAAAGAGTCTCGTCATACTTTATTCATACGTATGTTTGACTCGCCTTGCCGCCACTTTGACCCGAGTCCAATCAGGATGCAAGGGGTGCACGATAATCGTTGAAACATCTTTGTATGCTTGTGCCCGCCATTCCATCGATTCCGGAATATCCCATGCCATGTTTCGTCTATGCCAGCCGGCGCAAGCCCGGCGCCTACGTCTGGTTGCGCCGGCAGGACGACTTCGACGCACTGCCGGGCCCCTTGCTGGAAAAGCTGGGTGAACTACGCTTCGTGCTGGAAGTCGATCTGACTGCGGATCGAAAACTTCCGCACGAAAATGCCGCCACGATCCTGGCAAGCCTCGGCGATCAGGGCTGGTACCTGCAACTGCCGCCGGCCGACACCCGCGATCCGGCATCCATTTAACCCGGGGTTACCGCACCCCATTGCCCAGCTGCGTATACTCGCTCGCCATGCCCTCGAACAAATCCCGCCGTCCGTCCCTCGTCTCCTCGCTGTTGTGGTATCTGCCCGTGCTGGCGCTGGTGGTCGTCGCCATCTTCGTGGTGCATCCGCTGGTGCTGATACCGCTGCTGCTGGCCAACACGCTGGCCATGGCCGCCGTCTGTCACGCCATCGGCTTCGGGCCCGAACCCAGCTTCACGCGCACGGTGCTGCGCCGGGGCGCGGCCTGGCTGGTGCTGTTCACCGCCTACACGGCGCTGGTGTGGCTGCTGGTCGCGCTGCCCATGATTTCGCTGACAACCTCGCCTTCGCTCGGCGGCGCGGTCATGCTGTCGGTCACGCTGGCGGTGGCGCTGGGTTTCCTGTGGCGCACCTGGCCGGCGTTCGGGTTGATCTTTTTGTGGGACGACGCTTTCCCCCAGCCCGGCCACGGCTCGTGGATTTTCACCGCCGTGGCGCGCAGCCTCACTTTTTCCCGCCATCTGGCGGCCGAGGAGCGCTTCTTCAGCCAGTACCTGCCTTCGGCGCTGAGCACCCTGCTGCTGTCGGTTGGCGCGCTGTTGCTGAGCGGCCTGTACGACGTGCTGCCCACCGAGCTGCGCACCGCCGCGCTCTGGCTGTACGGGCTGGTGGTGATGCCGGTGTGCTGCCTGGTCATGGCCAACCGCATGCTGCGCGCCTTGCTGCTGGAGCGTCACGGCCATCGGCCGACGCCACCCGACGACGACAGGCCGGGAGCCTTGCGGGAACGACCCCGCGGACTCGCTGACGCGCCACAGCTGAGTCCGCAGGAAACCGCCCCCGGCGTACGTGACCAGGCATTGCTCGAAGCCGCCCGCAATGGCGACGTCGCACGCGCGCTGGCGCTGCTGGAGGCCGGCGCCGATGCCAATACCCTGCCCGAACCGCACGACGAGAATCAGCGCAGCCTGCTGACGCTCGCCGCCTTGCACCCCGACACCCGCCTGCTGCGCGCGTTGATCGCGCATGGCGCCGACATCAACCGCGACCATCAGGGCATGCCCACCCTGCTGGCCGTCACCCGCGACGGCTGCATGAGTCGCGCCGAGGCAGTCATGGTGTTGCTGGCCAACGGCGCCGACGTCACCGCGACCGACGGCGAAGGCAACACCGCCCTGCATCACGCCGCGCGCAGCACCGATCTGTCCGTGGCCGCCGACCTCGTCGATGCCGGCGCGCCGGTGGACGCGCTCAACCGGCATGGCCACACGCCGCTGGTGGTGGCCTGCCGCGCCGCCAACTGGAAGATGGCCGAGTGGCTGCTCCAGCACGGCACGCACGCGCAGGTCGAAGGCGCCGAACCCGCCCTGGTCGCCGCCGCCCGCATCGCCGACGACGATCCGGCCGGCGTCCAGCTTCTGCTCAAGCACAAGGCCCGCGTCAACGCCTGCGATGCGCTCGGCCGTCATGCCTTGATGACGGCGGCGCTGGAAGGCCACACGCGCATCGCGCAATGCCTGCTCGACGCGCGCGCCGATACCGCCATCAGCGACCGCCACGGCACCACGGCCTTGATGGAGGCGGCACGCAACGGCGCCACCGACATCGTCCGCGCCCTGGTCAACGCCGGGGCCGATCCCACGCCCCGCGACCGGCATGGCCGCGACGCCCTGACCCTCGCCTGCCTGTCCTCGCGCGCCAGCGCCGCCACCGCCGGCGTCCTCATCGAGGCCGGCGCCGACCCGCGCACGACCGACGAGGCGGGACGCAGCGCCCTGGATTGCGCCACCCAGGCCGGACGCTGGGATCTGGTCGCCGTGCTCGACCCGTCCGCGGAATTGCCCTCCAGTGTCGCCGATGCCCGCAACCCCGATCCCGATTCGGCCACGCCCGAACACCTGCTCGACGCCCTGCGCTTCGGCCACTGGGCCATCGCCGGCAGCTTCACCCGATTGGTGCGCGAATGGCCGTCCAGCCAGCTGGCGCAGCTGTATCTGGCCCTGGCCGATGCCGAACAAACGCGCGCGCGCGCCTGGCTGCTGGATCATGGCCTGCCTGCGGACGCCCGTCTGGAAGACGGCCGCCTGCTGACCGAGGCACTGATCGACGCTCTGCCCGACAGCGCCGACGCACTCGCCGCCCTGATCTCGGTCGGCGCCTCGCCTGCCGGCGCCGGAGAACTGTCCCGCGCCATGCGACAACTGGCCGCCGCCCCGACCATCGGCATGCCACTGGTGCTCGACATGCTGCAGGCCGGCGCCGATCCCTTCGGTCCGCTGGACGACGGCCGCACGCCACTGCACCTGGCCGTGTCACCCGGTTGGCACCCGGTGCTGGCGGCTTTGGTCGCCGATGGCTGCAATCCGAATGCGCGCGACCACAACGGCTGCACCCCCCTGCACGCCGCGCTGGAACATGCCGACTGCAGCGTCGAAACCATCCGCACCCTCATCGCCGCCGGCGCCAACCCCGAACTCAGCCATGCCAACGGCGAAACGCCTCTCGGCCTGGCCATGGACCGCCCCGACCTGCTCGACTGGCTGCGCTGGTCGCCCTGGCCGCTGCCCCATCGAAGCCTGCGTGCGGACGACCTGCCGCTGGCCGCCGCCGCCGGCGATGCCGGCGCCGTCGACAAGCTGCTGCAGTTGGGCTTTGCCGCGGACAGCACCGACGCGCGCGGCGCCAGCGCCCTCATCTACGCCTGTGGCCGCGGCCATCGCGAAATCGCGCAACGCCTGCTGGATGCCGGTGCGCATGCCGAACACGCCACGCCCGCCGGCATCACGCCGCTGGTCGCCGCCATCAACATGCGCCAGCTCGACCTGCTGCCCTTGCTGATCGAACGCGGCGCGCGCGTGGATCAGCGCCTGTCCGGCGGCATCACCGCCCTGATGGTGGCCAGCGCCCAGGGACACGCCGACGCGATCAAGGCATTGGCCGAAGCCGGCGCCGACCTCAAGGCCAGCGACGCGCACGGCCGCACCGCCCTGCACATCGCCGCGCAATACAGCTTCGACAGCCGCGACAGCCTGCGCTGCCGCCGTCTGCTGGATGCCCTGCTGGAACGCGGCGCCGACGCCAATGCCGTGGACAGCCAGGGCCTGACGCCCCTGCTGATGCTGCTGGGCGCGCACGCCAAGCCGGGCGCCGCCTGCGACCCGACCCATATCGGCGCCCTGCTGCCGGTGCTGCTGGATGCCGGCGCACGCCTCGACCACGCCGACCCGCGCGGCGTCTCCGTCCTGCACGCCTGCGCCATGCACGCGCTGCTGGCCCCCGCGCGCATCCTGCTGGCCCGCGGCGCCGACCGCGCCGCCGTGGACGCCTTCGGCCGCTGCGGCGCCGACGTGGCGCGGCAACTGGGCTACACCGACATGGCCGTGGAACTGGACGAGCGCCCGCACGGCGTACCGGGCGTGAAGCAGACCCTGCGCACTCCGGCCCAGCCGGCGGATTGAGGCACTTGCGGCAATCCCTGAGTCAAGCGGCGGTAGTGCACCATCCGTTCTGTACTTTGGTCTGAGCTCCTGAGGAGCGGCAGGCCATCCGCTACGCTTCGTTGATTCTTTGACGAGAACACAAAGGAACAACGAATGACCTGCCGTATACAGGATACCGAGAGTGTGTCTG
>DASSTF010000046.1:0-13831 GCA_035708045.1 Rhodanobacteraceae bacterium | reverse complement strand
GAATGGTTTGATTGGTCATGTACATCACCCCCGATGGGTCCTCATTGCGTGCTGAGCGCGATGCTCGCCTTGCGTTCCATCCAGCCGCCATTGCCGTTGGGAACCAGTTCGACCAGGTCGACGTGATTGCCCTGGATATCGATGACGCGGCCATAGTTTTGCCCCATGTATTGATTGACGTGGACGCGGGTGATCTTCTTGTTCGGATCCTGGATCAAGGCCACCATGCCCTTGCCGGTTCCGATGCTGCCGACCATCTTCAGGCTGTCCAGCGCGAAGGCCTCCAGCGGCTGCCTGGGCCGGTTCTGATCCGGGTGCGGCCCGTTGGCGATGTTCTTCTTCTGCTGGTCGGACACCGGAACCGAGAACGGATCGCGCTTGTCCTGGTCCTTGTAAATGAAGGTTTCAAAGGTCTTGATGACCGGCAACGGCGGCATCGGCACGCCCTTTTTCGCCTTCTGCTTGGCCACCCACTGATGCAGGTCGGCGGTGCCTTTTGTGCAGCCGGCCATCGCGCCGAGCGCAAGCAGGATCAACAACAGGCGCAGGTATTTGGCTTGCATGCTCACTTGCCCCCCTTGCCCTTGGCGTTGCCGTCGATGTCGTCGTCAAGGTAACGGTAGGTCTTGACCGTGCCCTGCAGCACCAGCAAACGGCCATCCGTCATGTTTCCCTTGGATGATCCATTGAGCGGCGTCAGCGACACGTTGTGCATGGTCAGGATGACCACGCGCGGCAGCGACGCGACGTCGCTGATGAAAGTGCCGAACTGGTGGTAAGTGCCCACCATTTTCAGGCCAATCGGTTGCTCGGCGTAGAAATCCTTGGTGTTTTCGCCCTCGACCTGGAACACCTCGGTATCGATGCCCGCGGCCAGTGCGGTTTGCGAGATGTCCACCAGCAATTGCGGCATCTCGGTCTTGCTCGGCAACTGGCGCAGCAGCTGGTGCAGCATGTCCTTCATGTCGGCCAGCTGCTTCTCGAGCGCATGGAGGTTGACCGCCTTGGCCTGTTTCTGGGCAAATTCCCGCTTGAGCTTGGTTTCCTGCTGCGCGGCAGTGGCCAGGTCATCCTGCTGATTGCTGACCTTGAAGTACCAGCCGGCCAGGATCACCGCGCAGAACAGCAACACCATGAAAAACACTTTGACCGACTTTGACCAACCGCCCACGTTGTTGCGGTCGAGGTTGCGCAGGTCGTCTAGAAACTTCATGACTTGGCCCCCTTCTCGCTGCCCGCCAACGGCATTGTCACGGCTCCGGTCTTCGCGCTGGACGCGCCCGGCTTGTCGGCATCGTTCGTCTTGCCCTGTTGCGACGGCGCAGTGACGTTGACCGCCGCCCCTCCGCCTGCCGTGGAATCGGCTGCAGCCGGAAGCGTGGCGTTTGTCGCCGACGTGTCACCCTGGCCGGTCTTGGCCACCTTTGCCGTTGCGGCCGCCTTCTCGTCCGCCGCGGCTTCGCGTTCCGCGTCGGAAGGCTTGCTCAAATTCACGCCGAGACTGAACGAATACGGCGTGCGCGAGCCGTCATGATGGTTGACCGTCTTCTTCAGGACGGGCGTATCCAGCCACGGCGATGCTTCCAGATGCCGCATGTATTCGGCCACACTGGCATTGGACTGGGCCACGCCCCTCAGCTCCAGATGCTGCTTGTTCTGCTTGAGAGACGTCAAGCGCACGCTGTCGGGAATGGTTTTCACCAGCACGTCGAACAGGTGCACCATCTGCGAACGGTTCGACTGCAATTTCTCAATGATGTGTTTGCGATCCAGCAATTGCTGGCGCACCTTTTCAAGGTCCTTGATCTTGTTGATCTTGACCTGGACCTGCTTGATCTGGCCGTTGAGGTAGTCGTTGCGCGCATTCTGGTTGTCGATGCGCTGACCCATCCAGAAGGCCCAGCCGATCACGACGATCAGGCCGGCCACGCCGGCCAGCACCAGTTGGCCGTAGAACTCGCGCTCGCGTTGCTTGCGCCGCTCCGCACGCCACGGTAGAAGGTTGATGTGCGCCATCAGTCAAAACTCCTCATGGCGAGTCCGGCGGCAATCATCAGCGCCGGGGCATCCCGGGACAGCCGCTCGCGGATGCGTGGCGGTACATTCATGCCGGCCAGCGGGTTGGCGACGCAGCACGGCAGGTCAAGTTGCTCCTCGGCCAGTTCCGTGATGCCCTCGATCGAGGCGCAACCACCCGCCAGCACCAGTTGGTCGACCTTGCTGTGTTCGCTGCTGGCATAGAAGAACTGCAGCAGTCGGCTGACCTGCTGGACGACGGTTTCGCGGAAGGGATCGAGCACTTCCACTTCGTAGGCATCGGGCAGCCCGCCCTGAAGCTTGGCGCGGGCCGCGTCCTCCTGCGACATGCCGTAATGGCGCATGATGCTCTCGGTCAGCTGCTTGCCGCCGAACACCTGCTCACGCGAGTAGACGGTGCGCTGGTTCTTGAGAATCGCCAGGGAAGTCATGGTTTCGCCGATGTCGACCACGGCCACCAGCGCATCGCGCGATACCGACAGCTGGTCGACCACCAGCCGGAAGGCGTTTTCCATGGCAAAGGCCTCGACATCGACGACCTTGGCCGTCAGCCCGCCCAGATCCAGCGCCGCCACGCGCATGTCCACGTTTTCGGTGCGTGACGCGGCCAAGAGGATGTTGTTCATCTCCGGGTTGTCGCGTACCGGGCCCAGGGTCTCGAAATCGAGGCTGATTTCCTCGATCGGGTAGGGAATGTATTGATTGGCCTCGACCTGGATCTGCCCTTCGAGGTCGTCTTCGGACAACTCGGCAGGCATGGTGATGACCTTGGTGATCACCGCCGAGCCGGCCACCGCGGCGGCGGCATGCTTGAGCTTGCTGCCCGAATGCGACAAGGCACGACGGATCGCCTCGCCGACGGCCTCGACCTCGACGATGTTTTTTTCCACCACGGCGTTGGCCGGAAGCGGCTCGACAGCATAGTGCTCGACGCGATAACGCGAGCCGCTGCGCCCGAGCTGCAACAGCCGAACTGCGGTGGAACTGATGTCGACACCGATCAACGGTGCCGCTTTGGGAGTGAACAGGCTCACAAATCCCCCTTCCCCGACGCGACCTTACGAAACAATAGTTCGCATCTACATTAAATATCAGACTTAACAGTTTGGCAACAAGCACGGTTTTCGGCAACGGCCAACTGGGTCACACTCCTCGGTCATGAGGTCGCGATCGGGCCGTTTTCCCTGTGGTTGCGACGTTGGTGCATGGCTCGCCAATCGCGGAATTTGCGTTGCCGCGCACACGTTGCATCACTGAATACCGCTGTTTCCGGTTCCTCGCCAGCTGTCCCACCCCTATACTTGATCGATCGCGGGCAGCGCGTTGGGGAACATTACCCGCATGAAACGCCTGCCGACCTTGACTCCCATCACAACTCACGCGTCCATGCGAATTTTCAAGCGTCTGCTGCGTTATGCCGTCATTCTCGTTCTGGTCGGCGGCCTGCTGGGGGCTGCCGCCACCGGCGTCGTCTACTGGCTGATATCGCCGCGCCTGCCCTCGGTGGCGTCCCTCAAGGACGTGCATCTGCAGGTGCCGCTGCGGGTGGTCAGCGCCGACGGCAAGCTGATCGCCACCTTCGGCGAAAACCACCGTATTCCGGTGCGCATCGAGGATGTGCCGAAGAACCTCAAGGACGCGGTGCTTGCCGCGGAGGATGCGGATTTCTATCACCACTCGGGCATCGACCTCAAAGGCACGCTGCGCGCGGCCATGAAGGTGATCCTGTCCGGCGGCCGGAAAACCCAGGGCGGCTCCACCATCACCCAGCAGGTGGCGCGCAACTTCTTTCTCAGCCCGCAAAAGACCTATACGCGCAAGATCACCGAGATTTTCACGTCCTTCCGCATCGAGAACGAGCTGAGCAAGGATCAGATCCTGGAGCTTTACCTCAACAAGATGTTCCTCGGCCATCGCAACTACGGCGTCGGTGCGGCGGCGCAGTATTACTACGGCAAGTCCGTGCAGGAACTGACGTTGCCCGAATGCGCGATGATCGCGTCGAGCTTCCAGCTGCCTTCGCTGGTCAACCCGGCGGATGGAGGCAAGCGGGCGCTCCACCGGCGTAACTGGGTGCTCGGGCAGATGCTTTCGCACCACTTCATCAACCGCGACCAGTATGAAAAGGCCATCGCCACGCCCATCGTGGCATCGGCGCACGAACTGCCCATCGAGGTGCACGCCGCGTATGTGGCGGAGATGGTTCGCCAGAAAGCCCTGCAACTGCTGGGCAACGCCGCGCTTACCGGCGGCTATGTGGTGCACACCACCATCGACAGCCACATGCAGGATGCCGCCAATCAGGCGCTGCGCTCGGGCTTGATCTCGTACGATCAACGCCACGGCTATCGCGGCCCCGAAGCGCACGTGAAGCTGCCTGCATCGGCCACGCAGGCCGATTACGACCGCGCCCTGCAAAAATTCACGACCGTCGCCAACCTCGAACCCGGCCTGGTGGTCCGCAGCGACGCCAGCCATGCACTGGTGTACCTGGGCAACGGCAACGACATTACGCTGGACATGAAGGCCGTCGCCTGGGCCCGACGCTACATCGACCACGACCATCGCGGCCCCAGGCCCAAGGCCGTCAACGAGGTCGTCAAGCGAGGCGACATCATCCGTGTGGACCGCGACGCCAAGGGGCAGTGGCAACTGACGGAAGTGCCCGCGGCGGAATCGGGCCTGGTGGCGCTCGATCCGAAGGACGGCGCGGTCAAGGCGCTGGTGGGCGGCTTCAGCTTCATCCGCAGCAAGTACAACCATGCCCTCATGCCAGGCAGCGGTCGCGGTCCCGGCTCCGGCTTCAAACCCTATTTCTACGCGGCGGCGCTCGACCACGGTTTTACGCCGGCCTCCATCATCAATGACGCGCCGGTGGTGTTTCCCGATCCGTCCAAGCCCGACGGGGTGTGGACGCCATCCAACGACAACGACAAGTTTGCGGGCCCCACGCGTCTGCGCGTGGCGCTGTACAAGTCACTGAACCTGGTGGCCGTGCGCCTGCTGGACGCCATCGGCGTGGATTATGCGCGTCACTACGCGACCCGCTTCGGCTTCAGCCTCGACCAATTGCCCGACAACCTGTCGCTGGCATTGGGTACGGCCTCGCTTTCGCCCATGAGCATGGCGCGCGGCTACGCCGTCTTTGCCAACGGCGGATACCTTGTCGCTCCGTACTTCATCAGCTCCATCGACAACCGCGACGGTCAGCCCGTGTACCGGGCCGATCCGTTGCGCGCATGCGACCAGTGCCAACAACGTCTGCTGCAGGATCCCGACAATCCCGACAGCATTGCCCAACTGGCCGGCGCCAGCAGTACGCCACCCCCCGTCCTCGTTCCGGTATCCGCCGGAACGACGTCCAAGGCCGATGCAACGGAACCGCGCCTCGCACCTCGCACCATGGGCGTGCGCACGGCCTACCTGATGACATCCATGATGCACAGCGTGATTCGCCAGGGCACTGGCTATGCCGCCCGGGCCCTGGGCCGCAGCGACCTGTCCGGCAAGACCGGTTCCAACGAGGATCGCGATGCCTGGTTCACCGGGTACAACGCGAACCTGGTGACGTCCGTATGGGTCGGCTTCGACAATTACTCGCTCCTCGGTCGCGGTGAATTCGGCGCCAAGGCCGCCCTGCCCATCTGGATGAGCTTCATGGGCCCTGCGCTCAAGGGCACGCCACCGGCCACGCTGCCCATGCCACCCGGCATCGCCACGCTGACCATCAACGAGAACACCGGGCTGCCCACCAGTCCCGACGACCCGGACGCCATGCGGGAAATCTTCAAGGTCGAGGACGTGGCACGGCTGCGCGCCGAGGCCCAGCAACAGAAGCATCAGAAGGAGCAGCAGAAGGCTTTTGATATTTTTTGAGGGGCGAGTAGCGAGGGGCGAGTAGCGAGGGCGCAGGGATATGGGCCGAGGGATATTTGCGACCTGGTGAAGCGCTCTGCGTGAACCGCAAAATCAAGCACCGGATCGAGCCCATGCGCCCTCGCTACCCACCCCTCGTCCCTCGCCCCTATCCCCCCACTCTGCTACCCTGTAACCGTGCAAGGTTGAACGGAGCCGGTCATGGCCAGAGGCGAGTACCACCGCATCCATGCGCAGGATCGATTGCAACGCAACCGCTACCTCATCGCCCGCGAGGCCGCCCGGTTGATCAGCGAGCACGGCATCCACGACTTCAGGCATGCCAAACGCAAAGCCGCACACCGACTCGGCATCCGCGACGACCAGGCGTTGCCGCGCAACAGTGAAATCGACCAGGCGCTGCGTGAACACCAGCGCCTTTTTCTTGCCGAAAGCCAACCGCGGGCGCTGCGCCAGCGACGCGAGGCCGCCTGCGAGGCCATGCGCTTTTTCGCCCAATTCCAGCCCCGTCTGGTGGGACCGGTGCTGAATGGCACCGCCGATGAACACTCGGCAGTGCAGTTGCATCTTTTCTGCGACGACGTGGAGGATTTCGCGCGCTTCCTGCACGAACACGATATTCCGGCGCGCCAGCAAACACGGCACCTGCGCCTGACCCGCGAGACGCAGACCGAATTCCCGGTTTTCCTGCTCATGGCCGACGGCCTGCCCTTCGACCTCACGCTGATGCCGCAGGACCAACTGCGGCAGGCGCCGCTCGACCCGCTGGACGAGCATCCCATGCCGCGCGCCACATTGGCCGCCGTGGAAGCCCTGCTCGAAGATTAGGCCTTTGACCGCCGTGAAACATCCAGCAAACCGGAGATTTCACCCGGGGATATGAAAACGCCCCGCATGGCGGGGCGTCTCATGAACCGGACAGCGGCAACGATCAGCCGCGCTTGTCGGCGCCGACATAATCGCGCCTGTCGGCACCCACGTACACCTGACGCGGACGACCGATGCGCGAGCCCGGGGTTTCGTGGTGCTCGATCCAGTGCGACACCCAGCCGGCGGTACGCGCGATGGCGAACATCACCGTGAACATGTCGGTGGGGATGCCCAGCGCCTTGTAGATGATGCCGGAGTAGAAGTCGACGTTGGGGTAGAGCTTGCGTTCGACGAAATACTCGTCCTTCAGCGCCGCCTCTTCCAGCTTCATGGCCACGTCCAGCAGCGGATCGTTGACGCCCAGTTCGTCCAGCACCTTGTGGCACATGTCGCGGATGATGGTCGCGCGCGGGTCGAAGTTCTTGTACACGCGGTGGCCGAAGCCCATCAGGCGGAAGCTGTCGTCCTTGTCCTTGGCGCGCTTGACCGCGCTCTCGACGTTGTCCGGCGTACCGATTTCGGCCAGCTGCTTGAGCACGGCCTCGTTGGCACCACCATGCGCCGGGCCCCACAGCGCGGCAATGCCGGCGGCGACGGAAGCGTACGGGTTGGCGCCGGTGGAGCCGACCAGACGCACGGTCGAGGCCGAGGCATTCTGTTCGTGGTCGGCGTGCAGGATGAACAGCAGGTCCAGCGCCTTGGCCACGACCGGATTCATTTCCAGCGGTTCGCTCGGCACCTCGAACATCTGGTGCAGGAAGCGGTCGACGTATTCCAGGTTGTTGCGCGGGTAACGCACCGGCCAGCCGATGGAATAACGGTAGCAGGCCGCGGCGATGGTCGGCATCTTGGCGATCAGGCGGATCGCCGCCAGCTTGCGCTGCTCGGGATCCTCGATGTCCATGTCGTCGTGGTAGAACGCCGACAGCGAAGCGATCGAGCCGCACAGCATGGCCATCGGGTGCGCGTCGTAGTGGAAGCCGCGCAGGAAGTGCTTGAGCGACTCGTGCATCATCGAGTGGTGCGTCACCTGATGCTCGAACTTGCTGAACTCGTCGCTGGTCGGCAGCTCGCCGTTCAGCAGCAGATAGGCCACTTCCAGAAAATTGGACTTCTCGGCCAGCTGCTCGATGGGGTAACCGCGATAAAGCAGCACGCCCTTTTCGCCGTCGATGAACGTGATGGCGCTCTTGGTGCTGGCCGTGGCGGCGAAGCCGGGATCGAAGGTGTAGTGGCCGGTGTCCTTGTACAGCTTGGCGATGTCGATGCACGAGGCACCAAGCGTGGGCTCGATCAGCGGCAGTTCGGTGCTTTTGCCGTTGGTCTCATCGGTCAGTTTGACGGTTTTGTCGGACACTTCGGACTCCTTGAATCATGCTTCGGCGCAGCAATGCCGGCACCGGTAGAAATGGGGGAAACGCGCACCGGCAGTGGGGGACTCGGTCGGGCGCGCCGGACGGCATGTGTCATCCGGCAGCCGCTCATTATCGCATATTCGGCAAGGATATGCCGCCGGCGGGACGCCACAGACGCCAAAAGCCGCGGGTTTCCCCACGGCTCAAGGCAATCTTCGCCAACCGGCAGCACCGGCTGCCGACAGCGGCTGGAAGAGCTTATTTCTTGCCGGTCGAGGCGTAGCGGCGACGGAACTTGTCGACGCGGCCACCCAGGTCAAGCGACTTCTGCTTGCCGGTGTAGAAGGGGTGCGAATGGCTGGAAACGTCCACCTTGATCAGCGGATACTCGTTGCCGTCTTCCCACTTGATGGTTTCCTTGCTGGACATCGTGGACTTGGTCAGGAAGGCAAAGTCGGACGACGCGTCCTGGAAAACCACCGGCTGGTAGGTGGGGTGAATGTCGGGCTTCATGGCTCGCTCCGGAAAAAGCGCGGCGGAAAAGACGGGCATTTTAGCGTGATGCCGGCCCGCACCGCAACAACCGGCCACGTCGGTAGTCAGTCCGCTCCCAGCGCACGCCGGACCATGGCCGCGAAGCGTGCCTGATCCACTTCCATCACGATGCGCGCGTTGGCGGGATGTCCCAGGCGGTTTTCCCAGTCCACCACGGTGGCGCCGCGGGTCAGCTTGCCATCCAGCTCGATGTCGACATGATGCTCCACCGAATGCGTGATGCACTCCGGATCCAGCGCCACGGCCATGGCCACGGCATCGGCCGCCACCAGCCCGCGGCGACCCCGCGCGGCATTCCAGGCGCGCGACTTGCCGACGATGACGCGAAAAAAGTCCGCGCGCGCATCGCCCGCATCCAGCCACTGGTCGAACGCATCGCCATCGAAGGCGTGACGCAAGGTCAGCTCCCAGTCGACCAGATCGAACCGGGGAAAACTCCCAAACACCACATGCGCCGCTTCCGGGTCAAAGCCGATGTTGAACTCGGCCGGCACGCGCATGGTGTTGCCGTGGCCATTGACCGCCCCGCCCATGATGACGAGCCGTCCAACCCGCTCGGGCAGGGACGGATCCAGGCGCAGGGCCAGCGCCAGGTTGGTCAGCGGCCCCAGCGCCACCAGGGTCAGTTCGCCGGGACGCTCGCGGGTCAGGCGCAACAGGGCCTGCGCCGCGGATTCGTCGGCGGCTTGTGGTACGGGATCGGGATAGCCCACATCGCCGAAACCGTCGCTGCCGTGCACCAGCGCCGCGTTTTCCATCGGCGCGCAGACCAGCGGCGTCGGGCAACCGGGAAAGACCGGCGTGTCGGTACCGCCAAGCTCCACCAGACGGCACGCATTGCGCACCGTATGTTCAAGGCCGACATTGCCAGCGGCGATGGTCAATGCCGCGACATCGGCATGCGCCCATGCCATCAGGATGGCCAGCGCGTCGTCCACGCCGGGGTCGGTGTCGATCAGAAGTTGCGGTCGGGTCATGGGTCGTGTTTTTGACGGGTAATCGTTGATGGTAACGCCTGTGCCTTGTTTGTCGGCATGTGGCTGGGGACGAGGGGCGAGGGGCGAGGGGCGAGGGGTGAGTAGCGAGGGCGCCTGTCTGGGGGCCGAAGCATTTTGGGGTGTGGGACGGGTAGCGGGGGCGCTTGAATGGGGTCGACGCCATGATCCGTTTGTCTTTGGCTGTCGGGTTTCCGAATTGCCGGCGAAAGCGTGAGTTGCATCGAACGCTTTCCAAGCCGTTTGTCTGATACCCACGGACGTTCCTCGACCAACGATTTTCGCGCCCCCGCCACCCGTCCCCCAATCCCCAATACGCAAGAACCCCGGCCCCCAAACAGACGCCCTCGCTACTCGCCCCTCATCCCCCGCCCCCTACGCATCAACATAACGTGCGCTGCCGCCGACCCAGCGTGCAACCAGGCGCGTGGCCTGGCGTGGGGCATCGCGCAACATGGCTTCGCCGACACGTTGCACGTCCGGCAGCAGATGCGCGTCGCGGGTCAGGTCGGCAACACGGAATTCCAGGCGACCGGTCTGGCGCGTGCCCAGCACTTCGCCGGGGCCGCGCAGTTCCAGATCCTTCTCGGCGATGCGGAAACCGTCATTTGTGTCGCGCATCACTTCCAGCCGCTGGCGCGCCAGTGCGGACAACGGCGGGCGGTACAGCAATACGCAACTGGAAGCCACGTGGCCGCGTCCGACGCGCCCGCGCAACTGGTGCAGTTGTGCCAGGCCCAGGCGCTCGGCATTTTCGATCACCATCAAGCTGGCGTTGGGCACGTCCACGCCCACCTCGATCACGGTGGTGGCGACCAGCACGGCGGTCTCGCCCGACTTGAAGGCATCCATCGCCGCCTGCTTTTCCTTCGGCTTCATGCGCCCGTGCACGAGGCCGACCGCAAGGCCCGGCAAGGCTGCCACCAGCTCGGCATGCGCAACCTCGGCGGCCTGCGCCTCGAGTTGCTCGGACTCCTCAATCAGCGTGCACACCCAATACGCCTGCCGACCCTCGGCGCAGGCGGCGCGTATGCGCTCGACGACCTCCTCGCGCCGCGCGTGCGAGACGGCCACTGTCTTGACCGGCGTGCGTCCCGGCGGCAGTTCGTCGATGCTGGAGACGTCCAGGTCGGCATACGCGCTCATGGCCAGCGTGCGCGGGATCGGCGTGGCGGTGAGCACCAGTTGATGCGGCACCAGCGCGCCGTCCCTGCCCTTGTCGCGCAGGCTGAGGCGCTGGTGCACGCCGAAGCGATGCTGTTCGTCGATGATGACCAGGCCGAGGCGCGCAAACTCGACGCCCTCCTGCATCAGCGCATGTGTGCCGACCACGACACCGGCATCGCCGGCGGCATCGGCCAGCGCCGTCTTGCGTGCCCTGCCCTGCACCTTGCCGGCCAGCCACGCCACTTTGATGCCAAGCGGTTCGAGCCAAGCGCGGAAATTGACCAGATGCTGCTCGGCCAGCAATTCGGTGGGCGCCATCAGCGCCACTTGACGACCCGCGCTCACCGCCGCCAGGGCGGCCATGGCCGCGACAACCGTCTTGCCGCTGCCGACATCGCCCTGCACCAGACGCAACATCGGTTCGTCACCGGCCATGTCCCGGGCCACCTCGGCCTCAACCCGTTGCTGGGCGTCAGTCAGGCGAAACGGCAGCGCGTCGAGGAAACGCCGCGTCAGCGCCTTGTCCACGGCCAGACGCGGCGCACGATGCTTGCGCACCTGCGAGCGCAATTGCTTCAGGCCCAGATGCTGGGCCAGCAGTTCTTCGAAAGCCAGCCGTTGCAGAGCCGGATGCTGTCCGGAAACCAGTTTCGTCACGTCCGCACCGACGGGGGGACGGTGCACGCAAAGCAGCGCCTCGCGCAACGAACCCAGACCCAACGGCGCGCGCAGGGTTTCGGGGATCAGTTCCAGTTGCGCATCCGCTGGCAGACATTCGAGCGCCTGTTCCACCACCCGCGCCAGACGCTTCTGGCCCAGGCCCTCGGTACTCGGATAGATCGGCGTCAGGCGCTGTTCCAGCGGCGCGCCGCGAACCACGCGGCTGTATTGCGGATGCACCATTTCCGGCCCCTGCGCACCAAAGCGCACATCGCCGAAGCAACGCAGGCGCATGCCCGGTCGCAGCGCCTCGACCTGCGCACGGCGGAAATGGAAAAAACGCAGCAGCAAGGTGCCGCCCTGGTCGTCGACCAGCGCCACGCGCAGCTGCGGGCGGTAACGGAAACTGTTTTCCGTCATCTCGACCACGCCCTCGACCAGGGCGGATTGCCCCGCAACCAGTTCATCCACGGCGGTGATGCGGGTTCGATCCTCGTAACGCAGCGGCAGGTGGAACCAGACATCCTGCACGCGCTCCAGACCCAGCCGCGCCAGGGCGGACGACAACGCCGGGCCGACGCCTTTCAGCGTGCCCAACGATTGCATGCCGGGATGGGTGGAGTGGTCGGTCACCCCGGCAAGCCTACCCTGTGATGGCCGTACGGGGCAGCAGGCCTCTGCCCCGGACGGCTGTCAGCCACGGCCGACAATGCCTCAACGGCCGCCCACCATGATCGCATCCACCTCGACCAGCGCGCCCTTGGGCAGCGCCGAAACCTCGATGGTGGAACGCGCCGGGTACGGCTTGGCAAAGTATTCAGCCATCACCGCGTTGACCTCGGCGAAATGACCCAGGTCGGTGACGTAGATGCCCACGCGCACGATGTCGGACAGATCGCCGCCGGCGGCCTTGCATACAGCCTTGAGGTTGTCGAACACGCGCCGCGCCTGGGCGTCGATGTCGCCCTCGACCATGTTGCCGCTGGCCGGATCCAGCGGAATCTGACCGGAAAAATACACGGTGTCGCCGCTGCGCACCGCCTGCGAGTAGGGGCCGATGGCGGAGGGCGCCTGATCGGTGGTGATGATGGTGTGGGGCATGGCGACTCCTTGGGTGATGGGCCCGTGGGCGGGGCTTTTTTGCATGGTGGAGTACCAGCATAGCGGGTGGCCGTGGCGAATGAATTCTTTTGCCGCCGTTGGCGGGATTGTTTCGCCTGGCGGCGGGTATCGCGCCCTGCGGGCGCTCGTTCATTTTCTTTTGCTGCCAAAAGAAAACGAACCAAAAGAAAACCACCCCTGCAGACAGCGCCCTTCGGGTGCGCTCCCGGGTTCCGGGGTTTTTCCGAAGGGCCTTCCTGGCCCTCGGAAAAAGGCCGGCATCCCTGCCGGCCCCCTGCGGGCCTTTTCCTCCACCCGTCCGCCGCTGTCTGAAGGGAATGTCAGCGGCGCATCGCGCCGCCGCTTCCGCGAAGCGTCAACATACCGTCTGTAGGAGCCTGCCTGCAGGCGATGGCCCGATGTGCGGAATAACCTGGCCATCGCCTGCAGGCAGACTCCTACAAATCAAGGGGTCAATGACCCTCAGAGCCTGCTCTCGCCACCTGCCCCTCGGTAGGCGGTGGAGCGCGGAGGAAAAGGCCCGAAGGGTGACCGGCAGGACGCCGGTCATTTTCCCGCGGGCCAGGAAGGCCCGTCGGGAAAACCCCGTAGCGCGGAACGCACCCGTAGGGCGCCGGACGGGGGTGCCCTTTCTTTTACTCCGGGCTTCCTGCCCACCGCCCTTCGGGCCGGCTTCGCCGTTCAAACGCGTTCCTGACGCGTTTGTGGTTCGTTTTCTTTGGGCAAGCAAAGAAAATGAACGAGCGCCGACAGGCGCGATACCGCCGTCAGGCGAAACGAGCGACCGCAGGGCGCGATACACCGCCGCACGACGGCAAAAAAAATCCGCGCAAGCGGCAAAACCGAAATCACCCCCGCGGATGATGCTGCGCATGCAACCGCTTGAGCCCCTCCCGCGCCACCAGCGTATAAATCTGCGTGGTGCTCAACGAACTGTGCCCCAGCAACATCTGCAGCGAACGCAGATCGGCGCCGTGGTTGAGCAGGTGCGTGGCGAAGGAATGCCGCAGCACGTGCGGCGAGATGCGTTTGGCGTCGATACCCACGCGCATGGCATGGCGCTTGACCAGGGTCCAGAACATCTGCCGGCTCATGCCAGCGCCGCGGTTGGACAGGAACAGCGCGTCCGACGGTCGTCCGCGCACCTGGCCGGGTCGCGCGGTGTCGAGGTAACGTTCGATCCAGTCCAGCGCC
>DASSTF010000045.1:0-7938 GCA_035708045.1 Rhodanobacteraceae bacterium | reverse complement strand
AGATCGAGGCCGCATGTCGCGAAGACATGCGGCCTTTTTTCATGGCGCACATCCTGAACTTTGGGGGACACCACCATGCACCGCTTCCGCCGCACCCTGATCGTGTTTTGCCTGTCGTTGCTCGCCCTGCCCGGCCTGGCCTTGGCCGCCGGAAGCACGTCCGACGGGATCTACTCGCAAGACAATGGCTTCAATCCGAAAATGCTCGATGCCTCGGTGCCCCAGGCCGAACGGCTGAAACTTTTTTCCCACGTGATCGCGCTGGCCAACCAGGGCAAGGTACGCGCCCAGAATCTGGCCGGCACCATGTATTGGCAAGGTTCGAACATTCCGGGCTCGCCGATCCAGAGCAATCTCCAGCAGGCACACACCCTGCTCGCCAATGCGGCGGTGCATGGCGACGTGCTGGCCATGGCCAAGCTGGCGGAGATGGAGTTCAAGTCGGGCAACCTGCAAAAGGCCATGATCTGGGCGCAGCTCTACGCACACTACATCGACCCGACGGTGAGCGCGCGCGAACAGCATGGCTTCCGCTACGCCTATGCATCCGACCTCATCGGCCGCATCTCGAAGGCTGGCGGCAAGATCGACGACACCGTTTCCAAAGGCGTCAGCGCCACGGTGGCCCGGTTCGACAAGCCGATTCGCGAAGGCATCTCCACCTTCAAGCAGCAGCGTCGCAGCGGCGATGCGTTTCTGACAATTTTTCCCCAAGTGAAGGTGCCGAAAGAACTGCGCACCAAGAGCGGCGTAGCCGAGTTCATGGTGGCCTTCGACACCTCCGGCAAACCCGGCAAGATCTGGACCATCGCCTCCTATCCGATACCCGATTTCGGCGCCGCGATACGCCCGCAACTCGATCAGCTGCGCGCCAACCCGGTGGGCAACGATGTCGGCATGCGCTACATGCTGGTGGCCATTCCCCACTACAGCGTCAACTTCCGGCAGTTGCGCGCCCACCACTGATACCGTGCCTCCGCCGGACAGCCGATATACTGCGGCTGTCCGGCACACGAGTATCTGCATGGCTGTCATTTTCATCCCCGGCATCAAGGGCACGGAGCTGGTCGACACCTATCCGCTCGATCATCCGCAACGTTGGCCGACGCCCGGTACGCAAGCCGGGGACATGATCGAAAGCCCGCGCGAATTCGCCCTCATCGACGGTCGCCACGATACCGATGGCCACTGGATGCAACCGTCACGGCTGGTGCACCAGATTTGCGGCCCGATGATCAACAAGTTGCGCGCACAACTGGCGCCGGAACCGGTGTACGCGTTCGGCTACGACTGGCGCAAGCCGCTGGAAGATGCTGCGCTGCGGCTGGTGCGGATGCTGGATGATGTAGCCGCGCGCGAAAGGGCGGTCGGGCGCGATGCCGAGCTGAAGTTCGTGACGCACTCCATGGGCGGCCTGCTGCTGCGTTCGGCGCTGGCGCTGCGCAACCGGCGGGAACCGCTCGCCGACGTCAGCCGCATCGTGTTCATCGCGCCGCCCTTTCGCGGGGCGATGGGTTCGCCCTATGCCCTGGTGGCGGGCGAGACCGACGACTGGTTCGGCACCGGTCCCGACTATCGCAAGGTCACGCGCGGGTTTCCCTCGGTGTATCAGATGACGCCCTCCTGGCCCGGCGCCGCCGTGGACGAGGATGGAAAGCACGTCGATCTTTTCGACCCGGCCAACTGGCAGGACAGCGTGGCGCAGGGCGGCAGTTTCCAAGCCGACTTTCTGCGCAATGCCGAAGCCTTCGTGCGCGACCGCAAGGCGCGCCATGGCGGTTGCAGCCAGGCGCCGATGCTGGGCGATGCCGCGCTCGCCACCGCTTCCGACAAGGCCATCATCATCTGCGGCAGCGGTCAGCCCACGCCCTGCAAGCTGCCGGTGCTGACGCGCAACCGTTCCAACCGGAACTGGTTCGATTTTGCGCACATGGGCATCGATGCCCGCGGCGATGGCCGCGTGTGGATGCCCAGCGCCGCCATCGAGGGCGTCACACTGGCTGCCTTCGCCGACAGTGGCGAGCACGCTCTGCTGTGCCGCGACGAACGTGTGAATCATCTCACCGCGCAGTGGCTTTCGGGACGCAAGGCCGTCGCCTTGAGACCCCGCCTGCCGAAAGATGCAGCCAAACGCCAACGACGCTATTTCCGGCCCTGGGACGGTCGCATCGAAAGCCTCGATACGCACATCGTCTGATTTGCCGACATCTTCGCCTGATGGAATGCGGCAACACGCCGCGGCATGTTTGCACGGCATGGCCTGTGTGAACTGATTCATGTCAAATGGATGCAAACGACGCATGCCGACAATACGCGCATGCGAACGGAACATCTCTCCTCTCCCACGGCCCGCACGGCCGCGGCGCCCATCGGCGACCCCACTCCTGTCAGCGTGCCCGAAACCTACAACGACCAGGTGGTGCGGCGTTTCATCCTCGCCACCGTGGTCTGGGGCATCATCGGCATGTCGGTGGGACTTCTGGCCGCGGCCCAGCTGGCCTGGCCGGCGCTCAACTTCGACACCTCGTGGCCGACCTTCAGCCACATCCGTCCCGACCACACGTTCGGCGTGATCTTCGCCTTCGGCGGCAACGCGCTGATAGGCACCTGCTTCTACATCGTGCAGCGCACCAGCCACGCGCGGCTGGCTTTCGACAGGCTGTCGTCCTTCGTGTTCTGGGGCTGGCAGGCGTGCTGCATCGCGGCCATGATCTCGATGCCGCTGGGCCTGACGCAGAGCAAGGAATACGCCGAGCCGGAATGGTGGGTCGACATCATGATCCTCGTCGTCTGGGTCAGCCTGGCCGTGGTGTTCTTCGCCACGCTGGCGCGGCGGCGCATCCGCAACATCTACGTGGCCAACTGGTATTACGGCGCCTGGATCATCGCCGTGGCCTTGATGCACGTCGTCAACAACCTGGCCATCCCGGTGTCGTGGACCAAGTCCTACCCGATCTACTCGGGCGCCGTGGATGCCATGGTGCAGTGGTGGTACGGCCACAACGCGGTGGCGTTTTTCCTGACCGCCGGCTTTCTCGGCATGATGTATTACTTCGTGCCGCGCCAGGCGCAGCGTCCGCTGTGGAGCTACCGCTTCTCCATCGTCAATTTCTGGGCGCTGATCTCCGTGTACATGTGGGCCGGCGCGCACCATCTCATGTATACCGCCCTGCCCGACTGGACGCAGTCGGTGGGCATGGCGTTCTCGTTCGTGCTGCTGATGCCGAGCTGGGGTTCGGCGGCCAACGGCCTGATGACCTTCCAGGGTGCGTGGCACAAGCTCAAGACCGATCCGGCCGTGAAGTTCATGGTGCTGTCGCTGGTGTTCTACGGCGCGGCCACCTTCGAGGGCTCGATGATGGCGGTCAAGACCGTCAACTCGCTCTCGCACTACACCGACTGGACGATTGCCCATGTGCATTCGGGTTCGCTGGGCTGGGTGGCGATGATCACCATCGGCTCCATGTACGCCATGTCGCCGCGTCTGTTCGGTCATCGCAAGATGCATTCGGTGCGGCTGATGAACGTGCATTTCTGGCTGCACACCATGGGCACGCTGATGTACGTGCTGTCAATGTGGGTGTCGGGCGTCACCGCCGGTGAAATGTGGCGCGCACGCATGGCCGACGGTTCGCTGGCCTACTCCTTCCTCGACAGCCTGGTCGCCATCAAGCCGTTCTACGTGACGCGCTGGCTGGGTGGCTGCCTGATCCTCAGCGGCATGTTCGTGATGGCCTGGAACATGTGGCAGTCGGCGCGCGACGCCCGCCGGGAAGGCATCAAGCCGGTGCCGGTTCCCATTCCCGAACCCGATCCGAATCAGCACCCCGCACCGCTGCCGCCGGTGGGTTCGCACGGCATGCCGGACATGGCCTGAGGAGCACGAACATGGCCTACAAACATTTCGAATTCATCGAGAAGCATGTCGGCGTGCTGGCCATCTGCACGGCCATCATGGTGTCGCTCGGCGGGCTGGCGGAAATCACGCCGTTGTTCGTCCAGGCCCACGAGGTCAAGGCGCCATCCGGCGTCGAGCCTTATGCGCCGTTGCGGCTGGCCGGACGCGACGTATACGTGCGCGAAGGCTGCTATCTGTGCCACTCGCAGATGATCCGTTCGCTGAGTTTCGAGACCCAGCGTTACGGGCCGTTTTCCACGGCGGCCGAGTCGGCCTACGACCGGCCCTTCCAGTGGGGCTCCAAGCGCACCGGACCGGATCTGGCCCGCGTCGGCGGCAAGTATTCCGACCAGTGGCAACGCCAGCATCTGATGAATCCGCGCTCGGTGGTGCCCGCGTCGAACATGCCGCGATACAACTTTCTGGCCGACAACAAGATCGACCCCGCGGACATCCAGAAACGCATGCGTGTGCTGAAGATGCTGGGCGATCCCTACACCGACGCCCAGATCGCCGCGGCGCCAGCCAAGGTCGAGGGCAAGACCGAAATGGACGCATTGATTGCCTACCTGCAGGGCCTCGGCATCGACAACGAGCCGCACCCTGTCAAGACCGTGTCCGCCACGAATGGAGGCCAACCGTGAATCCGATCTGGGGCCACGTCATCGGCGTCATCACCGTGATCCTGATGTCGACCTTTCTCGGCATCTGGTACTGGGCCTGGCGCAAATCCCACAAACCGACTTTTTCGCGTCTGGCCGCGCTGCCGATGGAAGACGAGCTGGAAGGCCATACCGAACACGAGGGTGAACAGGCATGAGTACCGGCTGGTCGATCTGGGTGATGATCCTGGTGGTGGTGAACATGGGCATCACCCTGTTCCTGTTCCTGTGGGGTCCGCGCGCCAAAATCCCGGTAGCCGCCGACGGCACCACCGGCCATTCCTGGGCCGGCGGCAAGGTACGCGAGGGCCTGCATCGCCTGCCGTTGTGGTGGCTGCTGCTTTCCGCTGCGATGTTCGCTACCGCCTTCATCTATCTGTACCTGTTCCCCGGCTTCGGCGGCCACAAAGGCGCGCTGAACTGGACCGCGCACGGCCAGTGGGCCGAGGCCAGCGCCGCCAATCGCGCCAAACTGGCGCCCCTGGAGCAGCGTTTCGACTTGTACACGGTGGAACAACTCTCGCACGATCCGCAGGCCATCCAGATGGGCCAGCGCCTGTTCGGCGACAACTGCGAGGCCTGCCATGGCGTCACCGCGAAGGGCAATGCGCTGCTTGGCGCGCCCAACCTCACCGACGACATCTGGTTGTTCGGCGGCAGTGGCAAGGACATCACCACCTCCATCCACGACGGCCGCAACGGCGTGATGCCGGCGTGGAAGGCGCTCGGCGAGGACAGCGTCGACAATCTGGTGCAGTACGTGCTCGGTCTGTCCGGCCGCCCGCACGACACCGCCATGGCGACGAAGGCCGAGCCGATCTTCAAGAGCACCTGCGCGGCCTGCCATCGCAAGGACGGCAAGGGCAACCCGGCGCTCGGCGCCCCCAACCTCACCGACAGCACATGGAAATGGGGCAGCTCCGTGGCCGACATCCACACCACCATCCATGACGGTCGCCAGGGCCACATGCCCGACTGGGACAAGCGCCTCACGGACAGCCAGATCCACGTGCTGGCCGCCTACGTGTACCACCTTTCGCACCAGGATCATGACCAGGCAAAGTGACACGGTCGGGCACGGCAGCCCCTGGTATCGCCAGCCCGTTGCCTGGCTGGGCATCGGCATTTTTCTGGCGATTCTGGGCGGCTGCATCTGGACGGTGACGATCAGCTCGCGCTACACCGACATCGACGCCTACGGCAACGCGCCGAAGATTCTCGGCGTCCCCGCGCCGTCGACCGCGGTGGGCTCGGAGAAGCCATGAGCGCCCCGCATGCCGTCTGGTTGCGTCCCGAACTTGCGCGGCAAGTACTGCGCCCGCGGCGCGACGGGAAAGCCGACCTGGCGCTCAAGGCGCCCGATCTGCAAACGCCCTATCAGGCGTTGCGTCTGGAGCAATGGCTGCAGGCATTGCGTGGCGTGTTCCGCGTCAACGTGGATATCCGCGCCAGACGCATCCGCGCGACCTTGCTGCCCGATCTCGTCGATATTCCCCGCCTGCTCGATGCCTGCGCCAAGGCCGGCTGCCCGGCCGAGCCGCTCCCCCACAACCAGCTCGATGACGACGTACGGCACGAAGCCGACGATGCCTTGCGGCGACTGGTCGTCGCCGGCCTGTTCGGGATGCAGGCCATGATGTTCGCCTTCGTGCTCTACATCGGTGTGGTCGACGCCGTCGACGCCACCACTATCCAGTTGTTCCGCTGGCTCGGCCTGCTTTCGGCCACGCCGGTGGTCGGTTATGCCGCCGTGCCCTTTTTCCGCCACGCGTTGACCGATCTGCGCCGTGGACGCGCCGGCATCGACGCGCCCATCGCGCTGGCGGTGCTGCTGATTTACCTCGCCAGTCTGTGGGCCACGTTCACGGGGCATGGTGAAACCTGGTTCGATTCGGCCTGCATGCTGATTTTCGTGCTGCTGCTGGGTCGCTACCTGGAACTGCGCGCACGCCATCAACAGCAGGCATTCGCCCAGGCCGGCAACGACGCCATGCCGCTGATCGCCACGCGGCGCCAGGCCGATGGCAAGCTGGAAGCCGTTGCCATCGCCGAGCTCGTGGTCGGCGACACGGTACATGTCACCGAGGGCGGCGTGGTACCCGTCGACGGCATGCTGACCACAGCCACGGCGCGCATCGACACCTCGATGCACACCGGCGAATCGCATCCGCAAGTCTGCCGACGCGGCGACCCCGTTGCCGCCGGCAGTCTGGTCCTCGGTGGCTCCCTGGAACTTCGTGTCACGCGGAAGGGCGCCGACGGCAGCATCGCCCGTCTGCATGAACTGATCCGGCACACGCGCCGGCAACATGCCCGCATGGACGATGCCGCCTGCGCGTCCGTGTCCTGGTTCATCGGCGGCGTCCTGTTGCTGGCCATGGGCACCCTGGCTTTCTGGATGTGGCGCGATCCGGCGCGGGCCATGGATGCCACCGTCGCCGTGCTCGTCGTCGCCTGCCCCTGCGCCTTTGCGTTGGCGGCGCCGGCCACGCTGACGCGCGCCGTCGGCCTGCTTTCCCGTTGCGGCGTTTTCGTCGTGCGCCCGCGGGCCCTGCTCGCGCTGGCCCGAGTCGACCGCGCGATCTTCGACAAGACCGGCACGCTGACGCGCCCCGAAGTGGATGCGCGCTGCACGCGGACGGACGCGCGCGTTTCTGCCGCGCAAGCCACGGCCTGGGCCGTGGCCCTGGCGCGCGAAAGCAGCCATCCGCTGGCCTGCGCCATGGTTCGCGCGCACGCCGATCTGGAGACCGCCCCCGTTGCCGATGTCGAGGTCGTGGCAGGCCATGGCATCAGGGGAACCGTTCACGGACACGCGCTTTTTCTTGGTCGCCCACCCGCCGACAGCGACTTGCCCGACGATGGCTGCCAGCTTTGTCTGGCCGATGCCGACGGCTTGCTCGCCAGCTTCGGACAACACGAAAGCCTGCGCCCGGACACGCACGAGACTCTGCTGGCCCTGCGGGATCATGGCATTCACTCGGAACTGTGCAGCGGCGACGCCCATGAGCGCGTCGAAGCCATGGCGCGCTCGCTGGAGCTGTCCACATGGCATGCCCGGCAAACGCCCGAGGACAAGTATCGCCTGATCCGCCGACGCCAGGCCGACGGCGACACGGTGCTCGCCGTCGGCGATGGCGTCAACGACGCCGCGGCGCTGGCGGCTGCCGATGTGTCCGCCAGCCTGATGACGGCCACGGATCTTGCCAGGCATCAAGCCGACGTGATCCTCGGTGATCGCCTGCACGGTCTGCTGCAGGCCCGCCGCATGGCCTTGCAGGTACGGCGTACATTGCGCCAGAACCGTCGCTGGGGTCTGGCCTGGAACGCCATGGCCGTGCCGTTCGCCGCCGCCGGCCTGATCTCGCCCTGGCTGGC
>DASSTF010000044.1:0-6963 GCA_035708045.1 Rhodanobacteraceae bacterium | reverse complement strand
GCCGACATCATGCTGCTGGGCAACAACCTGGCGCGCCTGGTGGATACCTTGCGCATTGCCCGCAAGGCGCGAACGATCATCTTCCAGAACTTTGCCGGCACCTTGCTGGTGGACAGCATCGGCATGGCGCTGGCCGGTCTGGGTTTCATTCACCCGCTTGCCGCCGCCTTCATCCACGTCACATCCGAGCTGGTGTTCATTCTCAACTCGACACGCATGCTGCCGATCGGGCAGGCGACGAAAGCACCCGATGCGCATGCCGTCGCGCATCGGGCCACGGCGTGACGAACATCAACCGTTGTGCAGGCGCTTGGCCATGGCCTGCACACGCGGTGATTCGGGTGCCAGCTTGCGGGCCGCATCGAGCGCCTTGAGCGCCGCCACGCGGTTGCCCTCCTCCACGCTGGACTGGGCCTTGTCCAGCCATGCGTCGGCCAATTTGCCGGCCATGGCGTCGGCTTCGGTGCTGCCCGGTTCCAGGCTGCGCAGGTTGATCAGGTAACCATTGGCGCGTTCGAGTTGATGTGCGGCCAAAGCCTGATTGAAACGTTTGATGGTAATGCCGGACAAGGCTTTCAGACCCGCCAGCGCCTTGGCGTTGTTGCCGTCGATGGTCAGCGCCTCGCGATACAGGTCGTAGGCGCTGTCACCGGGCGGCAACATGATGTGGCCGGCCTTGGCGGCGGCCTGCGCACGCTGGTTCAGGTGCTGGATTTCCACCTGCTGCAGCGGCGTCAACGCCGGATGCGCCTCATGGCTGTCCGTGGTCACGGTGGCGATACCGGACGCGGCGGGTGCGGCATTGTCGCCCTGCATGGCGGCCAGACGCGCCTTGGCCACGGCGAGATCGGCCGATTGCGGCGCCAGTCCATCGGCCTTGTCGAGCAAGCTTGCGGCCTGGTCGGCGTCATCCGCGTCCATGGCCGCGTTGGCGCGCAGTATGAGCGCCTGGGCCACCTGCCGCAGGCCCGCCTTGGCGTCGGTGTTGTCCTGATCGATCTTCAATGCGGCCTGGAATTGCGCTAGGGCATTGTCGTCGCCAGGACCGGTGAAACGCCCCGCGTGCAGATCCTGCTGGCCCTGGTCGAGATGTGTCTGGAGGGCCGCCACGGCAGCCTGTTTC
Source organism: Rhodanobacteraceae bacterium (assembly GCA_035708045.1). Classification (GTDB taxonomy): domain Bacteria; phylum Pseudomonadota; class Gammaproteobacteria; order Xanthomonadales; family Rhodanobacteraceae; genus Oleiagrimonas. The sequence continues at coordinate 5,840 of DASSTF010000044.1, read as the reverse complement.
GCCTGCGAAAGATCCGCACGCAGGGCTGGCAGGTCGCCGCTGCGCGGCAGGAACTTCGCCAGTTCCGCGATCAGCGAGGATGCCGTGTCGATATCGCCCTGGCGCAGTGCATCGCGCGCGCGCGATGCCAGCACGTCGCCGGCCTGCTCCAGCCCGTGCCGGGCCACGGCATTGTCGGGCGCCGTTTCCAGCACGTCGTGATACAGCGCAGCCGCACCGTCGGGCCCGGCCACGCGCCCGGCGGCCAGCGCCTTCTGTGCCTTGTCGATGGTGGTGTGGATCACCTTGATCGGGTGCTGCGCCTTGCGCAGGGCTTCGCGGACACGGCTGACGTCGGCGCCGCCGCCCAGCAGTCGCGTGGCGTTGGCGATGGATTGCTTGGCGGCGTCGAAATCGCCGGCCTTGATGGCCGAGGACGCGCGCGCCAGTTCGGCCTGCCCGACCTTGTGCAGGCCGTTCAAGGCATGCGTGTTGTCCGGTTCCTGCGCCAGCACCCTGGCATACAGCTCGTGCGCGCTGGAGCCGTCGCTGCCTTCCAGATGCCCGGCGGCCAGTGCCTGGTCGGCCTCGATCAGCATGGTGTTGAGGTGCGTGCGCGGCAACAGCGCGCGCAGCTTGTCCTGGTTGAGCCAAACCAGGGTCAGCGCAGCCACTACCAGGATAGCCAGCAGCGGCCACAACCACGAACGCAGCGGCGAAGGCATGCGATGCGGCGGCGTGTGCGAACGGCGCCGTTCCGGCGGTTGCCGGTCGCGCTCGGCCTTGATCCTGGGCAAGTCGTCCGCGGGCGGTCGCGGCGGCGGGGCATCCATCTGATCCAGGTTGCCCAGGTCACCCAGGGTCGGTTCCCGTCGACCGCGATGGTTGTCGTTGCTGTTCATGAGCCAGGAACTCTCCGATCCGGATGAGCCGGATATGCAAAATTGCCCACACCAGTTTCTCACGGCGAGGCAAGCCGTGTCGCGCAGGGCGGGTGCGGCTCTGATTATGCGGCGAGACGGTGGACGTCGATCACGTTGGGCAGGGCCGACAGCCGCGCCATCAGTTCCGAAAGTTGGCCGAAATCGCGCACACGCAGGGTAAAGCGCATGTCCACCTCGGCATGTTTCGGATCGGCGCGGCTGGACGAGGCCACGATGGGCGTGCCGGCACTGGAAATGATGGCGGTGATGTCCTTGTGCAGTCCCTTGCGGTCGTAGCCATGGATGCCGATGTCGACCTGATAGACGCGCGCGCCGGCGTCGCCCCAGGTCACGTCGATGATGCGGTCCGGATCGCGCCGGGCAAGGCGCGCCAGGCCAGAGCAATCGGCGCGATGCACCGAGACGCCACGGCCACGGGTGATGAAGCCGCGCACGTCGTCGCCGGGCAACGGCTGGCAACAACGCGCCAGGGTCGTCAGAAGATTGCCGACACCCTCGATCTTCAGCGCGCCCGGCTCGTCGGGCGGTCGCGACGGCAAGGCGGTCGGCGGCGGCGCCTCCGGCTCGGGCGCCTGCACGGCGCGCGCCAATTGTCCGGGACCGATTTCACCGAGTGCCAGGGCTTCGAGCAATTCGTCCTGGGTTTTCAACCCAAGGCGCGCCGGCAGCGCCTCCTGATCGACAGCGTCCAGCGCCAGACGCTTGAGCTCGCGTTCCAGCACCTGCCGGCCCACGACCAGATTGGTTTCGCGCTCGCCGCGCCGGAACCACGTGCGCACTTTTTCGCGCGAACGGTTGCTGTGAAGGTAACCGTGGTGCGGCGACAGCCAGTCGCGACTGGGCTCGGACACCTTGCCGGTGATGACCTCGACGCGATCGCCGCTGCGCGGCTGGAACGTCAGCGGCACGATGCGCCCGTTGACCCGCGCGCCGCGGCAGCGATGCCCCACTTCGGTGTGCACGCGGTAGGCGAAATCCAGCACCGTCGCGCCACGCGGCAAATCCAGCACGTCACCCTTGGGCGTCAGCAGATAGACGCGATCCTCGACCAGTTCGGTCTGGAAATCGGTGAGCAGACCGCTGTCGTCGCCGGCGCGCGCTTCCAGCAGCTTGCGCATCCATGCGATGCGTTCCTCGAAGGCCGCATCGCCGCTGCCGCCTTCCTTGTAGCGCCAGTGTGCGGCCACGCCCAGCTCGCTGGTGCGGTGCATGTCGCGGGTGCGGATCTGCACTTCCAGCGTGCGCCCGTGCGGACCGATGACGGCGGTGTGCAGCGAACGGTAGCCGTTGCCCTTGGGACGCGCGATGTAGTCGTCGAACTCGTGCGGCAGGTGCGGCCACAATCCGTGCACCACGCCCAGCGCGGCGTAGCAGTCGGAGAGATTGTCCACGAGCACGCGCACGGCACGGATGTCGTACAGCTCGTCGAACTCCAGCTGCTTGCGCTGCATCTTTTTCCAGATGGAATAGATGTGTTTGGGACGGCCCGCGAGGTCGGCCTGAATGTCGGCTTCGGCCAGTGCCTCGCGCAACGTGTCGATGCATTGCGTGATGAACTGCTCGCGATCGGTGCGCCGCTCGTCGAGCAGTTTGGCGATGCGCTTGTAGGTCTCCGGCTGCAGTTGCCGGAAGGCCAGGTCTTCCAGCTCCCACTTCAATTGCCAGATGCCCAGACGATTGGCCAGCGGCGCATGGATGTCGGACGTCAAACGCGCCAATGCCAGCGCCTGCTCCGATGGCAGTTCATCGGCGTGGCGCAAGCGAGCCAGTTGCCGCGCCAGCAGCACGAACACCACGCGCAGATCGCGGATGATCGCCAGCAGCAGACGGCGCAGGCCTTCGCCGCCGCGACCCTGTTGCGCGTACAGCTCCCAGACCTTCTCGGCGGCGAGTTGTCCGCCTACCAGGCGCGCCAGGCTGCGCGACAGCTTCGCTTCGGCACTGCTCCAGGCTTGCGGCGCCTTGCGCGCCACGCAGAACCACATCGCCGAGGCAAGGGTTTCGGCATCGCAACCGAGCTGTTGCAGCACATCCAGAATGTCGCTGCATTCGCGCGCATCCGTGCCTTCGGCGGCAGTGAAGGCATCCAGCGCGTCGACGAGTTCCGGTGCCAACCGGTCACGGCGTGCGTTCAGCACGTCGAGGGCATTGGCGGTCGTGGAACGGGTGCGGGAAACCATGGGCCAAGGTTACCGCGGGAAGGCCGGGACAACGACATGCTGTGCGGGAATGACTTGTTGTGGATATCGGTTGAACGAAATCCGTTCGCCCTGATGCTTCGACAAGCTCAGCGCAGGGTACGCTTTGCGTAGCCCCCAAGTTTCCCGTGCCGTTCATGGTTCGATACCTCACCACGAACGGTGGAAGGCTGAGGCAAAGAAGTTCCACCAAAACCCGTTCGCCCTGAGGTATCGAAGGGCAGTCTCCGGGTTTCCCGCGTCGTTCATGGTTCGATACTTCACCACGAACGGTGGGGGTGTCAGGTGATGCGCCAACGAGATTTGTGGAAGCAACCGGTGGCCACAACAGCCCGGTGATCCACAACCCGGATCAATCGCCCAGGGTATGCAAGGCCTGGGTCAGGCGCTTGGCCGACACCGGTTCGACGGTCTTCAGTTCCTGCGCGAACAACGACACGCGGTATTCCTCGATCAACCAACGCAGGCGACCGAGCGCCTCGGAGCGATCGCCCGTCGCCGCCTTTTCGAGGTACGCGCGCCAGTAAGGCAACACCTGATGCAGGTGGCGGTGATCCTTACCCGGATCGCGGCGCAGGCGCTCGGCACGCAGGCGCATGGCCTCGAGATAGCGTGGGTAGTGGCGCAGGCGCGCCGATGGGGTGTCGCGCAGGAAACCCGGCGCAAGCAAGCTCTCGATCTGCTCGTGCAGGTCGGCATAGCTGGCCGGCGATTGGCCGGGACGCGACGGTTCGAGCCAACGTTTGACCTCGGCCTGCACGGCGATGATCGGCTCGGCCAGTTTGAGGCGCTCGACGGCGGCGGCAAAAAGCCGGTCGGCCACCGTGTTGCGCAAGACTTCGAAAGCACCAGCATCGCGCACCATGAGGTCGCGCTCGGCCAGCACGTCGCCGAAGCCGCCTTCGACAAGATCCTCGCGCAAGCTTTCCAGCGTGCCCAGCGGGACGTATTGCAGCGCCGTCTTCTTGCCCACCGGCAGTTTGCGTTGCGCCTGTTTGAAGACTTTTTCCAGATCCAGGCGCAGCAGGCGGCGGACGCCATCGACGTGCGCCTCGCGTGCATCGGCGTTGCGTTCGAACACGCGCAAGGCCACGCTTTCGCCCTGGTCGACCAGGGCCGGAAAGGCATCGGGCTTGCCGGGTGCCGCGATGCGTGCGGGGATGTCGTCGAACTCCCATCGGGTGACGTCCTCGCGCGTGATGTCCACGGCCGCCTGACGCGAAAACGCCGCGCGCGCCTGCCCTTCCCATTGGCTGCGCAAGACGGCGAGGTCGCGCTCGCTGGCGAGTTGCTTGCCCTTGTCGTCTTCGAGCACGAAACGCATGCGCAGGTGCGCCGGCAGCTCGGTCGCGGCAAAGTTCTCGGCCGTGACGATCACGCCCGTCGTGCGCACCAGGAAGGCCGCCAGCGACGACAGCAACGGCTGTTCGCGCGATGGCCTGGTTTCGACAAAGGCTCGCGCGAAATCGGGTGCGGGCACGAAGTTGCGCCGCAGCGACTTGGGCAGGCCGCGAATCAGCTCGGCCGCCTTGTCGGCTAGCAGGCCCGGCACCAGCCACTGGCAGGGTTCGTCGGGAAGCGCGTTGAGCAAGGCCATCGGCAAGTGCAGGCTGACGCCGTCGGCAGCGTCGCCGGGTACAAAGCGGTAGCTCAGGCGATAGCGTTGCCCGCCCAGCTCCAGCGCCGGCGGAAACGCACTGGCATCCAGCGACTCGTCGCCGGCCATGACGTCGGCCAGCGTCCAGCGCAACGCCGCCTGCTCGGCCGGTGCGGCCTTGCGATACCAGGCATCCAGCGTACGTGCGTCGCTGATGCCGGCGGGCAGCTTGCCCTCGAAGAATTGCGCCAGTTCGTCATCCGGACGAATCAGGCCCTGGCGTCGCTGGCGCGCTTCGATGTCCCGCGCCTCGTCCAGCACGCGCCGGTTGGCGCGCACGAAATCGGCGCGCACGTCGATCTCGCCGCGCGTCAGCGCCTCGTGCACGAACACCTGATGCGCCAGCGCCGGATCCTGCTTGCGGAACGTCACCGGACGGCGCTCGACCAGCACCATGCCGAACAACGTCACCTGTTCGAAAGCCACCACCGCGCCGCGTTTGCGCGACCAGTGCGGGTCGTGCCAACTCCGACGCAGCAAATGCGCCGCCTGCCGCTCGATCCAGGCCGGCTCCACGCGCGCGCACTGCATGCCCCAGACCTTGCCGCCGATGTCCAGGATTTGCGCGGCGAACACCCAGGCCGGCGGTTTTTTCGCCAGTGCCGAGCCGGGGAAAACCTGGAACCTGCGCTCACGGGTGCCGCGGAAGATGCCGTGTTCGTCCTTGTGGCCGACCTGGGTGGGGAGGCCGGAGAGGAGGCTGGCGTGGACGGATTCGTAGTCTGTATCGGGACCCGGGACCCGGGACCCGGGACCCGATTTCTTTGCGGTTCCGGCAAATTGATTTGGTGAGACAGTTTTGCCGGCTTCGTGCCTCCTGAGCGACAGCTTTATGCCGTTCCGTGCCTTCGAAGCTGAAGAACTCGTCGCTTGCCGCGAATCCTCCCGCAGCCGCCGCTTTGCGGGTCCCGGGTCCCGGGTCCCCGGTCCCGATGCTTCGGAGTCCCGAACTCCCGGCTCCGCCCGCATCGCCAACTTCAACTGCCGATGCACCTCACGCCACTCGCGCATCCGCAGGTAACCGACAAAATGCTTCCTGCACCAGTCACGCAGTTTCGATTG
>DASSTF010000043.1:0-12334 GCA_035708045.1 Rhodanobacteraceae bacterium | reverse complement strand
CTACAATGCCGCCCACGCGCCTGTAGCTCAGCTGGATAGAGTACTAGCCTCCGAAGCTAGGGGTCGTGGGTTCGAATCCCGCCAGGCGCGCCACCCCTTTCAAAAAAAGCCTCTGGTCAGCAGAGCGCTTTTTTTCTGTCCAGATCATTGCCTCGCCTCGCGTGCATTGGTCGGACTGGCATCGGCCTCACTGCTGCGGAAAGGATTGATGTCCAGCCCGCCGCGGCGGGTGTAGCGCGCGTACACGCTGAGTTTGTCGGGCGCGCAGTGGCGCATGATGTCGATGAAGATGCGCTCCACGCATTGCTCGTGGAACCCGGCGTGTTCGCGGAAGGACACCAGGTATTTCAGCAGCCCGGCATGCTCGATCGGTGTGCCGGAATAGTGGATCTGCACGCTGGCCCAGTCCGGCTGGCCGGTGACCGGGCAGTTGGATTTCAAAAGGTGCGAGACCAAGGTTTCGCGGACGGGTTTGCCGGTGATGGTGGTCAGGTATGCCGGGCGCGGCGGGCCGTAATGGTCGATGGCGATGTCGATGTCGTCGATGAGCATGCCATCGGGTTCGTGCAGTTTTTGTGCGCCAAAGTCGTCGGCGGGAACGAGGCGCACCGCCACATCGCTGCCGCAGGCGGTGGAGAGATCGTGCATCAGGCGTCGGGTGAGCTCGGTGCGGTCCAGCCGCTCGCCGTTGAAGCCGTTCAAGTACAGCTTGAAGGACTTGGATTCGACCAGGCGCGGCGAATCGGCGGGCACGCGGAACTCGGCCATGGCCACGCAGGGTTTGCCGCGCGGTTCCAGCCATGAAAGTTCGTAGGTGTTCCAGACGTCCACACCGTGAAAGGGCAATGCGTCGCCGATGCCCAGCTCCGCACGCTTGGGCGCGCGCTCGATGGGAAACAGCAGGCCGGGATCGTAGCGGTTGGCGTAAGCCGTGGTTTTGCCCAGCGGGGACTGGTCGGGGGTGCTCATGCGCTCATTGTAGTCGCTTGAATGTAGGAGCGAGCCTGCTCGCGATCAAGGGGTACCTGATGGCATCGGGCACGCCAATCGCGAGCAGGCTCGCTCCTACACTTACCAACCAACCATGCCTTTTGGCATGGTCGCCGCCGGCTTTGCTGGTTTAGGCTTTTCGTCTATGTACGCGGATAGCCGCGTGCGGTGATTTGGAGATTCCATGATGCTGACAATCAAGAAGGCGTGCCTGACAGGCGCGGTGGTTGCGTTGCTCGGTTCGGCGGGCGCCATCATGGCGGCGACGCCGGCCAAGGTGACGACGAAGGATTACGATCGCGCGGTATCGTTCATGCGCTTCAAGACGCAGCCGCTGGTGGATCACCAGGTGCGCCGCGTGAATTGGCTGGACGATACGCATTTCTGGTATGTCGACCACGACGCCAGCGGCGACCATTACCGCGTCATGGATGCCGCCACGGGCAAGGTGAAACCGGCGTTCGACCAGGCCGCGTTGGCATCGGCGCTGGCCGCCGCCAGCGACACGAAGAAGGTCAAGGCCGACAAGCTCGGCGTGTACGGTTTCGAATACCTGGCCGACGGCAAGCTCAAGGTGGACTGGCACGGCACATCGTATGTGTGCGACCTCGATGCGGCGCCCGCGGATGCGAAAAAGGCGGCAGCCGGCGAGTGCGTCACCTGGGCTTCCACGCTCAAGCACAAGATGGGCGACGAGCAGGCCGTGGTTTCGCCCAACGGCAAGTTCGCGGTATTCGTGCGCAACTGGAACCTGTGGCTGCGCAATCTGGAAACCGGCGCCGAACGTCCGCTCACCGACGACGGCTACAAGAACTACGGCTACGCCACGCTCAACGCCGGCTGGATCCATCGCAACGGCGCTATCGTGCGCTGGTCGCCCGATTCGACCAAGGTGGCCACCTATCGCCAGGACCAGCGCAAGGTCGGCAACATGTACATGATCGAGACGCGCGTCGGCCATCCCAAGCTGCACCAGTGGAAGTACCCGCTGCCCGGCGACAAGCACGTGTTCATGATCGAGCCGGTGGTCATCGACATCCAGACCGGCGAGATGACGCGGCTGAAGATGGACCCCGAGCAGCGCCTGTCCACGCTGTGCGACACGCTGGCCTGCGACGAAGGCGAGCCGAACACCTGGAGCGACGTCAAGTGGGCGCCGGACAGCAAGACCCTGGCCTTGGTCAGCACCTCGCGCGACCGCAAGCATGAGTGGTTCAAGGTGGCCAACGCCGAAACCGGCGCGGTGCGCACGGTGTTCGAGGACAGCGTCAAGACCTACTACGAGTCCGGTCGCGGCAGGGTCAACTGGCAATACCTGCCCAGGCACGACCAGGCCATCTGGTTCTCCGAGCGCAGCAACTGGGGCAACCTGTACCTGCGCAACCTGAAAACCGGCAAGATCGAGCACGCCATCACCAAGGGGCCGGGCAACGTCGACCAGGTGCTGCGCGTTGATCGCGACACACGCACGCTGTGGTTCACCGGCAATGCGCGCACGCCTGGCATCAATCCGTATTTCAAGCAGTTCTACAAGGTCGACATCGACAGCGGCAAGACCACGCTGCTGACGCCGGAAGCCGCCGACCACGACATCACCATGTCGCCCGACGGCAAGTATTTCGTGGACACTTATTCCACGGTCACGCAGCCGCCGGTGACGGTGCTGCGCGCGTCCAGCGACGGACACGTGATCGCCACCGTGGCCAAGACCGACATCAGCCGTCTCAAGGCCGCCGGCTGGGTGCCGCCGAAGGTCATCACGGTCAAGGCGCGCGACGGCAAGACCACGCTGTACGGCCTGATGTTCAAGCCGACCCACTTCGATCCGCACAAGAAGTATCCGGTCATCGACTACATCTACCCCGGCCCGCAAACCGGTTCGGTGTTCACCTTCGGCTGGGCTTCGGCGCGTTCCGATCATCAGGCCATGGCCGAACTCGGTTTCATCGTGGTCGCCGTCAACGGCATGGGCACGCCGTGGCGCACCAAGAGCTTCCATGACACCTGGTACGGCAAGATGGGCGACAACACGCTGCCCGACCAGGTGACGGCGATCAAGCAGCTGGCCAAGCGCCATCCGTGGATCGACCTGTCGCGCGTCGGCATCTGGGGCCATTCCGGCGGCGGCAACGCCACGGCCGACGCCTTGTTCCGTTATCCGGATTTCTTCAAGGTCGGCTGGGCCGAAAGCGGCAACCACGACAACCGCAACTACGAGAACGACTGGGGCGAGAAGTACCAGGGCCTGCTGGTCGTGAACAAGGACGGCACCACCAACTACGACAACCAGGCCAACCAGCTGATCGCCAAGAACCTCAAGGGGCATCTGATGCTGGTGCACGGCTCCATGGACGACAACGTGCCGCACGGTTCGACCTTGCTGGTGGTCGATGCGCTGATCAAGGCCAACAAGGATTTCGACATGCTGATCCTGCCCAACAAGCACCATGGCTATGCCGACGACACGCCGTACATCACGCGCCGGCGCTGGGATTACTTCGTGCGCTACCTCAAGGGTGCCGAGCCGCCGCATGAGTACAAGGTGCATTTCAGCCGGGATTGAGGATGGGGAGTTGCGGCGGTGTGTGAGGCAGGCGGACTTCGTCCGCCATGGCGGGCAGTGCCCGCCCTACACACGCTCAAGAAAAACAATTTCGAATGCGGGGCGGACATGTCCGCCCCGCATTCGTTCAAGGGATGCAAGCACCCATCCACGCGCAATGCGTAAGGCGGGCACTGCCCACACCGCGCGATCAGAAAGCTGTCGATTTATTCTCAGCCTGAGGTATTATGTTATAACGTCTCTTTTGTGAGGCGGGGATGCATGCCTCAGGAGGCTCATGTTGAATACATCCTTTTGCACCCGTGCTGGCGCTTGCGGTCGGTTGGACTGACCGCATGCGCACACCTTTCCATTGCCGCCTGTTTCTGGCGCTGATCGGCTTGCCGCTGCTTGTGGCCGGTTGCGCCGTGGGCCCGGATTTTTCGCGTCCGTCCGCGCCAGCGGTCAAGCAATACATGCGCACGCCGCTGGTGGCCACCGTGTCCACGCCGGGCGTGGCCGGTGGCGCGGCGCAACGGGTGGTCAAGGGTGCGGATGTCGATCCGGCGTGGTGGCGTCTGTTTCATTCGAGCGGACTCGATGCGCTGGAAAAACAGGCGCTGGCGCACAGCCCGACCCTGGCCGCGGCCCGCGACACATTGCGCGCGGCGCAACAGCAGACGCTGGCCGGACGCGGGGCGTATGTCCCGAGCGTCGGTGCCGGCGTGTCGGCCATGCGTACGCAGGATCCGTCCGCCGCACTGGCGCCGGTGCCCAGCAACAACGCCTATCTGTACAACCTGTTCACGCCGCAGCTCAGCATTGCCTACGCGCCGGACGTGTTCGGCCTGGCGCGGCGTCAGGTGGAATCGCTCGCGGCCCAGCAGCAGGCAGCACGCTTTGCCGCCATCGCCGCCTACAACACGCTGACCACGCAGGTGGCGGTGACGGCCATCGAGGCCGCATCGCTGGATGCGCAGATCAAGGCCGCGCAAAAGATGGTGGACATCGACCGGCGCGTGCTGAAGATGGCGCGTTATCGCCTCGAGGCGGGCTATGCCAGCGGCATGGACGTGGCCGCCCAGCAGGCTCAACTGGCGCAGGCGCGGGCGGCCCTGCCGCCCTTGCGCAAACAACTGGCCGCGGCGCGCAACCGTCTGGCCGTGTTGTGCGGGCAGTGGCCGGGCCAGTGGTCGACCGCCACGCTCGCATTGTCCGAACTGAAACTGCCGAGGCAATTGCCGCTCAGCCTGCCGTCGCAACTGGTGGCGCAACGTCCCGACGTGCGCCAGGCACAAGCCGACTGGCATGCGGCCAGCGCCGCCGTCGGTGTGGCGGAAGCCGAACGGCTGCCACAGATCCAGCTGACCGCCAATGCCGGCAGCACGGCACTGGCCATTGCCGACGTGTTCACGTCGGGCACCGGTTTCTGGAACCTTGCCGCGGGCATCACGGCGCCGCTGTTCGACGGCGGAACGCTGCGGCATCAGGCGCACGCGGCGCGGGCCGAACTGGCCGCCGCGGCCGCGCAATATCGCGGCACCGTGCTGCAAGCCTTCGAGGACGTGGCCGACACGTTGACCGCCATCGATCAGGATGCGCGCGCGTTGCAGTCGGCCGTGCAGGCCGACAAGGCGTCGCGGATCACGCTGGCCTCCGTGCGCCGCCGTTTCCGCGACGGCTATGCCAGCGGCCTGGATCTGGCCCAGGCCGAGCAGGGACGGGAGCAGGCGCGTATGACACTCATCCAGGCGCGCGAACGCCGCTACACCGATACCGCCGCGCTGTTCCAGGCGCTGGGCGGCGGCTGGCGGCATCGCCAATCACCGGCACAACCATGACCACCGACATGCCATCCATTCGAGTTCCCTTTCCGTTGCTGCTGGCGTGCGCCGGCGTTCTCGCACTCGCGGCCTGCGCATCGGGTTCCGACCAGGCGCCGAAGAAGAGTGCCGCTCCCGGCGTGACGCTGACCACGGCGCAGCGCAAACACCTGCATCTGGACACGGTCGCGCGCAAGGCCTGGCACGAAACCCGGCAACTCAGCGGCGTGGTCGATTACGACCGCGACCAGGCCACGCCGGTGCTGGCGCCGATATCCGGCCAGGTGACCCGTGTGCTGGTCAGCGCGGGCGACACGGTGAAAAAGGGCCAGGCGTTGGCGCGCGTGGATTCACCGGATTTTACCCAGGCCATTGGCGATTACCGCCAGGCGCTGGCGCAAGCGCGCAGTGCGCGCAAACAGGCCGATCAGGCACGCGATCTGCTGGCGCACCAGGGCATTTCGGCCGTGGATGCGGCGCAGGCAAGCAACGCGGCCGTCGCCGCCGAAGCCGCGCGCGATGCCGCGCTGCGCAAACTGCAGGCGCTTGACGTGCCGATGTCCACCATCAAGGCCATCGATGCGGGCAAATCGGTGAGTCATGTGGCTGGCATCATCCGCGCGCCGATTGCCGGAACGGTGGTGAGCCGCGCGATCACGCCCGGCCAACGCATCGCCGCCGACGACACCACGTGCTTCGTGGTGGCGGATCTTTCGCGCATGTGGGTGATGGCGCGTCTGTTCGACTCGGACATGCAGGCCGTGTCCGTGGGCGATGCCGCCAAGGTGCAGATCGGGAGCGGTGGCAAACCATTGCCGGGCAAGGTCACCGCGGTATCGGCCATGGTCGACCCGGCCACTGGCGCGGCCACGGCCAGGGTGGAGGTCGCCAATCCGGGCGACCGGCTCAAGAAGGACATGTTCGTGCGCGTGGACATCACCACGACGCCGACGCGCGAGGATCTGATGGTGCCGGTATCGGCGGTACTGCGCGATGCCGACAACCGGCCCTTCGTGTACGTGGCGGACAAGCAGCATCGCTTCGTTCGCCGGCATGTGAAGCTGGGCTATCGCAGCGGGCATGACGTGGTCGTCATTTCGGGTCTCGAAGCCGGCCAGAAAGTGGTCGCCGAGGGCGGCGTCTTCCTGCGGTTCATGCAAAGCCAATGAGCGAGAAGCACATACCCGGCCAGGCAGTCGCGTCGCGCGCGGCATCCTTCATGAACCGCATCGTCGCGGTTTCGCTCAACCAGCGTTTCATCGTCATCATATTGACGGCGGTGTTGGTGGCCGCCGGCGTCTGGGCGCTGGAAAGCCTGCCCATGGACGCCTATCCCGATCTGTCGCCGCCGATGGTGGAAATCGTCACGCAGTGGCCGGGACACGCCGCCGAAGAGATCGAACGCCTGCTCACGGTGCCGGTGGAGCGTGGCATGAGCGGCATCCCGGACATGACCGTCAAGCGTTCGGTGTCGCTGTACGGCCTGTCGGTGGTCACGCTGACCTTCGCCGACGGCACCGATCCGTACTTTGCGCGGCAGCGCGTCTTCAACCGTCTGGGCGGGCTCGATCTTCCGGATGGCGTCACACCGTCGTTGTCGCCGCTTTCGGCGCCGTCGGGGCTGATCTACCGCTACGTGCTGCAAAGCCCCGACCGCAGCCCGATGGATCTGAAGACCTTGAACGACTGGTTCATCGCGCCGCGCTATCGGGCCGTTCCCGGCGTGGCCGACGACTCGGTGTTCGGCGGCGGCACCATGCAGTATCAGGTGTATCTGGATCCGGTCCGGATCGCCGCCATCGGCATGAGCGTGCCCGAGGTCGAGGCGGCGCTGGCCGCCAACAACGCCAACGCCGGCGGCGGATTCTATACGCAGGGCGGCCAGTTCTATTACGTGCGCGGTCTGGGCCGGCTGAAAACCGTCAAGGACATCGGCAACGTGGTGCTGACCGTGCACGACGGCGCGCCGGTCAGGGTCCGGGACGTGGGCCATGTCGTCATCGGCACCGCACCGCGCCTGGGCGAGTTCGGGTACGACAACAACGACGACGCCGTCGAGGGCGTCATCATGATGCGCAAGGGCGAGAAGACGCAGGAAGTGCTCAAGCGCGTCGAGGCGGAAACGCGGGCGCTCAACCACGGCATCCTGCCCAAGGACGTCACCATCCATCCGTATTACGACCTGAGCCACCTGATCGCGCTGACCACGAACGTGGTGCGCCAGAACCTGGTGCGTGGCACGGTGCTGGTGATCGTGGTGCTGGTGTTCTTTTTGTACGACGTGCGCTCGGGGTTGATCGTCGCCGTCACCATTCCGCTGGCGTTGCTGTTCGCCTTCGTCTGTCTGGACATCAAGAACGCCTCGGCCAATCTCCTGTCCATTGGCGCGGTGGATTTCGGCATCCTGGTCGATGGCGCCATCTTCATGGTGGAAAACATCTTCCGCCGCATGGCGCTGCATCGGGAAAGCGGCGAGGCGCTCAAGGTCAGGCAAATCGTGCTGGAAGCCGCCGCCGAAGTGGATCGGCCGCTGTTCTACGCCGTGGCCGTGATCGTGGCGAGCTTCGCGCCGATCTACGTGCTGACCGGGCCGTCGGGCACGCTGTTCAAGCCGATGGCCGACACCATGATCTTTGCCCTGATCGGTTCGCTCATCGTCACCCTGACCTTGCTGCCGGTGCTGTGCGCGTTCTTCATGCGCAAGGGTGTGCGCGAGCGGCGCAATCGGGCGTTCGAGGCGATCAAGCGGTTCTACACACGCACGCTGGATGCGTGCATGCGCCATCCGTGGTGGACGCTCGGTGTGCCGACGCTGCTGCTGGCGCTGTCGCTGTTGCTGGTGCCGCGCATCGGCGCGGAGTTCATGCCGCATCTGGACGAAGGCTCGTTGTGGGTGCGCGCCACCATGCCCTACACCATCTCGTTCAAGCGTTCGTCGGAGATCGTGCCCGAGATCCGCAAGGTGATAAGCGCGTTTCCCGAAGTGACCACGGTCGCATCCGAACATGGCCGCCCCGACGACGGCACCGACGCCACCGGCTTTTTCAATGCCGAGTTCTTCGTCGGTCTGAAACCCTACAGCGAGTGGAGCGGCAAATATCGGACCAAGCAGGAGCTGATCCACGCCATCAACGCCAAGCTGCAGGACTTTCCCGGCATCACCTTCAATTACACCCAGCCGGCCGAGGATGCGGTGGACGAAGCCGAGACGGGACTCAAGAGCGCGCTGGCGGTCAAGGTGTTCGGAACGGATCTGGACGTGCTGGAAGCCAAGGGCAAGGCCATCAAGAAGGTGCTCGGGACAGTGCCCGGCATTACCGACGTCACCCTGGTGCACGAGCTTGGCCAGCCCAGCCTGAGCATCAAGATCGACCGCGAGAAGATCGCCCGCTACGGCCTCAACGTGGACGACATCAACGCCCTGATCCAGTCCGCCGTCGGCGGCGCCGTGGCGACGCAGGTGGAGCAGGGCGAGCGCGAGTTCGACCTGGTCGTGCGTCTTTCCAAACGTTATCGCGACAACCCGCGCGCCATCGGCAACATTCCCGTGGCGACGCCGGGCGGGCAGCAGATTCCGCTGCGGGAGCTGGCCTCGATCAAGGTCACCAATGGCGCCTCGTTCATCTATCGCGAAGACGGTTCGCGCTACATCGGCGTGCAGTTTTCCGTGGCCGGCCGCGACCTGGCCGGGGCCGTGCACGATGCCATCGCACGCGTGAAGAGCAAGGTGAATCTGCCGCAGGGTTACCGCGTGGACTGGGGTGGTGAGTACAAGGAATACACCGCCTCGCGCTCCCAGCTCAATACCATCCTGCCGCTGACCGTGGCCGTGATCTTCCTGCTGCTGTTCGTGCTCTACAGCAACTTCAAGTTTCCGCTCATCACCGTGCTCGGCGTGGTGCTGTCGGCACCGGTGGGCGGCATTGCCGCATTGTGGCTGACGGGCACGCCGTTCTCGGTGTCTTCGGCGGTCGGCTTCCTGGTGCTGTTCGGCGTGTCGGTATTGACCGGCGTGGTCTACATCTCCTACGTCAACGAGCTGCGCCGCGGCGGCATGCCCGTGCGCGATGCCGTGCGCGTCGGCGCCATCGAGCGTCTGCGTCCGATCATGATGACGGCGCTGGTGGCCGCGCTCGGCCTGCTGCCCGCCGCCATCGCCCACGGCGTCGGCACCGATTCGCAACGCCCGTTCGCGCTGGTCATCGTGGCCGGCATGATCGCGCGCCTGGTCATCAGCGTGTACCTGATGCCGGTGCTGTACCAGCTGGTGGCCAGGCCCGACGATACGTTGAAGGTGTGATGCTTAGCAGGGTAGGCCTTGGCCCGCCCTGCGCGAAAGCGGAAGCTTCAGTGGTTCGAGATGCGTTGGGCCAAGCCCTTGGCGACGGCTTCGTCGAGCAGATGGTTCATGGCTTGTCCGGCATCGCGCGCAATCTGCTCCTGGCGTTGTGCCAGCGCCTGTTGCTGCTTGGCGAGTGCGGCCTGCTGCTCTTGCAGCGCCTGTCGTTTGGCGTCGAGCTTCGCTTCGAGTGCGGCGTGGGCTTGTTCCAGCCGCTGCTGAGCGGCGTCCATGGCGCGTTGTTGCGCATCCAGGGCACGACGATCAGCTGCTGCCTGTCCGGTGGCCGCCTTTTCAGCCAGCAGGGCCTGTTTTTGCGACAGCTTGGCCTGCCGCTGCGAAAGCCTGGCCTGACGTCGGGAAAAGGCCGCCTCGCGTGCGGACAGCCCGGCTTGTCGACCGGAAAGCGCACCTTGCCTCCCGGAGAGGCGGCCCTGTTGTCGGGACAACCTGGTCAAGGGTGCGTAGATGTCGCTGGCGCGTTCGATGAGCTTTGGGTCGTGACTGAGGTAGGTCTTGTCGCCGCGCCGGAACCAGAGCATGGGCTGGTGGTTCGCATCGAGTTTCTTCATGGCGGCGGTATCGGTGCTCGTGCCGTGGATGATGAGTGAGTCGCCGTCGAACAGGGCAAAGCCGTAGCGTGCATTCGAGTCGATGTCGATATTCATGTGGCTGGCATGGAAGCCGTACGTGTCCGGCGACGGCGGCATGGGCGGCATGGGTGGCATGGCTGGCATAGCGGGCATGGCTGGCATGGGAGGCATCGCTGGCACCGCTGGCACCGCTGGCATCGGCGGCGCGGGAGGCATGATCGGCGTCGGTGGCGCAGGTGGCACGGGTGGCGCAGGCGGTATCACCGGTCTCGGGGAGGCGAGCGCCGTGGTGGTGTCGGCATGCTGGGTCGTATTTTGCGTCGGCTGGCTTGCGGCAACCACGCGATAGGGCAATACGCCGGCACAGGCGATGAGCGCGATCAGCAACCAGTCGCGTACACGGGGCTTGCCGCCGGAAATCTGGGTCAACATGGTCAGTCGCCTCTTGAGGTGTTGGAAGGAAGGAGATGCCGCCCCGGCCAGACCGGCGGGCATGGGTTGCTCGACGCCCAGGCGCAGCAGCAATCGGCCATAGGCTTGCGGAACCGCGTGCGGCAGGCGCAGTGCCA
Source organism: Rhodanobacteraceae bacterium (assembly GCA_035708045.1). GTDB lineage: Bacteria > Pseudomonadota > Gammaproteobacteria > Xanthomonadales > Rhodanobacteraceae > Oleiagrimonas. The sequence continues at coordinate 1,478 of DASSTF010000043.1, read as the reverse complement.
GCCCGTCGCAGGCGGCTTCCCGGTTCAGCGCATACTCGCGCATGGCCAGACGCACCAGCGGGTGAAAGAAGAACAGCCATTGCGCCAGGATCGGAATCCAGCCCGTCCACAAGTCGCCGCGACGCACGTGGGCCAGTTCATGCGCCAACGCCATGGCCTGCTCGGCGGGCGCCAGAGTTTGTCTGGCGGGAAACAGCACGACTGGATGCACGAGGCCCGTGACCTGCGGCGAGTCGATGGCGTCCGACACACGCAGCGCCGGGTAGCGCCGCAGGCCGAGTTGTTTGGACTGGCGCAGGCACAGTGCCTGAAGTCGCGCATCGTCAAGCGGGCGGGAGGTGCGGCGAATCCGCCGGGTCTTTTGCCATTGCCGGGCAACGACCGTGAGCTGCACCAGCAGACCCGACAGCCACAGCGCCATCAGCACTTCGCGCCACGGCAGATGCGTGGCGGCGCCGGGCGCGGCATGGGTGATGCGGTCGGAAGCAGGCGTTGTCGTGACGGTTTGCGTCGCCCATATGTCATGCACGCTGGAAGTGACGGGCGCCGGTGAACGCGCGACCGGCGCCGTGATTTGCGGTGACGACAACAGCGGCAGCTTCACGGGCGCCTGCCAGAAAAGGCCGATCAGCAATTGCGCGCCCAGCAGCCACCACAGCATGCAGCGCGTGGCCGCCGGCAAACGCGGCAACAGGCGGCAAAGCAGCCACAGCAACCCGATCAGCAACGCGGCCTGGATGGATGTCCATGCCAGTTGCAGCAGGACGGTCTGGGTGAGGGTCATGAAAAGATCCATGTCATGACTCCTTGCGCCGTGATTGCAGTTTGGCGACCAGCGCCTCCAGCTCGGCCAGTTCCTTGTCGCTGACACTGCCGCGCTCGGCCATCCAGGCAACGAACGGCGAGACCGATCCACTCAGCGTCTTCTCGACAAAACTCGCCACCGCGCCGCGCATGGCCTCACCCGGACCGGTGGCGATGTCGTAGCGGTACACCCCGTCGATCTTGCGCCGCTTGAGGTAAGCCTTGTCGCGCAGGCGCTCCATCATGGTCAGCACGGTAGAACGCGCCAGACCGTGCTGCTCGCCAAAATCGGCAGCCACCTCGCCAACCGCCGCCCGGCCGTGTCGCGAGAGGTATTGCAGCAACGCCAGCTCCCGGTCGCCGATGGTGGATTTGCGCGGCATGATCGAATCCTGTTTGACTACATTTGTAGTCAAATTAAACCTGCCTACGCGTGTAGTCAAGCTTTGTTTTCCTCCTCTTCAATGGGGGCTCAGTTTGCTTTGCCTTGGCAGGTGTCGTTTTTGTGGAGTTTTTTTCGCCTGTCGGCGGTATCGCGCCCTGCGGGCGCTCGTTCATTTTCTTTGCTTGCCCAAAGAAAACGAACGGCGGAGTCAATCTAGAAGTGCATCATCGATCCCTTGGGCCAGATCATCGCGCCCCAGAGCGCGCATGAACATTTCCACCGGACAGTG
>DASSTF010000042.1:0-5001 GCA_035708045.1 Rhodanobacteraceae bacterium | reverse complement strand
GCGCGCGCATGGCGACCTCAAGGAAAACGCGGAATACCACGCCGCGCGCGAGCAGCAAAGTTTCGTCGAGGGCCGCATCAACGAGCTGGAAGCGGCGCTTTCCACGGCGCAGGTCATCGACCCGTCGACGCTCGACGTGGGCGACAAGGTGGTTTTTGGCGCGACCGTGGCATTGGAAGAAACGGAGTCCGGCAAGGGGGTCACCTACCAGATCGTGGGCGACCTGGAGGCCGACATCAAGCAGAACCTGATTGCCGTGTCCTCGCCCATCGCGCGCGCGCTGATTGGCCGCCGTGAAGGCGACAGTTTCGAGTTCCATGCGCCCAATGGCGTCAGGCAGTACGAAGTCGTCGAGGTGAGTTACAAGTAAATGCTTGCCTTCCGCAACCTGGCCTTGCGCCGTGGCGGACGGTTGTTGCTGTCCGACGTCAATGGGGTGCTCCATGCCGGCTGGAAGGTCGGCGTGGTGGGGCGCAACGGCTGCGGCAAGTCCAGCCTGTTCGCCGCCGTGCGCGGCGAGCTGGATACCGATGCCGGCAACGTCGAATTGCCCGCCGATACGCGCATGGCGTCGGTGGCGCAGGAAACACCGGCCTTGCCTGATCCGGCCATCGATTATGTATTGGGCGGCGACGTCGAAGTGGCCGCGGTGCTGGCCATGGAAGCGCAGGCACAGGCCACCGAAGACCACGCCAAGGTGGCCACGGCCCACCAGCGCCTGGAGGAACTGGGCGGTTACGACGCGCGCGCGCGCGCCGGGCGTCTGCTGCACGGCCTGGGTTTCTCGCCCGACACGCACGACAAGCCGGTGGCCGAGTTTTCCGGTGGCTGGCGTGTGCGCCTGAACCTGGCGCGCGCCCTGATGGCGCCGTCCGAACTGCTGCTGCTGGACGAGCCCACCAACCATCTCGATCTTGACGCCGTCCTGTGGCTGGAGCAGTGGCTCAAGCGTTATCCCGGCATGCTGCTGGTCATTTCGCATGACCGCGATTTTCTCGATGGCGTCACCTCGCATACCTTGCATCTGGAGCAGGGCGGCGCGCGGCTCTACACCGGCAATTACAGCGCCTTCGAGCGGCAACGCGCCGAACAGTTGCATCAGCAGCAACTGGCACACGAACGCGAGCAGGCCGAGCGCGCGCATCTCGAATCCTTCATCAACCGTTTCAAGGCCAAAGCCACCAAGGCGCGGCAGGCGCAGTCCCGCATCAAGCGGCTGGAAAAGATGGCCGGCACCGAGGCGGTACGGGCGGAGCGTCCGTTCCATTTCAGCTTCCCGGATCCCGACCGTCTGCCCGAGTCGATGTTGAAGCTGGAACGGGTCGACGCGGGTTACCAGCAGGATCGGCCGATCCTGCGCGAGGTCGATCTGCGGCTTGAATCCGGGGATCGCATCGGCCTGCTTGGTCCCAATGGCGCCGGCAAATCCACCCTGGTGAAAACCTTGGTCGGAGAATTGCCGTTGCTGGCCGGCGAGCGCAGTGCGCACAAGGATCTCACCGTCGGTTATTTCACCCAGCATACCGTGGAAAAACTGCATGCCGGCGAGAGCCCGCACGACCACCTGGCGCGCCTGGCGCCGGAGGCTTCCACGCAACAGTTGCGTGACTGGCTGGGACGCTGGAATTTCGTCGGCGACCGGGCATTGGAACCGGTGGATGGATTTTCCGGCGGCGAGCGCGCGCGCCTGGCGCTGTCCCTGATCGCCTGGGAAAAACCGGCCCTGCTGTTGCTGGACGAGCCCACCAACCATCTCGACATGGACATGCGCGAAGCCCTGGCCGACGCGCTCAACGACTATCCGGGCGCGCTGGTGCTTGTTTCGCACGACCGCCATCTGCTGAGCCTGGTGTGCGACGATTTCTGGCGCGTGGCCGACGGCGAGGTGCTGCATTTCGAAGGCGACCTGGACGACTACGCGCGCTGGCTGCGCGATCGCCAGCAAGCGGGCAACGAGAAGCCCGACCGGTCGCCATCGACGGCGCAACCCGACGCCCGCGAAAGGCGTCGCATCGCGGCGCAGGAGCGTGAACGCACACGCGAATCGCGCAAGCAGTTGAACCGGATCGAAGCGCGCGTGGCCGATATCGACCGTCGCCTGGGCGACATCGACAGGCAACTGGCGGCCCCTGAAATCTATCAGGGGCCGACCGCCGTGCTGGCCGAAATGGGACGCGAACAGAATCAGTTGCGTCAGCAAAAGGAAGAACTGGAAAACCAGTGGCTCGAACTCAGTGAGGCTCTGGAGAGCCAGCTCGCATGAGCACCTTGCATGTCCTGTTGCCGCCGCTTGCCCGTTTCGAATCATTGCCGGACGTGCAGCGTCGGCTGTCGCGTGCCGATGCCCTCGACGCCGGCGCAACCAGCGAACTGGCCGCCTCCACCTGCTTCAGCTGGCCGGGCACGAATCTGCCTGTCGCGGCGTTGATGCGCGAGCACCTGGCTGGTGATGCCGGCGACGCTGTCTGGCTGTGCGCCGACCTTGCGCATGTCCAGCCGGACATGACCGGTGCGCGCATGCTGGCCTGCGGCAACCTGGACCTGCAGCGCGAAGAAGCCGAGGAACTGGCCAGACCGTTGCGCCCCCTGTTCGGCGACAGCGGCATGCGGCTGGAAACCACGCTGCCGTCGCGCTGGCATCTGCGTCTGCCGCCCGGCGCACCGGTGCCGGCATTCGACACGCCCGGCGATGTACTGGGTGACGACCTGATCCGGCATCTGCCCGAAGGCGACGACGCCCGCCGCTGGCGCCAGTTGTTCAACGAAGCGCAAATCCTGTTGCATCAGCATCCACTCAACCAGCGTCGCGTGCAGCAAGGAAAAATGGCCGCCGACAGTCTGTGGTTGTGGGGTGGCGGCAGCCTGCCCGGGTGGGTCAGGAGCGACTTGCGGCAGGTCCATGCCGACGACCTGTTGCCGGTTGCGCTGGCAAAGCGGGCGGGCATCGATGTGCAACCGTTGGAGGCGTTCGATGCCGAGCGCCGGGTGTCCGCCGATACCTTGCTGGACCTTGGTCGCGCCGGCTCACCGCAGGCTTGCGCGGACATGCTTTTCGGCATGCTGCGGCGTCGCCGCGTCGGTGCCTTGATCCTGCATTTCGCCGGTGGCGAACGCTGGCGCATCACACGCGGGCAGCGCTGGCGCTTCTGGCGACGCGGTCGATGACCCGTCCGCGCCTGCAACGTCGCCCGTTGCCGGACGAGTCAATCGACCTGGTCTGGCCGTCACATGTTCCACAGGTGTTGCAGCGCATCTATGCCGCCCGCGGCATCCGCGATCCGCAGGCCATCGATCATCGTCTCGCGCACCTGGCGTCGCCACGCCAATTGGGCGGCATGGAACAGGCCACGACGCGGTTGCTGCAGGCCATGGACGCGGATCAGCGCGTGCTGGTGGTCGGCGATTACGATTGCGACGGCGCCACCGGCACCGCCGTGGCCGTGCGCGGCCTGCGTTTGCTGGGCATGCGCCACGTGGGTTTCGTGGTGCCGCACCGGATGCGTCATGGATACGGCCTCAGCCCGGCACTGGTGGCGTCGCTGGAGTCTTCGCCGGACCTGATCGTGACCGTGGACAACGGTATCGCCAGCGTCGACGGCGTGGCCGCCGCCCGCGAACGTGGCATCGACGTCATCGTCACCGATCATCACTTGCCGGGGTCGGAGCTGCCGCGGGCGCTGGCCATCGTCAACCCCAACCTGGCCGGCGACGGCTTCCCCAGCAAGGCGCTGGCCGGAGTAGGGGTGATGTTCTACCTGCTGATGGCGCTGCGCGCGCGCATGCGCGAGGCCGGGCGTTTCGACGCGCAAAACCAGCCGGATCTTTCCGTTCTGCTGGATCTGGTCGCGCTCGGCACCGTGGCCGATCTGGTGCCGCTGGATTACAACAACCGCATCCTGGTCGAGGCCGGCCTGCGCCGCATCCGTGCCGGCAAGGCGTCGCCCGGCATCGTCGCATTGACCCAGGCCAGCAACCGCGCCCAATCCACCCTGTCCACGGCCGACGTGGGCTTCGCGCTGGCGCCTCGGCTGAATGCGGCCGGCCGCCTCGAAGACATGAGCCAGGGTATTGCCTGCCTGCTCAGCGATGATGCCGACGAGGCGCTGGCGCTGGCGACGCGCCTGTCGGCGATCAATGCCGAGCGTCGCCAGCTGCAGGAGGACATGGTGGCCGAGGCCGAGCATCTGGCGACTGGCGTGAGCCAGGTGGATACGCTCGGCGTGGCGCTGTACGAGCCACATTGGCATGCCGGCGTGGTGGGTCTGGTGGCGTCGAAGATCAAGGATCGCCTGTACCGTCCCGTGGTGGCCTTCGCGCCGGCAGGCGAGGGCGACGATGGCCTTCTGCGCGGTTCGGCGCGTTCGATTCCCGGCTTTCACGTGCGTGACGCCCTGGCCGACGTACACGCGTGTCATCCCGGACTGATCGAACGTTTCGGCGGCCACGCCATGGCGGCGGGCCTGAGTTTGGCCACGCGGCATTTTGCCGATTTCGCCCGTGCTTTCGACGCGGTGGCGCGCGAGCGTCTGGGCTCACGCTCCCTGCAGCCGGTCTTGTGGAGCGATGGCGAACTGGCCGCGGGCGAATGCTGTCTGGAACTGGCCCAGGCCTTGCGCCATGCCGGTCCGTGGGGGCAGGGCTTCGAAGCGCCGTTCTTCGACAATGTCTTCGAGTGCATCAATGTACGCCCCATGGGCGTCGGCCATCGGCGCTTGAAACTGCGCGATCCGCGCGACGGCGCGGTGCTGGATGCGGTGATGTTTCAGGTTTCCGACGACCAGACCTTCCCGCCGTTGCTGCGCGCCGGCTATGAGCTTTCCGTCAACGAATGGCAAGGCCGTCAGAGTGCGCGCCTGATCCTGCGTCATGTCGAAGTTGCCTGAATCATATGGCGCTTGCTTGGCATCCACTGTTCCCAAACCGTTCGCGCTGAGCCCTTCGACAGACTCAGGATGCACTGCGCCCGCGCAGCGGGCGCTCGCGGGGAGAGTCCATGGATGG
>DASSTF010000041.1:0-21876 GCA_035708045.1 Rhodanobacteraceae bacterium | reverse complement strand
GTGGAGTGGTAGAGGATCACCGGCGGCTCGCGCACGGGTTCGGGTTGGCCGTCCAGCGTGTCCATGAACGGATCCAGCTTGGGCCAGCCGGTTTCGGTGACCGTGAAATGCCCGAGCTTGTCGGCCAGCGCCTTGAACTTGGCGGTATCGCGCGGGCCGGTGGTGCAGTACAGGTCGAAGAAGCCGCGGATGTAGATGTGGCGTGGCTTGCCGGCATCGAAACCGTGGAAGGTTTCGGCCTTCACGCCAGGGAAGAAATGCGGCACGGCATTGCTCGGCGTGATGACGGCGATCGGATCCCAGGCGCGCACTTCCCCGGTGGTGTGCAGCCAGCGTTCGCCCTCCACGAGATCCTCGCCACCGGGGCCGTCGAAGAACCAGGCGGCTTCATCGCCGCGCGCGCGGATCGCATCCTGCACCGGGCGCAGGATGGCCAAGGCGTAACGTTCGGAGCCGTACAGCAGGTAATGCTTCATGGTCAGCGGTCGATGTGGTGACGGGTGAGAATGTCGGCGGCGCGCACGATGGAGTCCGGATTGGCGTGCATTTCGTAGTAGCGCATGCGCTTGTACAACGCGTAGCTTGCCGCGGTCTGCGCCATCACGAAACCGCGCCAGCCGTCCAGACAGGCCAGGCGCAACACGTAGTCCTTGAAAAAGGCCAGCGCATAGACCAGCGGCGCCTGCCACATGCGCACCGGCTTGCCGCGTTCGTGCCAGTCGCGGCATTTCAGCTCGGCGTAGCGCAGCACCTTGAGTTGCTTGTGCACCAGCGTGGGGTTGTTGGCGTGGTTGAACGGTGCCTTGAGGATTGGCGCATGGCCCTCGTAACGCAGGGATTCGTGCACGCGCGTATCGCTCCAGCGGGCGCGGTCGCGGTGATACAGCCGCGCCAGCTTTTCGCCCACGTTGGGGCGGTAGAAACGCATCGGCCGGCCCATGTAGATGGTGCGCCGGCGCAGCACGACCGCCGGCGAATCGCTTTCCATCAACGCGGGCAATTCGCGCTCCAGCTCGGCGGCCAATTCCGGCGAGAGCCATTCGTCGGCATCCAGCATCAGAATCCAGTCGTGCAGGCACTGTGTGCTGGTGAAGTTGCGCTGCGCGCCGAACCCCAACCAGTCCTTGTGCACCACGCGCGCCCCGTGCTCGCGGGCGATGGCGCAGGTGGCGTCGTCGCTGCCCGAATCGACCACCAGCTTCTCGGCGGCGAACGGCACGCTGTCCAGGCAACGGGCGATCACATCGGCCTCGTTGTGGGTGATGACGGCGAGGGTCAATGGCAAGGGCATCGGCATGCACGGATTCTAGCCGACGACGATCCACTATGATTTGATGCACAGCATCGGCCACGCCTGGGATCGGACATGACGGGACAGACCACCTTCGCGGTCGTCATCAGCAGCTACAACTATCGCGACTTCGTGATCGAGGCCGTGCAGAGCGCGCTTGCGCAGACACGGGCCCCTAGGCAGGTCGTGGTGGTCGACGACGGCTCGACCGATGGTTCGGACGCCCTGCTGCAGGAACATTTTGCCGACGACGACCGGGTCAAACTGATCTGTGCGACCAATGGCGGACAACTGCATGCCCTGCAACGCGGCATCGCGCATGTCGATGCGGACGTGGCCTGCTTCATGGATTCGGACGACCGCTGGAAGCCTGATTACCTTGCCAGCATCGGCGAACTTTACGACGCGCGCGCGGACGTCGATTTCGTGTTTTCCGACATGCAGTGTTTCGACCAGCGGCAGGACACGATCGCGTTCCACGCGCGCGCCATCGATCTTGGCTACACCGCGCTCAGTACCTACGCGCTGACCGCCTGGTACGGCGTGCCCACCTCGGCCGTTTCCATGCGCACGGCGTGGGCGCGGCGAGTGCTGGACCTGCCCGAGGCGTTCCGGGATGACTGGCGCACCTCGCCCGACAATTGCCTGGTCTACGGCGCCAGCGTGCTCGGCGCACGCAAGTACTACCTGCCCACCGGCAACGTCGAGTACCGCATCCACGGCAAGAATGCATGGTCGTCCAACCGCAGTCCGGAACAGGGCTACCACAATTTCATCAAGACCCGCCGCCTGATCGCGCATTACGCGCGCGTGGCGGGTATCGACGAATCTTCCTGCGACATCAAGGCGTGCAAGCTGGAATACCGCACCAAGCCGGCGCCGCCCTGGTTCGAAACCAAGCGCTATTTCCATCTGGTGATGGGGCGCCGGGCGTGGCCGCCGTGGAAGAAATGGGAGCGCGCGGTGAGCGTGCTGGTGCACGGCTGGAAGTCGCGCCGTGTCTGATCCGCAGAGTCGCGACGTGCGCATCAGTGTCGTCGTCATCACCTACAACTGGCCGCAGGCCTTGCGCATGGTGCTGCGTGGCCTGGCGCGGCAGAAGGATATGCCGTACGAAGTGATCGTCACCGACGATGGTTCCGGTGAGGAAACGCGCGCCGTGCTGCGCGAAATGGCGCAGGACTATCCGACCCGGCTGGTGCACCTGTGGCAGTCCGACGACGGCGCGCGCATGAGCCGCGCGCGCAATCGCGGCATCGCCGCCGCGCGTGGCGATTACATTGTGCTCATGGATGGCGACATGGTGCCGGATTGGCATTTCATTGCCGACCATCGGACATTCATCCGGCGCGGCTGCTTCGTGCAGGGATCGCGCCTGCTGCCGGGCGAAACGGCGAGTCGCCGTCTGCTGGCGGGCGGCATCGACCGCGTGCATTTTTTCAGCCGCGACCTGGAGCGTCGTCGGCATGCCCTGCGCCTGCCCTGGCTGGCCCGTGCGTGGGCGCGACCGAAAGTCAGCCGGCGCGGCATCAAGAGTTGCAACATGGCGTTCTGGCGCGACGATCTGCTGGCGCTGAACGGCTTCAACGAAGCCATGACGGGCTGGGGCCGTGAAGACGCGGAGCTTGCCGTGCGCGCCTTCAATCATGGCCTCAAGCGTCGGGATCTGCGTTTTGCCGGTCAGGCGACCCATCTTTGGCACAAGAGCCGCAAGTACCGGGGGCGCACCGTCAACGACGACATCCTGGACGCCGCCGTGGCCGGGCATCTGGAGCGCTGCGAGCAGGGCATCGACGCGCATTTGGCCGAATTCGCGTTGCCGCCGGCAGATTTGCGTGACCCGATGCGCGGCGACTGAACAGCGTCAGCCGCCGTCAGTGTTGCTGCCATGCTGGGGCGCGCAGCCGGGCACCAGGGCGTCGGCGCCGACCAGCCACCAGTCGTATTCGTTGGCGTGGCCCAGCTCGGTGGCCCGGTCGCGACGCACGCAGCGGTCCATGGCCGATTTGCGGATGAAGATGCGTCGGTGTGTCGGATCCTTTCGCAACCAGGCGATGGCGGCTGCGAATTGTTTGTCGTCCGGTTGCGAAAAGCCGAATTCGGTCACCGGCCCCTCGGCCATCAGGAGGTTCTGTTCCTTCCACGCGACCAGGCCGATGGTGGTGTCCGGCCCGGCGGCCACGCGCGCGGCGTGCATCACGTCCCGCGCCGAGCGGTCGCCGTTGAGCAGCGGATACCCCCACAAGCCGTACAGCGCCCACAACACGCCCGCGAACAACACCCATCCCGCGGCAGCACGGCGCAGCCGGGTGGCAAGCACGACCAGCACGCCGGCAGCGCCGATGGCGAGGAACATGTGCCACAGGCGCGGGTCCAGGTGGCCGCGCAAGTTCTCCGCCCAGTGCGGATGGTCCAGCACGGCCCAGGCCGAGGCGACGGTCAGCAGGATCGACAGCAGCGCCGTCAACCCCAGCACCAGCACCCGCGGCCCGCGCTTGCGCAGCAGCCCCGGCAGCAGCGGCGCCAGCGCCAGCGCGACCATGGGCAGGGCCGGCAGGATGTAGACCCCGCGCTTGCCGGAGCTGAGGGAGAAAAACAGCACCGTCAGCACCGCCCAGCCCAGCGGCAGCAGGAAGCGCGCGTCGCGGCGGCGCAGGCGATGCCACCATGCGGGCAATGCCCAGGGCAGCAGCAGCGACAGCGGCAGCCAGTTGAACGCGATCACCTGGAGGAAATACCAGGCGGGGTGCTGGTGGCCGCTGAACGCGGCGTAGCGGTGCACGGTCTGGCCGAACAGGATGTCGCGGACATAGGCCGCGTGGCTCGGGTCGCCGTCGAAATGCGCCGCCAGCAACATCGGCACCAGCCAGGCCAGGATCGGCAACAGGAACAGGCCGAAACCGGCCAGCAGCCAGCGCCAGCGGTGCGTGCCGCGCGCCGGCAGCGGACGCCAGTGCCTGCGCGCGGCAAACGCGAACGGCACGAACATCAGCAGGGACAGCACGCCCACGCCCTTGGTGACCACGCCGATGCCGGCGAACAGGCAGCCCGTCGCGAACCAGCGCCGGCTTGGCCCCAGCAACAGGTGGCGCAGCAGGCCGTAGTTGGCCAGGGTCATGAAGCCGACCAGGACGGGGTCGATCTGGGCCTTGCGGAACTGGAAGGTGAACTGGATGGTGACCAGCAGCGCGAGCGCCGCCAGCAACCCGGCGCGGTGGCTCCACAGGCGCCGCGCCAGGTCGTACACCAGGCCCAGCGTGAGCAGGCCCGACAGCAGCGACGGCAGCAGGAACGCCACGCGCCAGCTGCGCGTGATCAGGTAGCTGGCGGCTTCCAGCCAGAAAAACACCGGCGGCTTGTCCGAGTACAGCTCCTGCCCGCGGTGCGGGAACAGCCACTGGCCATGCTGCACCATCCATTGCGCCACCAGCGCGAAACGTGGTTCGTCCGACGGCCACGGATCGCGCAGGCCCATGCCCAGGCCGAGCAGGAGCAAGGCAAACACGCCGAACCAGATCAGCTCGTGGCGGGCATCGCGCAGCCACAGCGCACGTGAGCGGTTCAGTGGGACGGGTGTGGTCATGCAGACTCGCCGCGGGCATGGAGCGGCAAAGCATAACCCCATGCACGCAGGCTGGGGTCAGGATTTCCGCTTTTGCACCGCCGCGAAATACATGCCGTCGAGCTCGTCCTCGCCGGGCAGGATCTGCCAACCGGGACCGGCGGCGTGGCCGGTGGGGAGTTTCAGCTTGATGGCGTCGGCGTCCTTGTGGTGGCGCAGGAAGTCGTTGACGACGTCCTCGTTTTCGGCGCGCAGCAGCGAACAGGTGACGTAGAGCAGGCGTCCGCCCGGCGCCAGCAGCGGCCACAGGGCCTTGAGCAGCCGTTTCTGGGTGGCCGCCATGGTGCGGATGTCGCCGGCGCGACGGTGCAGGCGCACGTCGGCACGGCGGCGGATGACGCCGGTGGCCGAGCAGGGCGCGTCGATCAGGATGCGGTCGAAGGGTTTGCCGTCCCACCAGGCGTCGGGTTTGGCGGCATCGCCGGTGACGACGGTGGCGGTCAGACCCAGGCGTTTCAGGTTGTCGTGGATGCGTCGGGTGCGGTGGCGGCTGGCCTCCAGCGCGACCAGGTCGATGTCGGCGCGCTCCAGCAGGTGGCAGGCCTTGCCGCCGGGCGCGGCGCAGGCGTCCAGCACGCGCTGGCCGTCGGTTACGTCGAGCAGTTCGGCGGCAGCCTGGGCGGCGCCGTCCTGCACAGCGAACAGGCCGTCGCTGAAGCCGGGCAGGCGGGTGATGTCGGTGCTGCGTTCGAGCATCAGGGCGTCGGGCAGCCAGTCGTGCGGTTCGCTGCCATAACCGGCGTTGGCGAAGGCGGCGGCCAGGGCGTCGCGGCTGCCGCGGCGGAGGTTGACGCGGATCGTCAGCGGCGGCTCGATGTTGTTGGCCGCCAGCACGCTTTCGGCCTGCCCGGGCCAGTCGTGGTGGATGGCGCGGGCCAGCCAGCCGGGCAGCGAGTGATGGGTGACCGGGTCGGCGTCCAGGGAGTGGCCCAGTGTTTCGCGCTCGCGCAGCCAGCGGCGCAGCACGGCGTTGACCAGGCTGGCCAGCCGCGGGCGCTGCAGCGCGCGGGTGGCCTCGACCGTGGCGGCCACGGCGGCGTAGGCGGGCAGCTTGAGAATCTCGATCTGCACCAGGCCCATGACCAGCAACGCGTGAATGGCGGGTTGGCGTTTTTTAAGTGGTTGATCCATCAACATTTTGAGCGCGGCATCATAGCGCAGCCACCAGCGTGCGCCCTCGTGCAGCAGCGCGCTCAGCATGGCGCGGTCGCGCGGATCGGCCAGACGCGGCGCGCTGCGCGTGAGCACTTCGCGCAGCGAAGCTCCCTTGATGGCCACCTCGGCCAGCGCTTCGGCGGCCAGGGCACGGACGTTGAAGGTTTTGGCGGGCGTGGATTGCATGAAGCGGTGATCGGTCCTTGTCGTCGGTGCGCCGTATCGTGGCGTCAAGGGGCAGGCCCAACGATGGTGGCGGATGCGGCTTGTTGCAAGTGGCGGATGTCATCCGTCGGACCCATGCGTGTGGCGACATGTGTTCGCGCAGGGCGTACGGCTAGCTTCCGGGAACGACGCCATCCGGTGTCAGGCCGGGGCGGGCATTGAGGTAGTCGGCCACGGGGATGCGGCGCTTGCCGGGGCGCTGCAGTTCGGTCAGGCGCAGGGCGCCTTCGCCGCAGGCGATGTCGAGGCCTTCCCGGTTGGCAGCCAGTATCCGGCCGGGGACGGCTTCGGTGGTCCGTTCGATGGCCTCGGCCCGCCAGATGCGCACGCGTTCGCCCGCCAGCTCCAGCGTGGCCACCGGCCAGGGATTGAAGGCGCGGATGATGCGCTCGAGCTGGCTTGCCGGGGCGGTGAGGTCGAGCGCGGCTTCGGCCTTGTCCAGCTTGTGCGCGTAGGTGACGCCGGTCTCGGCCTGCCGTGTGGCGGCCAGCTCTTCGCCGCGCGAGGCGCGTTGCAGCCCTTCGCGCAGTACCTCGGCACCAAGTGCGGCCAGACGATCGTGCAGACGACCGCCGGTATCGTCGCCGGCTATCGACGTGCGCCGTTCCAGCAGCACCGGGCCGGTGTCCAGACCCGCTTCCATGCGCATCAGGTTGACGCCGGTTTCGGCATCCCCGGCGGCGATGGCACGCTGGATCGGCGCCGCCCCGCGCCACCGCGGCAGCAGGCTGGCGTGCACGTTCCAGCAACCCAGACGCGGGATGTCGAGCACGGTCTGCGGCAGGATCAGGCCGTAGGCCACCACGACCATGAGATCCGGCGCCAGTTCGGCCAGGCACGCCTGCGCGTCGGCGTCCTTCAGCGTTTTCGGTTGTTCGACGGCGATGCCGGCAGCCAACGCCGCCTGTTTCACCGGGCTGGCTTCGAGCTTGCGGCCACGCCCGGCGGGGCGGTCGGGTTGGGTGTAAACCGCCACCAGTTCCACGCCATCGATGGCACGGCAGGCGCGCAGGCATGGCACGGCGAATTCGGGTGTTCCGGCGAACACCACGCGCAGCGGCGAGGGCATCGCTCAGCCCGCCTTGCGACGCTGCTTCTCCAGGCGCTTGAGCAGCATGGAGCGCTTCAGCGGCGAGAGGTAATCGACGAACACCTTGCCGTCCAGATGATCCAGCTCGTGCTGGATGCACACCGCGTTGAGGCCGTCGACCTCGCGCGTGACGGTGTTGCCGTGGACATCCTCGGCCTCGACGTGGATCCAGTCGGCGCGCTTGACGTCGGCAAAGATGCCGGGGAAGGACAGGCAACCTTCCTGATAGACCTGCTCGCCGCGCTTGTCGCTGATACGCGGGTTGATCAGCACCTGCGGATCGCTGGCGTTTTCGGAAATGTCCATCACGAAAATGCGCTGCGTGATGCCGACCTGGGTGGCGGCAAGGCCGATGCCGCTGGCGGCGTACATGGTTTCCAGCATGTCGTCGGCCAGTTTCGCCAGCGCGTCGTCAAACACGCTCACCGGCTCGGCCTTGGCGCGCAGGCGAGGATCGGGAAATTCGAGAATGTTCAAGGTGGCCATGATGAACTCGGTCTGCAGGCTTTCAAGACGGTGGCGATACCGTCAAATTGCGGGCGATTTGGCGAAAACCAAGCCGCGACCCCACTACGATGGCGTTATTCTAGCCTGCATTATTCATCAGAGTTCGTAGCGAGCCGGTTCCAGGGTGTGGCATGAGCGGGTTACGCGACCGAGGAGCGCACAGGCGTAGTCTTGCTACGTCGAGCACTCCGACAGAGCGAAAGCCGCTCAGGGCGCGCTCTGGAGCCGGCGCAGTAGAACACTGGTGGATAATGCAGGCTAAAGGACTTCCGGCCCGATCTCACGCGGTTTGAGCCGGAATCACGGGGCCTTCCGGCTCGACGATGCGAGCCGTCGGGCCGAGCAGGGTTTCGTTGCGCGACGCTTTGTATACACTCGTCAATATCCGGGGACACGGGGGATTGCCCGCCATGCTCAAGAAAACACTCGCTCTTCTGGCCGGCCTGGCAGTCGCGCTGACGGCCTATGCGGCCACCACGCACCTGAAGCCGGGCCATCCGGATCGCTACGTGGTCAAGAAAGGCGACACGCTGTGGGACATTTCCGCGCGTTTCCTCACCCAGCCGTGGTACTGGCCGGAAATCTGGCAGGCCAACCCGCAGGTGCACAATCCGCATCTGATCTATCCGGGTGACGTGCTCAACCTCGCCTACGACCACGGCAACGCCACGCTCAAGCTCGAACCCAGCGTGCACGAGGGCAAGGCGGCGATTCCGGCCATTCCGCTGTCGCAGCTGGAAATGTTCCTCAAGAACATGCGCGTGATCGATTCGGGCACGCTCGACGACAGCCCCTACGTGATGGCGTTCGAGGAAAGCCAGTTGCGCGGCATACCCGGCAAGTTCGTCTACGTGCGCCAGATCGACGCCAGGCCCGGACAAAAGTTCGCCATCGTGCGCCCCAGCCACGTGTTCCGTCAGTACGACGAGGCCGGCAACGACGGTTCGGACATCGCCGCCCACGAGCTGGAAAGCAACGTCGAGATGGCGCCGGGCCCGTGGAAGGAAAACTTCCGCAGCGACGGCCATTACGGTCGCGGTGACGAGATCGGCGTGGAAGTGCAGGTGATCGGCCATGCCGAAGTGCTGCGTACGGGCGATCCGGCCACGCTGCTGATCACCGATTCGCGCATGGAAATCCGCAAGGGCGACCGCCTGCTGCCGGCCAACGCGCATCCCTACGACCCGTATTTCTATCCGCACGCACCGAAATCCGTGTCGGACAATGCCCGCGTGATCGCCTTCTCGAACTCCCTGGCCGCCGTCGGCAAGCGTCAGGTGGTGGCGCTGTCGATCGGCAGCGACGATGGCATCGTGGATGGCGCCACGTTCTCGATCTTCCAACCCGGCGACACCGTGCATGACGATGTCAGCGGCTATGCCCTGCATTCGAGCCTCGGCGATCACGTCAAACTGCCGGACGAGTTCATCGGCCACGTGATGGTGTTCCGCACCTTCCAGCACGTCAGCTACGGTCTGGTCATGGACAGCATTCGGCCGGTGAAGATCGGCGACGAGCTGAAGATGCCTGAATAAAAATTTCCGGGACTCGAGTGGGTTTGCGCCTTCCTCGAGTCCCGAAAAAGCCATTTCCCTACACGAAATAGCGGCATTTGCCGCCATTCGTCGGACGCCTGCCTCCCTACACTGCGCGCATGTCCGAACATGATGACCTGCGCGCCTGGCTGATCCTGATGCGTGCGCCCGGCGTGGGTGCGGCGACCCTGCGTGCCTGGTTGAAGGAAGCCGGCGGCGACATCGATGGCGCATTGGCCCTGGCGCGGGCCGAGAGGCGGCTGTCGCCGGCCACCCGCGAGTGGCTGAGGTTGCCGGATGCGGAGCGTCTGGATGCGGACATGGCCTGGCTGGACATGCCCGGTCACCGCCTGCTGCGCTGCACCGAGGCGGATTTTCCGCCCCAGCTCGACACCATCGCCGATCCGCCGGCAGCCCTGTTCGTGGCCGGTCGTGCAGAGTGGCTGTTGCGTCCGCAGATCGCCATCGTCGGCGCGCGCGGCGCCAGCCCGGCGGGGCTTGCCAATGCGCGCCTGTTTGCCCGCGCCCTGGCCGGCACCGGACTGGTGATCACCAGCGGCCTGGCCGACGGCATCGATGGCGTGGCCCATGCGGTGGCCCTGGAAACCGGCGGCGCCACGGTGGCGGTCATGGGTACCGGCCCGGATCGCATCTATCCGCGCCGCCACCAGAACCTCGCCGCGACGATCGAGCGCGACGGCGCGCTGGTCAGCGAATTCGTGCCCGGTACGGGCCCGAAGGCCGGGCATTTCCCGCGTCGCAACCGCATCATCGCCGGCCTGTCGCTGGGCACGCTGGTGATCGAGGCCAGCGTCCGCTCCGGCTCGCTGATCACCGCGCGTCTGGCCAGCGAGCAGGGCCGCGAAGTATTCGCCTTGCCCGGCTCCATCCACAATCCGCTGGCGCGCGGCTGCCATCGCCTGATCCGTGACGGCGCGCAACTGGTGGAAACCGTCGATGACATCATCCAGGCCTTGCAGCCCTTGGCTTTGGCGCTGGGCAACGATCTGGCGCGGCGTCTTGAAGATGACGCCGAGGTGAATACCGACAAGCCCGTCGACCACGACCCCGAACGCAACCGCCTGCTCGATGCCCTTGGCCACGGCGAGCCCGTGGCCGTCGATGTTCTCAGCCAGCGCAGCGGTCTGTCTGCGCAGGCGGTGTCCTCGCTGCTGCTGCTGCTGGAACTGGAAGGCGAAGTGGCCGGCCAGGCCGGCGGGCGCTGGCTGCGCGTGGCGTAGGGCTTTCCTGCAGGCGATCGAACCATGCGCGCATCCTGCAAACGGTTTGATGTTCACCATCGAAGTTCCCTTAGAATGACCCGCATCCGACAGGCGCCCTGCAATATTTGCTTGACAGCACAACCCTGCCTGTGATCCCACTATATATAAGGTATCTGCCGGAGGGTCCGGCAGGAGTCGCTTTTGCTTTCGTGTTTGGACTGATCGCCCCATGGCCAAGAACCTGCTCATCGTCGAGTCGCCTGCCAAGGCCAAGACCATCAACAAGTACCTCGGCAAGGATTTCCAGGTGCTGGCTTCCTATGGCCACGTGCGCGACCTCCGGCCCAAGGAGGGCGCGGTCGATCCCGAGCATGGCTTCGCCATGACTTACGAGTTGATCGAGCGCAACACCCGGCACGTCAACGACATCGCCAAGGCCGCCAAGGCCGCCGACAGCATCTACCTTGCCACCGACTTGGATCGCGAGGGCGAGGCGATCAGCTGGCACGTCAGCGAGATCCTCAAGGACAAGGGCCTGCTCGATGGCAAGGACGTGCACCGCGTGGTGTTCAGCGAAATCACGCCGCGCGCCATCAAGGCCGCCGTAGCCAATCCGCGCGAGCTGTCGCACGACCTGGTCGATGCCCAGCAGGCACGCCGCGCGCTCGACTACCTGGTCGGCTTCAACCTCTCGCCGGTGCTGTGGCGCAAGGTGCAGCGCGGGCTTTCCGCCGGACGCGTGCAGTCGCCGGCGTTGCGCATGATCGTCGAGCGCGAGGAAGAAATCGAAGCCTTCAATCCGCGCGAATACTGGACGGTCGAGGCCGATCTCGCCCATCCCGAAGGCGCCTTCCGCGCCCGCCTGACCCAGCTCCACGGCAAGAAATTCGAGCAGTTCGACCTGACTGACGAAACCACGGCCATGGCCGCACGCCAGGCGTTGCTGGACGCCGCCGGTGGCAGCCTCACCGTCGGCGAGATCACCCGCAAGCAGCGCAAGCGCCGTCCGGCCGCGCCGTTCACCACCTCCACGCTGCAGCAGGAAGCCGCGCGCAAGCTCGGTTTCACCACCAGCCGCACCATGCGCGTGGCGCAGGGCCTGTACGAGGGCGTGGCGCTGGGCAGCGAGGGCAACGTCGGCCTGATCACCTACATGCGTACCGACGCCGTGGTGCTGTCGCAGGAGGCCGTGTCCGAGCTGCGCGACCTGATCGCCCGCGACTATGGCGACAAGGCGCTGCCCGACGCGCCGCAGGTATACAAATCCAAATCCAAGAACGCGCAGGAAGCGCACGAGGCCATCCGCCCGACCTCGGCCATGCGCACGCCGAAACAGATGGCCGCCTATCTCAACGACGACCAGCGCAAGCTCTACGAGCTGATCTGGAAACGCACCGTGGCCTGCCAGATGATCCACGCCACGCTGGACACCGTGTCGGTCAACTTCCCGGTCGGCGACGCCAGCTTCCGCGCCACTGGCACCACCGTGGTCGATCCCGGTTTCCTCGCCGTGTACGAGGAAGGCCGCGACAACCGCAACAAACAGGAGGACGACGACGAGAAGCGCCGCCTGCCGGCCCTCAACCAGGGCGACGTGGTGCCGCTCACCGACATCCTCGCCGACCAGCATTTCACCGAGCCGCCGCCGCGTTATTCCGAGGCCAGCCTGGTCAAGGCGCTGGAGGAATACGGCATCGGCCGTCCGTCCACCTACGCCAGCATCATCCAGGTGCTGCAGAACCGCGAGTACGTGTACCTGGACAATCGCCGCTTCAAGCCTTCGGACGTGGGCCGCGCGGTCAGCAAGTTTCTTACCGCGCACTTCACCCGGTACGTCGACTACGACTTCACCGCGCATCTCGAAGACGAGCTGGATGCCGTCAGTCGCGGCGAGGAAGCCTGGGTGCCGCTGCTGGAACGGTTCTGGAAGCCGTTCAAGGAAACGGTCGACGACAAGATCGAAAACGTCGAACGCAGCGAGGCCACCGGCGCACGCGTGCTGGGCAACGATCCCAAGACCGGCAAACCGGTGTCGGTGCGCCTGGGCCGCTACGGGCCGTACGTGGCGCTGGGCGACAAGGACAGCGACGAAAAATTGACTTTCGCCAGCCTGCGCCCCGGCCAGAGCATGCACACCATCACCCTGGAAGAGGCGCTGGAACTGTTCAAGTTGCCGCGCGTGCTGGGCGAGAGTGAGGACGGCGAGGAAATCAGCGTCGGCATTGGTCGTTTCGGTCCCTTCATCAAACAGGGCAAGGTCTATGCTTCGCTGAAGGCCGACGACGATCCCTACACCATCGAACTGCCGCGCGCGCAGGAGCTGATGCGCGAGAAACTGGAGTTCCTGGCCAACCGCACCATCCAGGACTTCGGCGACGGCATCCAGGTGCTGAATGGCCGCTACGGCCCCTACATCACCGACGGCAACAAGAACGCCAAGATTCCCAAGGACCGCGAGCCCAAATCGCTGACCCACGAGGAATGCAAGGAATTGATCGCCGCCGCGCCCGAACGCAAGCGTCGTGGCGCAGCCAAGAAGGCGGCCCAAAAGGCCACGGTCAAGAAGGCCACCAAGAAAACCACCGCCAAGAAAGCGACCAAGAAGACCACCAAAAAAACGGCGGCCAAAAAAGCTGTCAAGAAGGCCGCCAAGAAAACCACGTAGGGCGGGCGCTGCCCGCCACGAGCTATGGCTTGCGGTGATGTCCGGGCTTGGTTGGTGGCGCACTCGGAAACACCGTTCGCCCTGAGCGTAAGCCCATAGGGCTGAAGTCGAAGGGTTACACGGACGGCCCTTCGACTTCGCTTGCCAATCACAAGTTACGCCCAGGGGCGAACGGCAAATTCAAGCATCCGCACCTCCGACAACCCTCATGCCCACTTCTCCCGTCACCAGCATCGACCAGGCCGCCAACGCCATGCGCGAAGGCGGCGTCATCGCCTACCCCACCGAGGGCGTCTACGGCCTGGGCTGCGATCCGCGCAACCAGACGGCATTCGAGCATCTGTTCGCCCTCAAGCAACGTCCGCCCACGCAGGGCGTGCTGTTGATCGGCGCCGACTTTGAACAGGTGCGCCCATGGATCAATCTCACCGCTGTGCCCGCCGACGTGCTGGACATGGTGCACGCCACCTGGCCCGGCCCACATACCTGGATCTTCCCGCGCGCCGCCGACGTGCCGCCCTGGGTGGCCGGCGGGCATGCCGGCATCGCCCTGCGCGTCACCGCGCATGCGCCTGCCGCCGAGCTTTGCCGTGCCTGGGGCGGTGCCATCGTTTCCACCAGCGCCAATCCGCACGGCCAGCCGCCGGCCATGAATGCGGTCACGGTGGCGCGCTATTTTCCCGAGGGTCTGGCCGCCATCGTCGATGCGCCGCTCGGTGGCCTGGACAAACCCACCTCCATCCGCGATGCGCTGACCGGCGCTATCATTCGCGCATGACGCGCCTTCGGGGGGAAGGGAGCATGCCCGTTCCAGATCCATCACCAGCCATGACACAGCCGATCAGCCTGCCTCTGCTGGGCACGACCGACGCCACCCGCAGCGTGGCCTG
Source organism: Rhodanobacteraceae bacterium (assembly GCA_035708045.1). Lineage (GTDB taxonomy): Bacteria > Pseudomonadota > Gammaproteobacteria > Xanthomonadales > Rhodanobacteraceae > Oleiagrimonas. The sequence continues at coordinate 7,673 of DASSTF010000041.1, read as the reverse complement.
GCGTCAGGGCAGGGCCGTCGGCGCCGGCGAGTTTCTGGCCCATGTCGATCAGGTGGCGCGACAGTTGCCGCTGGCGCGCCACGTCATCAACCTGTGCGAGGATCGCTACGCTTTCCTGGTCGCCTTCTGCGCCGCCCTGACGCGCGGCCAGACCAACCTGCTGCCGCCCTCGCGCGCGCCGCAGGCCGTGGCCGACATCCTGGCCGCGCATCCGGAGGGTTACACCCTCAGCGAGCAACCGTTGCCGAAAGTGCCGCCCGGGCACGTGTACCTGCCGGCCCTGCGGGACGCCGACACGCCCTCCGCGGCCATGCCGATGATCGCCACCAACCACGTCGCCGCGATCGGCTACACCTCCGGTTCCACCGGACGTCCACAGGCCAGCATCAAGACCTGGGGCAGCTACGCGGCCAGCACCGCCGGCAACCTCGCCATGTACCGCCGGCATCTCGACGAACCCTTCCACGTGCTGGCCACGGTGCCGCCGCAACACATGTACGGCATGGAAATGTCCGTGCTGTTGCCGTTGTTCGGCAACATCGGCGTGCATGCCGGGCGTCCGCTGCTCCCCGCCGACGTGGCGCGCGCGCTGGACGAGTTGCCGGCGCCGCGCGTGCTGGTGACCACGCCCGTGCATCTGCGCGCCCTGGTCGCCTCCGGCCAGGCCATGCCGCCATTGGCCGCGATGGTGTCGGCCACCGCGCCCATGCCCCGGGATCTCGCGTGCGCCGCCGAAGCGCATTTCGACGCGCCCCTGCTGGAAGTATTCGGCTCCACCGAAACCTGCGTCTTCGCCAGCCGCCGCAGCGCGCGCGAGGATGCCTGGACCACCTATCCCGGCGTCACCCTGCATCCGCAACCCGACGGCACCCGCATCGAGGCGCCGCAGCTGGCCGAACCGGCCACCCTGGCCGACATCGTCGAGCTCACCGATACCGGCTTCCGCCTGGTCGGCCGCAACAGCGATCTTCTGGACATGGCCGGCAAGCGCGCCTCGCTGGCCGACCTCAACCAGCGCTTGCTGGCCATCGACGGCATCGAGGACGGCGTCATCTTCCAGCTGGACGACGCCGACACCCTCGGCGTGCGCCGCCTTGCCGCTCTGGTCGTCGCACCGACGCTCGACGAGGTCGACATCCTCGCCACCCTGCGCCGCGCCATCGATCCGGTATTCCTGCCGCGGCCTCTGCGCAAGGTCGAGCACCTGCCGCGCAACGCCACCGGCAAGCTGCCGCGCGCGGCGTTGCTGGGGTTGCTGGCGCACGACTGAGTTTCCCGGTTTTGTCGCGCCGTGCTTTGCGGCATCATGGGCGGCCCGGCGCGCGCGTCGTGGTTCGAGACGGAGTACACATGAAAGTTCTGGTCGTGGGCGGTGGTGGCCGCGAGCATGCGCTGGCGTGGAAACTGGCGCAGTCGCCGCGCGTGGACGAGGTATTGGTGGCGCCGGGCAATGCCGGCACCGCGCGCGAGGCCGATTTGCGCAATGTGGACGTGGCGGCGACGGATGTGGCGGGGTTGCTGGATCTGGCGCGCAACGAGCACGTGGATCTGACCGTGGTCGGCCCGGAAGCGCCGCTGGTGGCGGGCATCGTGGACAAGTTCCGCGCTGCCGGCCTGCGCTGCTTCGGCCCGCGTCGGGTGGCGGCGCAGCTGGAAGGTTCCAAGACTTTCGCCAAGGATTTTTTGGCGCGCCACAACATTCCCACCGCGCATTACGCGGTTTTCACCGAGCTGAAACCGGCGCTGGCGTACGTGCGCGAACGCGGCGCGCCCATCGTCATCAAGGCCGACGGCCTGGCTGCCGGCAAGGGCGTGGTGGTGGCGCTGACCCTGGCCGATGCCGAGCAGGCGCTGCACGACATGCTCGGCGCGCACGCCTTCGGCGATGCGTCCGCGCGCGTGGTGATCGAGGAATATCTCGAAGGCGAGGAGGCCAGCTACATCGTCGTCAGCGATGGCCAACATGCCTTGCCGATGGCTTCCAGCCAGGATCACAAGCGTCGCGACGAGGGCGACATGGGCCCCAACACCGGCGGCATGGGCGCGTATTCGCCGGCGCCCGTGGTCACGCCGGCGGTGGAAAAGCGCATTCTCGAAGAGATCGTCCGGCCGACTCTGGCCGGCATGGCGGCCGAAGGCGCGCCGTTCATCGGCTTCCTGTACGTGGGGCTGATGATCGATCGCAGCGGCGCGCCGCACGTGATCGAGTTCAACGTGCGCTTCGGCGATCCCGAAACCCAGCCGATCATGCTGCGCCTGCAGTCGGATCTGGTGGAACTCGTCGAAGCGGCGCTGGATGGCCGTCTGGACCAGATACAGGCGCGCTGGGATCGGCGCCCCGCATTGGGCGTGGTCATGGCGTCGAACGGCTATCCCGGCAAATACACCAAGGGCAAGCCGATCAGTGGACTGGATACCGATGCCGAGCCGGGCACCAAGGTGTTTCATGCCGGCACCGCGACGGATGCCGAGGGCCGCGTGGTCACGGCTGGCGGGCGCGTGCTGTGTGCCTGCGCGCTGGGCGAGGACCTGCCGGCGGCGCGCGAGCGGGCCTACGAGCTGGTATCCGGCATCCGTTTCGAAGGCGTTTTCTATCGGCGCGACATCGGGCATCGCGCCTTGCATCGTTGATCCCGTGTCGAGCGGGCAGGGCGCTGTCAGGTGAGACGGGTTGCCAGGGTGTCGGTCGCCGTCACCAGCGCATCCACGATGGCCGGTTCCGAGGCGGCATGGCCGGCCAGCACGATCCTGAGATCGGCTTCGGGCCAGGCGCGGGCCAGATCCACGGCGTTCTTGACCGGACACACCAGGTCGTAGCGACCGTGCACGATGGTGCCCGGAATGTGGCGGATCCGGTTCACGTCGCGCAACAACTGGTCGGGTTCGAAAAAGCACTGCTGGCGAAAGTAGTGCGCTTCGGTGCGCGCCATCGACAACGCCACTTCGGGGGTGCCGAAGTCCGCTTCGGTTTCGGGACTTTCCTCCAGCGTCAGACCGCCGGCTTCCCACACGCTCCATGCGCGCGCGGCGGCCAGACGCTCGGTTTCGTCGTCGCTGGTCAGGCGTTTCCAGTAGGCATCCAGCATGCTGCCGCGTTCGGCCTCGGGAATGGGTTCGACGAAGCGCTGCCATTTCTCCGGCAGGATGCGCGAGGCGCCGCCTTCCTCGACGTACCAGCGGATTTCCTCGGGACGACCGAGATAGATGCCGCGCAACACCAGCGCCAGACAACGCCCCGGATGGGTTTCGGCGTAGGCCAGTGACAGCGTCGAACCCCACGAGCCGCCGAATACCACCCATCGCTCGATGCCGAGATGCTTGCGGATCTTTTCGATATCCTCGACCAGATCCCAGGTGGTGTTATCGACGAGGTCGGCGAATGGCGTGGACTTGCCTGCGCCGCGCTGGTCGAACAACACGATGCGGTAGCGCGCCGGATCGAAGAACTGGCGATGGTAAGGCGCGAGCCCCGCGCCGGGGCCGCCGTGCAGAAAGATCACCGGCAGACCGTCGGGATTGCCGCATTGTTCGAGGTACAGCGTGTGGCGGTCGTCGACGCTCAGGCGTTCGAGGTGAAAAGGTTCGATGGCGGGATAAAGCGTACGCATGGGGAATGGTGTTTGCGGCGGTGTCGAGGTTTGCGTGGGAGTCTTGCGCGAAGCATGGGCGTAGGGTGGGCACTGCCCGCCACCGGGGATTCGCGATCTTCCATGGCGGGCAGCGCCTGCCCTACGTGAGATCCAGGGTGGCCGTCAGGTCGCCCGGCGCAAACCCGCTGTGCTTGCGCATGGCTTCGTCGCGCAGAACGATGCCGGGTAACGGATTCAACCCGAAGCGGCGGTTGAGGAAGCGCTGGATGGAACCGGTGTCGTGCACGGCATGCTCGACGTGGCCCTTCTTCGCGTGCGGCGAAATCACCAGCGCCGGAATGCGCGTGCCCGGACCCCAGCGGTCGGCCTTGGGTGGCGCGACGTGATCCCACCAGCCGCCGTTTTCGTCCACTGTGACGATCACCATCGTGTCTTTCCACAACGGGCTGGCCTTGAGCGCGGCGATGACGTCGGTGATGTGCTGGTCGCCGGCCGCGACGTCGGCATAGCCGGCGTGCATGTTGAGGTTGCCCTGCGGCTTGTAGAAGCTCACGGCGGGCAGGCGACCGGCCTCGATGTCGGCGAGGAAGCGGTTGGTGGAAGCGTCGCTTCCGGTGCCGCCGTCGCGCAGGTGCGCCTTGCGCGCCGCCGTGCCGGGAGCGAACTGGCGGAAATAGTTGAGCGGCTGGTGGTGCGCCTGGAAATTCGGGCTGATCGGAAACCGGGCGTTGATGCCCTGGTCGCCCTTGCCGTCCAGCGCCATCTGCCAGGCGCCGCTGTACCAGGCCCAGTCCACGCCCTTGGCCGACAACGTGTCGCCGATGGTGAGGTGTTCCTGCGGCGGCAGGATGCTGCTGCTGGACAGGTCGGCCAGTTGCGGGTTGTCCGGGTCGGTGTTCCAGCTCGGCTGATAGGGCGGGCCGAAGGTGTTGACGGCGTGGAAGTCCGGCGTCAGCGAAGCATGCGAGGCGAATTTGGGCACGCCGTCCATGGCGCTGGCGGGCGAGTCGTCCGCCAGCTTGAGCCTGTAGCCGGTGGGACCGTCGTCCAGCACGGCGATGCGCAGTTTGGCCGGGCTCTGGTCGGCATTCGGATAGATCGGCGGTTGCGCGGTCACCAGGTACTGGTGGTTGAGGAACGAGCCGCCGAAAGCGCCCATGAAGAAGTTGTCGAGCAGCGTGTACTCGCGCGCCAGTTGCCACAGTTTGAAGTTGGATGCGTTGGTGTCGTACCAGCCCATCGGCAGCGCGCCGTGGTCGCCCCAGGCGACGAAGCCGTCATTCTTGCCGCCGTTGATCTGCATCTGGTTGCGGTAGAAGACGTGCACGGGGCTGCTCGTGACCAGCGCGTGCGGCAGAGGTTGTCCGTCCGGCGTGCGCAGTTTCCACGGCGCGTTGGCGAGCCCGGTGATGGCGTCCTCGCCGATCCGGTACGTCTTGCCGTCGAGTGTCTGCTCGTGCGGCACCAGACCGCGCCAGATCGGCGGCAGGGTCTTGAACAGGCTGCCGTCGCGGTCGCGTTGCGCAAAGCGTTCCGGCGGCAGCGACGACAGCGGTTGTTCGAGGCCGGGAAAATCGGCGAACAGATTGTTGAAGCTGCGGTTTTCGCAAAAAACCACCACCACGTGGCGGATGCGCTCGCGCAACGCCTTGTCGAGCGCCGCGTCGGCCGAGCTGCCCGCCGTGGCCGCCGTGCCGCCGGTCGACGATGAGGACGAGTGGCAACCCGCCGCGAGTGCCACGCCGGCCGCGGCCATGGAACCGAGCAGGCGCCGGCGGGAAGGATTCTGCGGGGTATCGTCGGCGGACGGCGGCAATGATTTCCTGTCGGACATGGCGAGGGGTCGATGGCGTCGGCAAAAACGCAACATACCAGTTTCGCCGCGCCGGGAGGACCATCGGTCGTTGGCGATATCCGAAAAAACCTGCGTCCGTCGTTGCAGGGGCGCACGCCGCAGTTCAGGTTTCGTAGGCGCTTTCACCGTGGCTGCTGGTGTCCAGTCCCGCGTGCTCGTGGTCCGGGGTGACGCGCATGCCCAGTGTCCGGCGCACCAGCAGGCCCGCGGCAAGTGCGGCGACCGCGCTCCAGGCCACCGTCATGCCCACGGCCAGCGCCTGGACGCCCAGTTGGCGCAACAACGCCATGTCCGTCGGGCCGAGGCCGCCCAGCGCCGGCGTGCTGAAGATGCCGGTCAGCAGCGCGCCGGCGATGCCGCCGATGGCGTGCACGCCGAAGCTGTCCAGCGCGTCATCGACCCGCAGCCGGCGCTTGAGACCGGTCACGCCCCACATGCACAGCAGGCTGGACACGATGCCGACGAGGATGGCGCCCATCGGGCCGACCGTGCCGCAGGCCGGCGTGATGCCGACCAGCGCGGCGACCATGCCGGTCGCGCCGCCCAGCACCGATGGCTGACCCTTGATGCAGGCTTCGGCGCACAGCCACGCCGTCACGCCCGCGGCGCCGGCCAGCAGGGTATCGACGAACGCCAATGCCGCGCGCGCATCCGCGTGCAGGCTCGAGCCGGCGTTGAAACCGAACCACCCCACCCACAGCAGGGCCGCTCCCAGCGAGGCCAGCGGCAGGTTGTGCGGGCGCATGGAGGTGCGGCCGATGCCGGTGCGCGGGCCCAGCAGCGCGGCGCCGACCAGTCCGGCGACGCCGGCGTTGATGTGCACCACCGTGCCGCCGGCAAAATCCAGCGCACCCAACTCGAGCAGCCAGCCGTGCGGCGCCCACACCATGTGCGCGATCGGCAGGTAGGCCAAGGTGAACCATACGGCGGTGAACACCAGCACCGCGCCGAATTTCATGCGCTCGGCCAGGGCGCCCACGATCAGGGCGCAGGCGATGCCGGCGAACGTGGCCTGGAAGGCGAAATACGGCAGGGAAGGCAATCCCGTCGTCGTGACGGAGCCGGGCGTCAGCCCGTGCAGAAACGCCATGTGCAGGTCGCCGATGAGCGCGCCGCCACCGCTGAACACCAGCGAGTAGCCGTAAAACGCCCACAGCAGCAGCGTGAGCGAAAACACCGCCAGCACCTGGATCAGCACCGACAGCACGTTCTTGGCTCTTACCAGCCCGCCGTAGAAAAGTCCCACGCCCGGCACCGCCATCATCAGCACCAGCAGCGTCGAGGTCAGCATCCAGGCGATGTCGCCGCTGCTGGTGGCGGGCAGGACGTGCGCGATGCCTTGCGTCAGCTGCATCGAGGGTCAGCCGTGCGCAGATATCCGGGTGACGTAACGGGGCGGGCGTACAAATTCACATGGCATTTCCGGCGGAACGATGCCATGACCAAAGCAGGGTCCGTGCCAGGGGTTGAAAGGCTTTTGATTCAAAGGGTTGAGTCGACCTCGAGAGCGGAGTCGTACGGCAATGCACCATTGTGGTGCAAACGGTGCCCCGTCAGGCCGCTTCATGGCATGCCATGACAAGGAAGACGTCGGGGCCGGTCGATCAGAGTTTGTAGCCGCGGTGGATGGCGACGACGCCGTCGGTGAGGTTGCGCACGTCCACGTGACCGAAGCCGGCGGTTTCCATCATGCCCTTGAGCGTGGCCTGGTCGGGATGCTTGCGGATGGATTCGGCCAGGTACTGGTAGCTGTCGGCGTCGTGCGCGAACAACTTGCCCAGGCGCGGCAATACCTGGAAGGAATGGAAGTCGTAGAGCTTGTTGAAGATCGGATTCCTGACCTTCGAGAACTCCAGGATCAACGCCCGTCCGCCGGGTTTGAGCACGCGGCAGATGTCGGCCAGGGCCGTGTCCTTGTCGGTGACGTTGCGCAGGCCGAAGGCCATGGTCACGGCGTCGAACGTGTTGTCGGCAAAGGGCAGGTGCTCGGCATTGATCTGGGCCCAGTCGATGCCGGCGACGATGCCGCGGTCGGTGAGGCGGTCGCGGCCCACGCCGAGCATGGCGGCGTTGATGTCGCCGACGATGACCTCGCCGTCCTTGCCCACCACCGGTTTCAGCAGCGCGGCGATGTCGCCGGTGCCGCCGGCAAGGTCGAGCACCTTGTCGCCCTTGCGGATGCCGCTCATGGCGACGAAGTGGCGCTTCCACAAACGATGGATGCCGAA
>DASSTF010000040.1:0-28634 GCA_035708045.1 Rhodanobacteraceae bacterium | reverse complement strand
ACCTGCAGCGCCAGGTGGACGACCTCAACGTGCGCTCGCCGGTCGATGGTCAGGTGGGCCAGGTGTTCGTGGCGCCCAAGGCCACCGTGGCCAAGAACGCCCAGCTGATGAGCGTGATCGACCTGTCGGCCTTGCAGGTGGAAGTGCAGGTGCCGGAAAGCTTCGCGCGCGACCTCGGCGTGGGCATGACGGCGCAGATCAGCGGCAACGGCCAGACCTGGAAGGGCGCCGTCAGCGCGATTTCACCGGAAGTGGTCAACGGCCAGGTGGCCACGCGCGTGCGCTTCGTCAAGGCCAAGCCCGAACACCTGCGCCAGAACCAGCGCCTGTCGGTACGCATCCTGCTCGACCATCGCAACAGCGCAGTGACTGTGGCGCGCGGCTCCTTCGTCGACGAATCCGGCGGCCGTTACGCCTACGTCGTGCATGACGGCATCGCCGTAAAGACGCCCATACAGATTGGCGCCACCTCCATCGACAAGGTCGAGATCCTCAAGGGACTCAAGCCGGGCGACAAGGTGGTGATTTCCGGAACCGACAATTTCAATGGAGCGCAGCGTGTCGTCATCAGTCGTTGAGTTTGTGGGGGTGTTGGTGGGTACGGCGAACACCATCCCCACCCCAGCCCTCCCCTTGAAGGGGAGGGAGCAAAGATTGGCTCTCGCCTTGAGAGAAGAGCCTCAAGCAAATGCCCATCCCTTCAAGGCGGAGCCTCAGCCAAAAGCCCTCCCCTTCAAGGGGAGGGTTGGGTGGGGATGGTGTTCAACCCGCCTCACACCCACCCATCAACCCATCCACCCGTAAACCCATCCAACAGCCACCACCAGGAGCGCCAGCCATGCTCAAAATGACCCACCTTTCCAAGGTCTACCGCACCGAAGTCGTCGAAACCTACGCGTTGCGCGATTTCAACATCGACGTCAAACAGGGCGAATTCGTCGCCGTCACCGGGCCGTCCGGTTCGGGCAAGACCACGTTCCTCACCATCGCCGGTCTGCTGGAAACCTTCACCGACGGCGAATACATGCTCGACGGCGTGGACGTCAGCGGCCTCAACGACAATGCCCGCTCGAAAATCCGCAACGAGAAGATCGGCTTCATCTTCCAGGCCTTCAACCTGATTCCCGATCTCAACGTGTTCGACAACGTCGAAGTGCCGCTGCGCTATCGCGGCATGAAGGCGGCCGAGCGCAAGAAGCGCATCATGGAAGCACTGGAGCGTGTCGGTCTGGCGTCGCGTCTGAAGCATTACCCGGCGGAACTCTCCGGCGGTCAGCAACAGCGCGTCGCCATCGCCCGCGCCCTGGCCGGTTCGCCACGCCTGCTGCTCGCCGACGAGCCTACCGGCAACCTGGACACGCAGATGGCGCGCGGCGTGCTGGAGCTGCTGGAAGACATCCACCGCGAAGGCGCCACCATCGTCATGGTCACACATGACCCGGAACTGGCCGCGCGCGCGCAGCGCAACGTGCACATCATCGACGGCCAGGAAGTGGATCTGGGCGAAGAGCCGCGTTTCCACACGGCGCACACCACCAGTTCCGCACAAGCCAACTGAAGGCGGTTGCCGGGCTGCGGCGAGGGGATGGGGTACTCATCCTGCCTTGTCAGCCTGATGCGTCGGGGGACGCTTCACCGCGTGCACCGTCCCCTCGCCGCAGCCCGGCGCCAACATCAAGGAAAGGCCGCGAAATTGAAAGCCTTCCTCTTCAAGGGAGGCGGAATGCAAAGCCCTCCCCTTCAAGGGGAGGGTTGGGTGGGGATGGTTTTTCAGCCCCTCAAAGACAGAAATGACAGGGAACGGTTTCCCCCACGACAACAACGGAGTTCCACGCAATGCAAGCACCCACAAGACACTTGGCAAGCATGGACGTGCGTTCCTGTGTGACGAACACCATCCCCACCCCAGCCCTCCCCTTGAAGGGGAGGGAGCAAAGAAGGCGAGCCCTCTCCTTGAAGGGGAGGGAGCAAAGAAGGCGAGCCCTCCCCTTGAAGGGGAGGGAGCAAAGAAGGCGAGCCCTTTCCTTGAAGGGGAGGGAGCAAAGAAGGCGAGCCCTCCCCTTGAAAGGGAGGGAGCGAAGGAGGCGAGTCCTCTCCTTGAAAAGGTGGGAGCAAAGAAGGCAGGCGCTCTCCTTGAAAGGGAGGGAGCAAGAGCGGATCGCTCTGCGCCGGACAGGCCGCAAGCCAAACGAATGCCTCACGCAAAAGCCCTCCCCTTCAAGGGGAGGGTTGGGTGGGGATGGTGTTCAAAACCCCCGAATCGGAGCACCCGACTGATGTTCGCGTACTACCTCAACCTGGCCCTGCGCAGCCTCCGGCGCAACCCGGCACTGACCGCGCTGATGGTGCTCATCATCGGTTTCGGCGTGGCCGCGTCCATGACCACCTGGTCGGTGTTTCGCGCCGTATCCGGTGATCCGATTCCGCAGAAATCGGCAAAGCTGTTCGTGCCGCAGGTGGACAACTGGGGCCCGACCCGGCGCGGCCCGAGCGGCAATCCACCCGAGGCGATGTCCTATCCCGACGCCGTCAACCTGATGCGTGCGCACCGCGCCCGTTACCAGTCGGCGATGTACCGCATCTCGCCGTCGATCGTGCCGGCCAAGGCGGGGCAGCATCCATTCTATGCCGGCGGTCATGCGGTGTCCGACGAGTTCTTCCCGATGCTGGACGTGCCGTTCAAGTACGGCAGCGCCTGGAGCAGCGACGACGATACGCGGCGCGCACGCGTGGTGGTCATCAGCAGCAAGCTCAACGACAAGTTGTTCGGCGGCGCCGACAGCGTCGGCAAGACCGTGGACATCGATGGCCAGGACTTCCGTGTCGTTGGCGTCGTCGACCACTGGAATCCGCAGCCGCGTTTTTACGACGTGGTCAACAGCAACAGCTTCAATACCGATGGCGAAGACCTGTTCCTGCCTTTCAATACGGCCATCGACACGGGCATGGAAAACAACGGCAACACCAATTGCTACCGTTCGCCCACCGAGCCGGGTTTCGTCGGCCTGCAGCATTCCGAATGCGTGTGGATCGCCTTCATGGTCGAGCTGGACAACGCCGGGCAGGTAGCCGACTACAAGCGCTTCCTGGATGGTTACGCGCGCGAGCAGCAGCAAGCCGGCCGTTTCACTTGGGGACCGAACAACCGGCTGCGTGATCTGACCGCGTGGCTGGCCTACGAGAAGGTCGTGCCGCCCAACACGAAAACCTCGCTGCTGGTGGCACTGGGTCTGCTGATCGTCTGCCTGGTCAACACGACCGGCCTGCTGCTGGCCAAGTTCCTGCGCCGCTCGCCGGAGATCGGCGTGCGCCGCGCTCTGGGTGCGCCGCGTCGCGAAATCTACGTCCAGTTCCTGACCGAGGCCGGCATGGTCGGTCTGGCCGGCGGCGTGCTGGGCCTGGTGCTGACCGGCCTCGGCGTGCTCGGCGTCGGCTGGGTGATGCCGTCCAATATCGCCGCGCTGGCGCACGTGGACATGTCGCTGCTCGGTCTGACGCTGCTGCTGGCCATCGTCACCACGGCGCTGGCCGGCCTGTATCCCACCTTCCGCGCCGCGCATGTGCAGCCGGCGTGGCAATTGAAATCGAATTGAGGGAGTACACAGTCATGAACCTGCCTCCCATTCTTTCCGCCCTGCGCAAACACAAGGCCGGTACCGCGTTGATCGCCTTGCAGATCGCGTTGACCCTGGCCATCGTCTGCAACGCCATCTTCATCATCGCCCAGCGCATTGAGCGCGTGAACCGGCCCACCGGCATCAACGAGAACAACCTGATGCTGGTGTCGCAACAGTTCGTCGGCGCGCCCAATGGCACCGATCCGGCCAGCATCGACAAACTGGACAGCCTGATGCAGCAGGATCTCGCCACCTTGCGCCAGATCCCGGGCGTGGAATCGGTCACGCCGACCAACTCGTTGCCGTTGCTGCAATCGTCCTGGAACACCGCCATTTCCACCAAACCGGCGATCCAGTTCAAGGACAAATCGAGCTACAAGATGACCACGTTGTATTTCGTGGATGCGGACGGTCTGCCGGTATTGGGCGCAAAACTGATCGCTGGACGCAATTTCAGGCCTTCGGAAATCATGCATGGGCCTGCACGCTCCGACAGCAGCCCTGCGGCCGTCATCATTACCCGGGAACTGGCCAGAAAGCTGTTTGCCGACGGCAAGGCTTTGGGCAAGACGGTGTATATGGGCGGCAAGAGTTCGCCCTCGACAGTCATCGGCGTTCTGGCGCGTTTGCAGACATCGGGGTTGAGTTCGTGGGCCGACAACTTTGCCTACAGTTCGGTACTGATTCCCAGGCGCCTGGACAGTGCGTTCACGCGTTATGCCATCCGTACCCACCCGGGACAACTGGCCGCAGTGATGCAGGCAGTGCGACCGGCTTTGTACAAGACCAACCCCATGCGCGTGCTGGATGACGATGCCATCAGCAGCTTTGCGCAGATTCGCTCCGACGGTTACAAGGGCGACGTCGGCATGGCCATCCTGATGAGCGTGATCTGCATCATCCTGATCGCCGTCACCGCCGGCGGCATCGTCGGCCTGACCAGTTTCTGGGTCGGCCAGCGGCGCAAGCAGATCGGCGTGCGGCGTGCACTGGGCGCGCGCAAGGTCGACATCCTGCACTATTTCCAGATCGAAAACCTGATGATCGCCGGCGGTGGTTGCGTGCTCGGCATCGTGCTTGCGGTCGGCCTCAATCTGGTGCTGATGCAGCACATGTCCATGGCGCGCCTGCCCATCTACATCGTGTTGGCCGGCGTGGTGCTGGTGCTGATTCTTGGTCAGGCCGCCGTGTTCGTTCCCGCCCGCCGTGCGGCCGAGGTGCCGCCGGTGGTGGCGACGAGGAGCGTGTGATGTTTGTGGTGGACACCATCCCCGCCCCAGCCCCCCCCTTGAAGGGGAGGGAGCATCCAGATTGCCTCAAACAAAAGCCCTCCCCTTCAAGGGGAGGGTTGGGTGGGGATGGTGTTCAAACCCCCCAAACCGGAGCGACAGGCTGATGTTCGCGTACTACCTCAACCTTGCCCTGCACAGCCTGAAGCGCAACAAGGTGCTCACCGCGCTGATGATCCTGGCCGTCGCGGTCGGCATCGGCGCCAGCATGACCACGTTGACGGTGATGCATGTCTTGTCCGGTAATCCTCTGCCGGGCAAGAGCGCGCACATTTTCTATCCGCAGGTCGATCCCACGCCGGCCAGTTGGGCCAGCGATTCGCATCCGTTGCCGATGATGGATTACCACTCGGCGGTGGACTTGTGGAGCGCGCAGCGCGCCGACCGCCAGGCCTTGATCGTGGACAGCCCGATCAAGGTGCAGACACCTGGCTCGACCTTGCCGCCGCTGATGCTGACGCTGATGTCCACGACCGCGGATTTTTTCCCGATGTTCAACGTGCCGTTCGAGTACGGCAGCGGCTGGACAAGCGCGGACGACACGAGCCGCGCGCGCGTCGCCGTGATTTCGAGCGACCTCAACGACCGGCTGTTCGCGGGCAAGGACAGCGTGGGGAAAATCCTGCATCTCAAGGATGGCAACGTGCGCATCGTGGGCGTGCTGAAGCCATGGCGTCCGTCGCCCCGTTTCTATTCGGTGTACGGCGCAATGTCGGGGTTCGGGCAGGGCAAGCCCGCCTACGGCCATCCGGAGGATGTGTTCGTTCCGTTCTTCACCGGCATCGAGATCAACGACGGCGCGTTCAGCCAGTACACCTGCTGGGGCACGGTGCAGATGCCCGGCCATCTGGTGAATGCCCCATGTCTCTGGGTGGCCCTGTGGGTGGAGTTGGACAGCGCCGCCAAGGCGGCCGATTACCGTGCCTTTCTCACCCATTACGCGCAGCAGCAGAAAGCTCTCGGACGTTTTGCCAACACCGATACGCGCATGCTGGATCTGATGGGATGGCTGGATCACATCCATGTGGTGCCAAGCGACGTGAAGTTGCAGACCTGGCTGGCTTTTGCCTTCCTGGCCATCTGTCTGTTCAACACGGTGGGCTTGTTGCTGGCGAAATTCCTGCGCTACGCCGGTGCGATTGGCGTACGCCGGGCGTTGGGAGCCTCGCGTCGCGCCGTGTTTGCGCAGTGCCTGACCGAGGCCGGTTTGATTGGTCTGGTCGGTGGCGCCGGCGGTTGGCTGCTGACGCTGGTCGGCCTGTGGCTGGTGCGCCGGCAACAGACGGCGTATGCGGATCTGGTGCACATGGACGTGTCGATGTTTGCCGTCACCTTCGCGCTGGCGGTGGCCGTGAGTCTGGTTGCCGGGGCGTTGCCTGCATTGCGCGCCAGCCGCGTGGCTCCGGCCTTGCAGCTGAAAACGTTGTAAGCCCTTCGCTTCAGAAGAGGTTGGGTTGAAACCTTTATAGCCCTCCCCTTCAAGGGGAGGGTTGGGTGGGGATGGTGTTGGTTGGTGGGTGTCGTGAAAACCATCCCCACCCCGGCCCTCCCCTTGAAGGGGAGGGAGTGAAATGGCGGCTCTCCCCTTGAAGGGGAGGGAGTGAAATGGCGGTTCTCCCCTTGAAGGGGAGGGAGCAAGAGCCGTTCGCATGAAGTGAGGGATGAAATACAGGTTCTCTCCCTGACGGAGAGAAAAGTCAAAATCGAACCGGAACGAGTCGTAGCATGCAGATCAAGCCTATTCTCACCGCTTTGCGCAAGCACAGGCTTGCCACGATCCTGATCGCGCTGGAGATCGCGCTGGCTTGCGCGGTGCTGTGCAACGCCACGTCCATGATCGCGACCCGCTTGTCGGCGATGAACATCGTCAGCGGTGTGGACGAGGCTTCGCTCGGCATCATCGTGGTCACCGGCTTCACGCCCGACCAGGTCGACGATCTCAACGCACGCATGGTGGCCGGGTTGCGCACGGTTCCGGGCGTCGAGGCGGTGCACGTGGTTTCCACCGTGCCGTTCGGGCCGCAATGGGGAGTTGCCGGCATCACCCTGGATCACAAGACCCACCCGGCCGTGGTCGCGTTTTACGAAGGCGATCCAGGTACGCCGAAGGCTTTGGGCCTGAAGCTCGTTGCGGGCCACATGCCCTCGGTCGACGACTACCAGTCCCAACCCGAAACGGGTTGGTTCCCGGCATCGTCCCGGGTGCTCGTCACGCGTGCCTTGGCCGACAAGTTGTGGCCGGACGGGCAGGCAGTCGGCAAGGAGTTCTGGTCGGGTGACGGTCAGTTCCGCGTGATCGGCGTGGTGGCAAATCTCGCCATGGCGCATCCCATGCATTACGGCAAGCGGGCTCCCGGCTGGTCCGTGTTCGTGCCGGCGCAACCAGGCGGCCGCCTGGCTGGAACCTATCTGATCCGAGCCAATCCGCAGGATCTGGATCGCGTGATGGTGGCGGCGCAAGCCAAAGTCGGAAAGATCGCGCCCGGCGTCGTGATCGATCGCGCCAGCAGCCACACGGTGGGTTACCTGCGCAACCAGTTCTTCAAGGCAGACCGGGCCATGGCGGGCTTGCTGGTCGGCGTGATCGTGGCCCTGCTCGGCGTCACCGTGCTCGGCATCGTCGGGCTGGCGAGTTTCTGGGTATCGCAACGGCGCAAGCAGATCGGTGTGCGCCGCGCGCTGGGGGCCACGCGAGGCGACATCCTGCGCTACTTCCAGACCGAGAACTTCCTCATCGTCACCTTCGGCATCGTGCTCGGGGTCGTTTTGGCCATCGCCACCAACATCATGCTGATGAAGGTGTTCGAGGTGTCGCGCCTGCCGTTCTGGTACCTGCCGATCGGCGCGGTCGTGTTGTGGCTGCTGGGTCAACTGGCCGTGCTGGCTCCGGCATTGCGCGCCTCCAACGTGCCGCCTGTGGTGGCGACGAGGAGTGTGTGATGTTTGTGGCGAACACCATCCCCACCCCAGCCCTCCCCTTGAAGGGGAGGGAGCAAAAGCGGATGGCCCTCCTCCTGAAGGGGAGGGAGCAAAAGCGGATGGCCTTCCTCCTGAAGGGGAGGGAGCAAGAGCGGGCGGCCCTCTTTCTGAAGGGGAGGGAGCGGAAGACGAGCCGCAAATTGGATGGGTGCCTCACGCAAAAGCCCTCCCCTTCAAGGGGAGGGTTGGGTGGGGATGGTGTTCAAAACCCCCGACCCGGAGCAACCGCCTGATGCTCACCTACTACCTCGACCTGGCCTGGCGCAGTCTCCGCCGCAACAAGGTGCTGACGGCACTGATGGTGCTGGCCATCGCACTCGGCATCGGCGCGTCGATGACCACGCTGACCGTGTTGCACGTGCTGTCGGGCAATCCGCTGCCGGACAAGGGTGCGCATATCTATCGTGCGCAGATCGATGCGCAGGACAGCCACGGTTACCGCCCCGGCGAGGAACCGCCGCGGCAGATGACCTGGATCGACGCCATGAACCTGCTGCATGCTGGGCGTGGTCATTACCAGGCGGTCATGACCGGTGGCGCAGTGCCGGTGCAGCCGGTCAATGGCGCTCTCGATCCATTTTTCGAGAGCGCACGCTTCACCACCGCCGACTTTTTCCCGATGTTCGACGTGCCAATACAGTACGGCCATGTGTGGAACGCGCAGGATGATGCCAAGGATGCGCGTGTCGTCGTGCTGTCGGCCAAGCTCAACGACAAGTTGTTCGGTGGCGCCGATTCGGCCGGCCGTAGCGTGCGCCTCGACGGCGTGGACTTCCGTATCGTCGGCGTGCTCGGCGACTGGCATCCCAATCCGCATTTCTACGACCTTTATACCGGCCGTTACGATGCCGACGAGGGCGTGTTCCTGCCGCTGACCACTGCCACCGACCTGAAGTTCAGCCACAACGGCAACATGCATTGCTGGGGAAACGGTGACGAAAACGATCTGAAAACGGCCACCTGCAGTTGGTTGCAGTTCTGGGTGGAACTGGATACGCCAGCCAAGGCCGCGGCGTACAAGACATTCCTGATCCATTACTCGCAGCAGCAGAAGACGTTGGGGCGTTTTCAGCGTCCGCCCAATGTGCGTCTGCGCGATCTGATGGCTTATCTGGATTACAACAAGGTGGTGCCCTCGGACGTGCACCTGCAGGTGTATCTGGCGTTCGGTTTCCTGCTGGTGTGCCTGGTCAATACGGTCGGCCTGCTACTGGCCAAGTTTCTGCGCCGTGGTGGCGAAATCGGTGTGCGTCGCGCGTTGGGCGCCTCGCGTCGCACGGTATTCGCGCAACTTCTTATCGAGGCCGGCATCGTCGGCATGGTCGGCGGTGTGTTGGGCCTGCTGTTGGCGCTGCTCGGTTTGTGGCTGGTGCGCCAGCAACCGGCCGATTACGCCACCTTGGCGCATCTTGATCCCGAGATGTTGCTGATCACTTTTGTCCTGGCATTGGTCGCCAGCCTGCTGGCCGGCTTGCTGCCGGCCTGGCGCGCCTGCCAGATAGCGCCGGCCTTGCAACTGAAGTCGCAGTGAGGATGGTTGCCATGGAAATTCGTCCGATCCTTTCCAGCCTGCGTCATCACAAGATCACTGCCTTGCTGGTGGTGCTGGAAATCGCGTTGACCTGCGCCATCGTCTGCAACGCGGTGTTCCTGATCGCCAACCGCATGGATCGCATCCATCTGGTCAGCGGTATCGCCGAACACGAACTGGTGGTGGTTCAAGTGGCCGGCATCGGCAAGGATGCCGACGGCGCCGCGCGCACCGTTGAGGATCTGGCGAGGTTGCGCGCCATTCCCGGCGTGAAGTCGGTGACAGTGACCAACGAGCTGCCTTTCAGCAACTCCTCCTGGAACAGCGGCCTCAAACTCGAACGCGACCAGAAAAACAACACGCTCGATGCCACCACCTATTTCGCCGGCCCGGATTTCGTGCGCACGCTGGGTTTGGACATCGTGGCCGGACGCGACTTCAAGCCGGACGAATACGCCGACTTCAAGACCGTCGCCGATCCGCATTTCAAGGGCGAAGCGCATGTCGGACTGATTACGCGTTCGCTGGCCCAGCGCTTGTGGCCGGGCGAAAGCGCCATCGGCAAGCAGTTCTATATCGGCGATGATCCGACCACGGTCATCGGTGTACTGGCCAACCTGGCGCGGCCCAACGATCAGGGCGGCAAGGGCGCCCGCGAATACACCGTGGTCGATCCCTTCAATTACCCCTACAACATGGGCGGTCGCTACGTACTGCGCACGACGCGGTCGAACCGCGACCGCGTGCTGAAAGCGGCGGTGGCGGCGCTCAAGGTCAACGGCCCGGGTCGCATCGTCATCAAACAGAACACCCACACCTACGACGACATCCGCGCCGATTATTTCCGCTCCGACCGTTCCATGACCTGGCTGCTGGTGGGCGTGATCGTGGCGCTGCTTCTGGTCACCGGTCTGGGCATCGTCGGCCTTGGCAGTTTCTGGGTGGCGCAGCGCCGTCGCACCATCGGCGTGCGCCGCGCCCTGGGCGCCACGCGCGGCAACATCCTCACTTATTTCCAGACCGAAAACTTCCTGCTGGTCACCATCGGCATCGTGCTCGGCATGGTGCTGGCCTACGGCATCAACTTGTTCCTGATGCAGCGCTACGAACTGCCGCGCCTGCCTTGGGCTTACCTCCCGGCAGGCGCTATCGCGCTGTGGCTGATCGGCCAGCTGGCGGTACTCGGCCCGGCGTTGCGTGCTTCGCACGTGCCGCCGGTGGTGGCGACGAGGAGTGTGTGATGTTTACGGCGAACACCATCCCCACCCCAGCCCTCCCCTTGAAGGGGAGGGAGCAAAAGCGGGTGGCCCTTTCCTTGAAGGGGAGGGAGCAAAAGCGGGCGGCCCTTTCCTTGAAGGGGAGGGGGCAAGAGCGGGTGGTTCTTTCCTTGAAGGGAAGGGAGCGAAAGATGGGCCGCAAACTGGATGGATGCCTCACGCAAAGGCCCTCCCCTTCAAGGGGAGGGTTGGGTGGGGATGGTGTTCAACTCCCCCAAAACGGAGCAACCAACTGATGCTTGGCTATTACCTGCAACTGGCGCTGCGACGCTGCCGCAAGAGTCCGGCGATGGTGGCCTTGCTGGTGTTGACGATGGCCATCGGCATCGCGTCCACCATGACGGCGATGACGGTTTTCGATGCCTTGTCCGGTGATCCATTGCCGGGCATCAGCAATCACTTGTATGTCGTCACCATGGACTCGCGCGGGGCGGATGCGGGGGACACCAGTTCCTACAGTGCGCCGGACAGCTTGTTGAAACTGCGCGACGCCAAGGCGCTGGTGGATGCGCATCGCGCGCCAGAACAGATGGCGGTGGCCTGGAGCCTTACGCAGCTCGGCACGCCGGATGGCAAGCAATCAGCCCAGGCCGTCGGCTTGATGGCATATGGCCCGGTGTTGACCACGTTCGGTGTGCCGTTGCGACATGGCCGGCCATGGACGGTGGCCGAGCAGACCGCGCACGATCCAGTCATCGTGATCGATTCCAAACTGGCCGAAAAGTTGTTCGGTAAAGCCAATGCCGTCGGGCGCAGCGTCACGTTCGGCTCCCGGCAATTTCGCATCATCGCCGTCACGGCGCCCTGGAAACCGCGCGTGAAGTTTCTCGGCCTTGTCCATCACAACAACAATCCGGTGGGCCAGAATCTGCAGTTTTTCGTGCCGGCCGGTGCGGCGCTGGATGCCGGCGTAGGGCCGTTCATGTCCAGCAGGTGCCCCAAGGGTACGACAACCATCAGTTTTCAGTCGGCGAAGGTGAAGCGTTGCCGCTGGCTGGAGACCTGGGTGGCGCTGGATACGCCCGCGCAGGTGGCGGCCTACCAGCGTTTCCTCACCGGTTATGCGCAGACGCAACACGATGCCGGGCGCTTCGTGCATGCCCCTCAGGCCAGGCTGTATGGCACGCGCGCGTGGATGGATATCAATCATGCGGTGCCTGATGACGTCAGCCTCAACCTGATGCTGGCCGGCGGTTTTCTGCTGCTGTGCATGGTGAACGTGGCGGGTCTGCTCGCCGCCAGGTTTCTGCGTCGGCAGGGAGATACGGCCATTCGTCGCGCACTGGGTGCATCTCGTCGCCACGTGTTCGCGCAGCACATGATCGAGGCGGGGCTGCTCGGTCTGGCCGGCGGATTGCTGGCTTTGCCTTTGACCTTGCTGGGTTTGTGGGTCGTGCGCATGCAGCCGGTGAGCTATGCCGCCGCCGCGCAATTCAGCGTGGCCGTGTTCATTGGTCTGTTGCTGCTGTCGCTGATCGTGGGTCTGGTGGTGGGTGTGTTGCCTGCGTGGCGCGTATGCCGACAGCCGCCGGCCATGCTGATCAAGGTCGGGTGAGGAGACCATCATGAAGCACATCATCAAACCCCTGTTGCATCATCGCCTGATGCCCTTGCTGGTGGTGTTGCAGGTGGCGCTGGCCTGCGCCATCGCCTGCAATGCCCTGTTCCTGCTGCAGCAGCGGCTGGTGCCGATCCTCATGCCCGACGGCGTGGGCCAGCCGGATCATCTGATCATGGCCTGGCATATCGCGGCGCGGGGCGAGCCGTGGTCGGCCACCCGTTTGCACGAAACGGAAATGGCGTTGCGTGCGGTGCCGGGCGTTACCTCGGTCAGCGTGGCCGGATCGTTGCCGATGGTGACCAACGCCAAGTTCGCGGGTGACGTGGCCGGCATCGGCACCGACATCAAGACCGACGCCGCGATGTACGTCGGCAGCCATCTGGTCGACACGCTGGGATTGCAACTGGTGGCCGGGCGCAACTTCAGCGCCGCCGAGGAGGGAGTGCAATACAAGGATCTGGGCATGGATCAGGATGGGCCGGTCATCATCACGCGGGCGCTTGCCGACAAGCTGTTTCCGGGCAAGCGCGCGTTGGGCAAGCGCATACGTGTCGGCGATGACGCGGATGCCGTCCGACGCACCGTGGTGGGCGTGGTCGCGCATTTGATGCGCAATGATTTCGGTTCCGGCAAGCATCCCAGTCTGGACTACACCATGCTGTATCCCGGTATTCCCAATCATTGGCCGGTGCCGTCGTTCGCCATACGCGTGGGCCATGCCGATCCGCAACAGGTTCTGGGGTCGGTCAAGCAGGTCATCCAGCGCATGCTGGGCGCCGGTCTGGTGCAGGGCATCGAACCGAAATACGAGATGTATTCCGAAGTGCGTGATCGCGCACTGGCCAAGTCCCGCGCTGCCGTGTGGCTACTGGTTGGCGTCTGTCTGGTGGTGTTGATCGTGACCCTGGCCGGCATCATGGGCCTGACCAGCTACTGGGTCGGCCAGCGCACGCGCCAGATCGGCATCCGCCGTGCTTTGGGTGCGCGTCGCCGCAACATCCTCAATCACCTGCAAGTGGAAAATCTGCTGGTGGTGGGGCTTGGCGTGGTGCTGGGTCTCGTGGCCGCCTACGGCATCAACTTTTGGCTGATGCACCACTACGAACTTTCGCGTTTGCCGTGGCAGTACCTGCCGCTGGGAGCCGCGTTGTTGTTGGTATTGGGACAACTGGCCGTGCTGGCCCCGGCACTGCGCGCCGCGAATGTGCCGCCGGTGGTGGCGACGAGGGGGGTGTGATGTTTGCGGCAAACACCATCCCCACCCCAGCCCTCCCCTTGAAGGGGAGGGAGCAAGAGCAAGTTGACACTCCCTTGAAGGGGAGGGAACAAGAGCGGCCAGTCCTCTGCATGACAGGTCGCAAGCTGAATGAGCGCCTCAAGCAAAAGCCCTCCTCTTCAAGGGGAGGGTTGGGTGGGGATGGTGTTCAACCCCCCCAAACCGGAGCAACCAACTGATGTTCGGTTATTACCTTGAACTCGCCTGGCGCAGCCTGCGGCGGCACTGGATCATGACGTCCCTGATGGTGCTCGCCATCGGCCTCGGCATCGGCGCGTCGATGACCATGCTGACGGTGCTTCACGTGATGAGCGGCGATCCGCTGCCAGGGCGCAGTGCGCATCTGTACCGACCGTATCTCGATCCGTTGCCGCTCAGTTACAAGGTCGATCCGGCAACCATCGGACATGGCTCCAATGCGGCACTGACCTGGCCCGATGCAAAGGCCCTGCTGGATGCGCACAAGGGTGTGCGCCAGGCGGCGATGGCGCGGGGTTATCTGGTGACGCATCCGACTCGACCCGGCGTGCATTCCGAGTCCGTGGCGGGAAGTTTCACGACGCGCGATTTTTTCACCCTGTTCGGAGTGCCGTTCGTCGCCGGCGGCCCGTGGTCGAAACAAGCCGATGCCGACCAGGCGCCGGTGGTGGTGCTGACGCGGAAGTTCGCGCGCAAACTGTTTGGCAGCGAGCAGGCGGTGGGCAAGGTGGTGCACTTAGACAAGCATGATTTCCAGGTGGTCGGCGTGGTCGAGGATTGGCAGCCCGAGCCGCTGTTCTATGCCATCAGTGCGTCGTTCGAGGATGCGGACAAGTTCTTCATGCCGCTGTCCACGGCCATCCACATGGATTTTCGCGGCAACTGGATGAGCAGTTGGGGCGACGAGGGGAAGTCGTCCCTGACCAGCCCGACCAGCAGCTGGCTGAATTTCTGGGTGCGGCTGGATACGCCGCAACAAGTGGCCGCGTACCGCCGGTTCCTGGTCAATTATTCGGCGCAGCAGAAGGCCCTCGGTCGCTATCAGCGGCCACCCGACGAGGCCAGGCTGTATGGCTTGATGCAGTGGCTGCAGCGCCAGGGAATGATTCCGGACGACGTGCTCCTGCAGGCGTGGTTGGCGCTGGGGTTCCTTTTCGTGTGCATGGTGAACGTGGTCGCTTTGCTGCTGGCCAAGTTCCTGCGTCGCAGCGGCGCGATCAGCGTGCGTCGGGCATTGGGCGCCAGACGGCGCGACATCTTCACGCAGTTCGGTGTCGAGTCCGCGCTGATCGGACTGGCAGGCGGACTGCTGGGCATCGGCATTGCCGAGCTAGGCCTGTGGAGTGTGCGCCAGCGGCCGGATGATTATGCACAACTGGCGCAGATGGACGGTGGGATGCTGGCAGCCACGGTGGCGCTGGCCATCGCGGTCAGCATCCTGGCCGGTCTGCTGCCGGCGTGGCGCGCGTGCCGCATCGCGCCGGCCTTGCAGCTGAAAACACTTTGAGGAGATGACGCCATGCAAATCGGATCCATCATCTCCACGCTGCGCCACCACAAGCTGACGGTCACGTTGCTGGTGCTGCAGGTGGCTTTCACCTGCGCCATCGTGTGCAACGCCGTGTTCCTGATCGCCCAGCGCATCGACCGGATCACGGTGCCCAGCGGCCTGGACGAAAGCTCGCTGTCGATCGTGAATCTCGACGATCTGCAGTCGGACGCCAATGCGCTTCCCCTGCACCAGGCGGACGTGGCCGCGTTGCGCCGGCTGCCTGGCGTGGCATCGGCGGCCATCGTCTCCAATGTGCCTTTCTCGCACAGTCAGCATTCCTCGGGCGGGTGCACCAGTCTGGATGCCATCCAGGCGGTCAAGAAGGCGCGTTCCATCAAGGTTCCCGGTTGTGCGTCCGCGGACGTGTATACCGGCGGGCCAGGGACGCTGCGGACCTTCGGCCTGAAGTTGGTGGCGGGGCGTGATTTCCGTGCCGGGGAATATTTGCCGGCGAAACCCGACGGGCCGGTCGATGCCCCCGCCATCATCGTCACCCGGGCCTTTGCCAGGCGTCTGTACCCCGAGCATCCCGATCGCGTGGTGGGTCGGGTCGTGTACTTTGGCGGCAGTGGCATTCTGCATGGGTACGGTACGCCCATCGTGGGTGTGGTCGAGCATCTGCATCGTGCCAATTTCGGCAATTCCGGCAGCAATGACCAGTCCGTGCTCTTGCCGATCGAGCCCATTGAAAAGCATGTCATGCTTGCGCTGCGCAGCAGGCCCTCGGATCGCGCACGCGTGATGAAGGAAGCCGTGGCCGCGCTTACCAAGCGCAAGCCAAGCCGTCAATTTTCCGCTGACGACGTGCAAACCTATGCACAAATGCGTTCGGATCATTTCCGCCGTGACGCCACCATGGTCAGCCTGCTCCTGGCAGCAGTGCTGGGCCTGCTTTTCGTCACCGCCCTCGGCATTGCCGGCCTGGCCAGCTTCTGGGTGCAGCAACGCACACGGTCGATCGGCATCCGCCGCGCCATCGGCGCCACGCGCGGCGACATCCTGCGTTATTTCCAGGCCGAAAACTTTTTGATCGTGACCGGTGGCGTGGTGCTGGGCGTGATCCTGGCGGTGGGCCTGAGTCTGCTGTTGATGCAGCACTACGCGTTGCCGCGTTTGCCGCTGTGGTATCTGCCGGCGGGTGCGGTGATCTTGTGGCTGCTGGGGCAGTTGTCGGTATTGAGTCCGGCCCTGCGGGCGTCGAACGTGCCGCCGGTAGTGGCCACACGAAGCGTATAAAGCCCTCCCCTTCAAGGGGAGGGTTGGGTGGGGATGGTTTTCAGCCGAATGCTGCATTGTCATGGATGTTGGGTGGTTGCTTTTATAGTGCTTTGCGGTTGGTGGCTGGTTTGCGGCAAACACCATCCCCACCCCAGCCCTCCCCTTGAAGGGGAGGGAGCAAGGAGTAGTAAGCCCTGTTCTTGAAGGGGAGGGAGCAAGGAGTGGTAAGTCCTGTCCTTGAAGGAGAGGGAGCAGGGAGTGGTAAGCCCTGTCCTTGAAGGGAGCAGGAGGCTGAGGTGATTCGATTTTGCGCGGCTATTATTTTGGCTTGGCGTCACAGGATAGAGAGGCTGGATATGAGCGGAATCGGCAAATGCGTGTGGACTGTGGCCATGGTGTGCCTTGTCGCCGGTTGCACGATGCATCTGGACAAGCCGGTGCAGGTGAAGCAGGGCGATTGGGCGCGGTCGATCTACGGGGTCGACAGTTCGGTTCGGCTGGAAGACCAGGCACGGGTGCGCAAGGTTTCCACGGTGGATGGCGACATCATCCTGGGACGGTGGGCGCGGGCGACGGCGTTGCGTACGGTGGATGGCAACATCGTGATGGGCACGGGCGCCTTGTGCGATGGCGATGTGTACAACGTGGACGGCGCCATCCATTTGAGCGATGACGTGCGGGTGGACGGCAACGTGGGCACGCTGGTCGGTTCCATCGATGTCCATGGTGCGCTGGTGACGGGTCGACTGGAAACGGTTTCGGGACATATCCGATTGAGCGGAACGACGCACGTCAACCACGGCATTCTGCTTTCGTTGCCTGATCCCGATTCGGACGATGTCGACGAGAAGCGTCTTCCGGTGGTCGTCGTCGGACCGGGCGTGGTGGTTGAAGGGCGCATCGTGGCGCGTCGTGGCGGTACGCTCTGGGTCAGCCGCAAGGCGACCATCGGGCCGGTCGAAGGCATCACGGTGCAGTGGTTCGACGGCGCCGTGCCGCCGAGCGCCAAAGGATGTATTCCATATTGAAAGCAAGGGAGACAAGCATGAGCAAGAAACTGGTGATGATGGTTCTCGCGGGGTTGCTGCTGGGCGGTTGCGCGTCTGACGGCGGAGTCAAATGGACCGCCGGCAATTCGCCTTCCGAGTGCGCCAACCAGATAGTGCAGGGCAAGGTGCCTGTGTCGGAGCAGCACGGCTATGTCGAGAAGTGTTCGGCGGGGTATCGTGCGGCTCATGAGAATGACGATGGCAGCATCAAGTTCGATCCGGCGCACAAGAACGGGCAGGAACAGTGAATCGAACCTTGTGCCAAAAGTCACTGCAACGTTTTTATCGCGAGATGCATCCATGTCCACATGGCCCGGAATCCCATGCGCAGTGTCCTGATCATTGACGACAATCCCTCGGTCACCGAGGCGTTGTCGCTGCTGTTGTCGCTCAACGAGGTGCGGCCGTTGACGGCTGCGACGCCGCACGAGGGGCTGGAGGTGCTGGCCAGCGAGCGCGTGGACGTGGTGATCCAGGACATGAACTTCACCACCGACACGACTTCCGGCGAGGAGGGCGTCGAGCTGTTTCGCGCCATTCGCGCGCAGTATCCGGATTTGCCGGTGATCCTGCTGACGGCGTGGACGCACCTGGAAACCGCGGTCGAGCTGGTCAAGGCCGGCGCCGCCGACTACATCGCCAAGCCGTGGGACGACGCCAAGCTCGCCACCACGGTGGAGAACCTGCTGGAGCTGTCCGAATCCACGCGCGAGGTCAGGCGTACGCGACGGGAGCGTTGCCAGCGCCACGCCAGGCTCAGGCGCGACTACGATGTAGGCGGCCTGGTGTTTGCCTCCGAAGCGATGGGCCGCACGCTGGAACTGGCCTGTCGGGTGGCGCGTTCGGATGTGCCGGTATTGATCACCGGACCCAACGGTGCAGGCAAGGAGGGCATCGCCAATGTCGTGCATCGCAATTCGGCGGTGGCCGACGGCCCGTTCGTGGCGGTCAATTGTGGCGCGCTGCCGGGCGACTTGATCGAGGCCGAGCTGTTCGGCGCCGATGCCGGCGCCTTCACCGGCGCCAACAAGGCGCGCGAGGGCCGCTTCGAGGCCGCCGACAATGGCACGCTGTTCCTGGACGAGATCGGCAACCTGCCGCTGTCCGGGCAGGTGAAGCTGCTGCGCGTCATCGAGACGGGTCAGTTCCAGCGCCTTGGTTCGTCGCGCACGCGCTCGGCCCATGTGCGCATCGTCAGCGCCACCAATGCCGATCTCAAGGCGATGATTGCCGAAGGCACTTTTCGCGAGGATCTGTATTACCGCCTAAACGTGATCGAAATCAGCCTGCCGCCGCTGGTCGAGCGTATCGACGATGTGATTCCGCTGGCGGAGCATTTCCTCGCCGACGGCTCGCTGACCGGCGAGGCGCGCGAGGCGCTGATGTCGCACGATTGGCCGGGCAACGTGCGCGAGCTGAAGAACGCCATCGAGCGGGCACGACTGTTGGCCGGCGATGCGTCGATCGCGGTGGAGCATCTCAACCTGCCCGAACGTACCATCGGCACGGCGTCGCGCAATCTGGACGAACCGTCGAAGGAGACCGTGGAAAAGGCCTTGTCGGACAATGGCGGCGTGGTCAGCCATGCCGCCCAGGTGCTCGGGTTGTCGCGGCAGGCCTTGTATCGGCGCATGCAGCGCTACGGCATTGCGACGTAGGGTGAGCCTTGGCCAACCATGGTCGATGCGGTGAACCAAGGCTCGCCCTGCGCCTGCATGGGGATTGCGCGGTTATGCTTGTTCCGGTTTTCGATTTCCGTAAAGAGTCATGCGCCTGATTTCCCTTGAGGGACGCCAAAGCCTGCTGCTGGCCATGACGGCCCTGCTTGGCGTGCTCGTTTATCTGGCTCTGTCGACGTGGCCACTGCCGCAGCTGGCCAACTGGGTGAGCGTCACCATGGGCTACGGACCGGTCGACTGGCCGCACGGCGTCTGGCTGTGGCTGCTGATCACGATGGCCGTGCTGTTGCCGTTG
The DNA here is from genome assembly GCA_035708045.1 of Rhodanobacteraceae bacterium. GTDB lineage: Bacteria > Pseudomonadota > Gammaproteobacteria > Xanthomonadales > Rhodanobacteraceae > Oleiagrimonas. Next base: position 9,332 of record DASSTF010000040.1, on the reverse strand, counting down.
GCGTTGTGGCTGGGGCATGCCAGCATGCGCCCGCTGGCGCGTGTGTCGCGGGCGCTGGAAGGGGCGGTGGCCAGTTTTCGTGACGGCGATTTCAGCTTTTCCATCGTTGCCGACCGCAAGGACGAGCTTGGCGACCTGGTGCGCATGCACAACGCGCTCGGCCAGACCCTGCGCGCCCAGCGCCAGCAGCTGACCGAGCGCGAACTGCTGCTGGAGACCGTGGTGCAGAACACGCCGGTGGCGCTGGTATTGGCCAATATCCAGCACCGCGTCAGCTATTCCAACCTGGCGGCGCGGCACCTGTTCAACGAGGGCAAGAGTCTGGCCGGCATGGATTTTTCCGCGCTGCTGCAGCAAGCTCCCGAAGCCATGCGGCAGGTGGTGGCCGCGGGTCAGGACACGTTGTTCTCGGTGGAAATGGACGGTGGCGAGGAGGTGTTCCACGTTTCCCAGCGTACGTTCCGGCTGCAGGGGAGGCCGCATCGGTTGTACCTGTTCCGGCGCATGACGCGCGAACTGGCGCGGCAGGAAGTGGCGGCGTGGAAACGGGTGATCCGGGTGATCACGCACGAACTCAACAATTCGCTGGCGCCCATTTCCTCGCTGGCGCATTCGGGCGCCGAGCTGGCCCGTCGTGGGGATGCGGAGCGGCTGCCGGGCGTGTTCGCCAGCATCGGCGAGCGGGCGCGGCATCTGCATGGATTCGTCGACGGCTATGCGCGTTTCGCCAAATTGCCCAAGCCGCAGCCGGTGGCCGTGGCATGGCCGGCTTTCCTGGAATCGCTGGCGCAGCATTGCCGGTTCCGGTTCGATGGCCAGGTGCCCTCGACGCTGGGGCTGTTCGATGCCGGGCAGATCGAGCAGGTGTTGATCAACCTGGTCAAGAACGCGCATGAATCGGGCAGTGCGGACAACGAGGTGACCCTGCATATCAACCTGCTCGGCAACCAGTGGCGCATCGAAGTGGCCGATCGCGGGCCGGGCATGAGCGACAACGTGCTGGCGCAGGCGCTGCTGCCGTTCTACTCCACCAAACGCTCGGGCACGGGTCTGGGTTTGGCCTTGGCCCGCGAAATCGCCGAAGCGCACGGCGGACGGCTGGTGCTGGCCAATCGCGACGGCGGCGGCTTGCGCGTGACCATGTGGTTGCCGGCGACGCAGAACTAAAGATGTGCGGGTGGGGGCAATATCGAATGGCACTTACTTGGTGCATTCATCCGTTCCCACACCGTTCGCGCTGAGCGTAGCCCGCACAGCGGGCGAAGTCGAAGCGCATGCTGCATATTCGCGCCATGTCCTTCGACTTCGGCCTGCGGCCTCCGCTCAGGACGAACGGGTTTCGGGGCAACCAGTGCATCCTCCAAAAAAGCCGACTCGTCCGCGATAATGGGCGCGTTTTCATCCGGGATGGCGGCAGTGGCCGGCATGTGCGTCCATGCGTCTGCTTAGTGCTGTAAGGGGATCGTCCATGAGTGCGTTGCCGGCCAATTTGGCGATGGCGGTGGCCTTCAACACGCGTGTGGCGTTCGTCACCGAACTGGCGCGCAAGCTGCATCAGTACGGCACCTCGGCGTCGCGTCTGGAGGATGCGGTCAGCAGTGCGGCGCAGCGTCTGGGCATGCGCGCGGAGGTGTGGTCGAGTCCGACCGCGATCATTCTGTCCTTTGCCGACCAGGCGCAGGGCGAGGACAGCGTGGCGCAGGTGACGCAGGTTATCCGTCTGGCTCCGGGCGACGTCAATCTGGCGCGTCTTTGCGAAGTGGATGCCATCGCCGACGGGGTCATCGACGGGCGCGTGGGCATCGAGGAAGGCGCCCGTCAGTTGCGCGCTTTGTCGGCGCCGCTGACCCCGGCGCAGCGGCGCGGCATGGTGATCGGCTATGGTCTTTCGGCGGCCGGTTTCGCGGCGCTCATCCGCGCATCGTGGGCGGACATCGTAGTGGCGGGACTGGTGGGTTTCCTGATCGGTCTGATAGTGCTCGGCACGGCCGGACGTCCACGTCTTGCTCCGGCGACGGAAGCCATTTCGGCGGTGGTGGCGACGCTGGCGATTACCCTGGTCAGCGTTCTTGTCTGGCCGCTGGATATCAACCTCGTGGTATTGACGGCGGTCATTGTGCTGGTGCCGGGCATGTCGCTGACCACGGCGGTGCGCGAGCTTTCCACGCAGCATCTGGCGTCCGGCGTGTCGCGCCTTTTCGGCGGGCTGGCGGGCATGCTCAAGCTGATTTTCGGGGTGGTCGCGGTGGTGCAGTTGTGCCAGTGGGCGGGTGTCGTGCCGCCGCGCGCACCCGATGTCGTCGTGCCCGGTTGGCTGGAGTGGCCGGCGCTGGTATTGAGCGCCTTCGGTTTTGCATTGGTATTCCAGGCGGCACGGCGCGACTGGATACTGGTGATGATGGCGGCCATGGTCGGTTATCTCGCCGCGCGCGTGGTGGGCGTGGAATTCGGCCCCGGATTCGGTGTTTTCGTGGGTGGCGTGGTATTGGGTGCCATAAGTAATGTTTACGCGCGCTTTTTGCACCGCCCCGGCACGCTGGTTCGCGAACCGGGCATTATCTTGCTGGTGCCCGGCAGTGTCGGTTTCCGTACGCTCGCGTATCTTGCCGACCGCCATGTCGATACCGGCATGCAAACCGCATTGCTGCTGATCACGTTGCTGGTGGCGTTGGTGGCCGGCTTGCTGTTCGGCGATTTGCTGGTGGCGCCGCGGAGGTCGTTGTAGGGGGGAGGAGCGAGAGACGAGGGGTGAGTAGCGAGGGCGCATGTCCGGAGCTATCGGCTCATGGGCAAATACCCGACATGACAGCTATTTCGAAATCATTTTGATTTCTTCGGCATTCCTCAAGGTTATGATTTTCACGCCCTCGCTACTCGTCCCTCGCCCTGTCTTTCCCAATAAAAAAACGCCGGCATGTTGCCGGCGTTCTTGCAATGGCTATCGAGCCGGACTTACTTGATCAGCAGGTCCTTTTCCTTCTTGCCGGCCTTGATGGCGGCATTGAACCAGCGCGGGCGCTTGCCGCGGCCGGACCAAGTCTCGGACGGGTTGGAAGGATTGGCATACTTCGGCGGCACCTTGCCGGTGCTGCGACGCGCCGTCTTGCGGCGGGCACCGAAAATGTCTTCGAAGGTATAACCCTCGGCCTTGATCATGTCGTTGATCTTCTTGCGCAGCTTGACCACCTTGTCCTGGTGGATTTCCTTCTTGCGGCTTTCCGCCTTGCTGATCAGGTCGTTGAGCTGTTTCTGATTAAGGTTGCTGATATCGACAGCCATGGATAAGTCTCCGGTGCAATGGTGAAAAAAATGGGACGATCGGACGTCAGCATACTGGCGTTATTGACACGATGCAATGCCCCGTGATTATGAACGCATGAAGATAATGCGCCGCGCCACGTGTTCCTTGCATGATCTGATCTGCGAACATCTTCAACTTGAACGGAGCTCGCATTTGTCCGCCGCGCGATCATGGCATTTTGGGATGCCGATAATCGCCGTCTTCAATGCAACAGCGCGAGCAATTGGTCGTGGTTCAGTAGACGATTTTCCTCGTCGCGGCGGCCACGATACTCGAAGGTATTGTCGGCCAGGCCGCGCTCGCTCACGACAACGCGATGCGGAATGCCGATCAGTTCCATGTCGGCGAACATCGGGCCGGGGCGCAAACCGCGATCGTCGAGGATGACTTCGATGCCGAGTGCTTCCAATTCATCGTGCAGCGCGATGGCGGCGTCCATGGCCGCATTTTCGCCTTTCTTGCCGATCACGCAGATGGCCACGCGCCAGGGCGCCATCGGCTCGGGCCAGGCGATGCCGCGGTCGTCGTGGTTCTGCTCGATGGCGGCGGCGACGATGCGGCTGACGCCGATGCCGTAGCAGCCGGTGAGCAGGGTGTGCTGCTTGCCGTCTTCACCGAGCACCGTCACGTTCATGCTGCGGGTGTATTTGTCGCCATTCTGGAAAATGTGTCCGACCTCGATACCGCGTGCGATCGAGAGGGCGCCGTGGCCGTCGGGCGAGGGATCGCCGGCGACGACCTTGCGCAAATCGGCGACGCGGGTGATGCGCGCATCGCGTTCCCAGTTGGCGCCGGTGACATGGGTGCCGTCGGCATTGCCGCCGCAGACGAAATCGGCGAGGACGGCGGCGGCGCGATCGACGATCACCGGGATGCCGTCGGGCAGGCCGACCGGTCCGATGAAGCCGGCATGGGCGCCGACGGCGGCCTGGATCTCGGCCTCGCCGGCCAATGTCATGTCGCCCGGCAGTTCGGGCAGTTTGGCCGCCTTGATTTCGTTCAACTCGTGATCGCCGCGCAGGCACAGTGCCACGATGCTGTCCTTGCCCTTGACCAGCAGGGTCTTGACGCATTGCTCGGGCGCGACTTTCAGGAAGGCGCTGACTTCGTCGATGGTTTTCTGTGTCGGCGTGTCCACGCGTGCGAGTTCGGCCGAAGGCGCCGGGCGCGGCGAGGCGGGGGCGAGGGCTTCGGCGAGTTCCACGTTGGCGGCGTAGTCCGAACCATCGGAAAACGCGATGGCGTCCTCGCCGGAATCGGCCAGCACCTGAAACTCGTGGCTGACGTCGCCGCCGATGGAGCCGGTATCGGCCTGCACGGCGCGGAAACCGAGGCCCAGGCGCGTGAAGATGCGCTCGTAGGCGGCGTACATCTTGCGATAGGTGGCGTCGAGGCTTTCCGTATCGACGTGGAAGGAATAGGCGTCCTTCATGATGAATTCGCGCGAACGCATCACGCCGAAACGCGGGCGGATCTCGTCGCGGAACTTGGTCTGGATCTGGAAGAAGGAAATCGGCAATTGCTTGTAGCTGCGCAATTCGTTGCGCGCGAATTCGCAGACGACTTCCTCGTGCGTCGGGCCGTAGCAGAACTCCTGCTCGCGGCGGTCGCGGAATTTCAGCAGCGCCGGACCGTATTGGTTCCAGCGGCCCGATTCGTCCCACAGTTCGCGCGGCTGCACCGAGGGCATCAGCATTTCGATGGCGCCCGCGCGCGTCATTTCCTCGCGCACCACGGCTTCGACCTTGCGCAGCACGCGCAGGCCCAGCGGCGTCCAGATATAGATGCCCGAGGCCAGCTTGCGGATCATGCCCGCACGCAGCATCAAACGGTGGCTGGCGATTTCCGCGTCGGCGGGGACTTCCTTGACGGTGGCAAGGTGAAACTGGCTCAGGCGCATGGAGAGAAAATCCTGGAACGCAAAGGCTTCAAAAGCGCCGATTATAGCCGTGAACCGGGTCTTTTCCGTACCTGGGCAACCTTGAAGTCAGCTGTTCCGTGTTCCCTCCCGCAGGGAGATCATTGGCAGAACTGCTGATGCTGCTTCTGCTCGACAGCCAGCTCCTTGCTGCGGTCTTCCGCGGACATGACATGCGATTTGCCGCTCGCGTCCTTGGTGATCACCGGGCTGCTGCCGTTGAGCAGCTTGATGTTGGCCTCCAGCTTTTCGCACACCTGTTTGCGGTTGATCGGTGTATCGGGCAGGGGATTTTGCGAGTTGGAGCTCGAATCGTTGTTGTTCACCGTGCTTTCGCGGTGCGGGCGGAAGCTTGCCGCGTCCAGACCGCTGCCCACGCTGACGCGGGTCTTGACGATGGTGTAGGCGACACCGTGAGGGGGCGGCGTGTCGGCAAAGTGCACCGTGCCGTGGGCGTCCTTCCATTTGTACACCTGGGCGCACACGACGAAGGGCACGCCCATGAGGGCAATCAGCAGCAAGGGCATCAACGGGCGTCGCATGGCACACTCCAGTGGTTTGGCTTGTTTGCGGCGGGCAGCCGGGGCCATCCGCCAGCTTCGCAAAATTTTAATGTACGACATCCTGATCCGATTTGTCTGGATGTATCGGGCATAGTTAACACCTCCGCGCTTTCACGCGAAGTGCTCGGGGTCACATGGTTTACACTTCGCCTGTACGTTTTCGGGCGGATCGAGACATTTTGCATGACTGAACCTGTTCCCCAGCGGCCGGTACGTCACCGTGGCATCTATCTTCTCCCCAACCTGTTCACCACGGGGGCGATGTTTTCGGGGTTTTACGCCATCGTGGCGGGCATCAGCGGCTTTTTTTCGGCGGCGGCCATTGCCGTGTTCGTGGCGGCGCTGCTCGATGCCATGGACGGGCGGGTGGCGCGGTTGACGCATACGCAGACCGATTTCGGCGTGCAGTACGACTCGCTGTCGGATCTGGTCAGTTTTGGCCTGGCGCCGGCGCTGGTGCTCTATACCTGGTCGCTGCATTATCTGCGCGATTACGGCAATGCCTGGGGCAAGCTGGGCTGGGCCGCGGCGTTCATCTATGCCGCCTGCGCGGCGTTGCGTCTGGCGCGTTTCAATACCCAGGCCGGGGTCGCCGACAAACGCTATTTCCAGGGGCTGGCCAGCCCGGCGGCGGCGGGCCTGTGCATGGCCTTCGTGTGGGCCATGAACAACGACGGCGTCAGCGGTTCGGATCTGTGTTTCGTGACGCCGTTTCTGGCCATCATCGCCGGGCTGCTCATGGTCAGCCGGGTGCGTTACGTGAGCTTCAAGACACGGCCCGAGAACGACCGGGTGACGTTCCTGTGGATCATCGCGGCGGTGCTGGTACTGTTTCTGCTCACCATCAACACCTCGCACGTGCTGCTGATCGTGCTCGGGCTGTACGTGCTGTCCGGCCCGGTGCTGACCGTATGGAGCATGAGCCGTCGCCGTCGTCGCGGTCGCCGTGGGATCGGCGGTTCTCCGGATTGACGCCATGAGTGCCTCCATGCCGCTCGCTGCCGGTCGTCGCCAGCACATCCTGCGGGCGCTGGGCGTGACGCCGTACGCCTTGCGCGGACGCCGCGAGGTGGATGCCCTGCCGGTACCGGAGGGAGATGGCGCGGGGCCGGTTTCGTGTGTGCTGGTGATGCCGGAAGGCTGCACGGAACGGCTGCAGCGGTTGGTGATGCGGATCATGCAGGCATTGGGCGATGGTTTTGCGGGGGCGCCGCGGGTGGTCGTCAAGGCAGGCGATCTGGATGCCCCGGCGCCGGCGGCATCGGCCTATCTGGCCTTCGGCGAGACGCAGGCGCGCGCCCTGGGGCGCAGCTTGCCGACAGCGGTGATGGCGGCTGCCGAGGTACTGTTGCTGGACGAGCCGCAAGCCCTGCTCGAAGCCGGCGGCAAGCGCCGCCTGTGGCAGGCCGTCAGCGGATTGCGCCGCCACTGGCGCGAAACGGCGGAAACGGAGTAGCGCGTCATGGTCGCTGTCGTTGCCGGGCCTTCACCGCAGATTCGCAGCATGCGCCGCAGCGATCTGGTGCAGGTGGCGGCCATCGAACAAAACGCCTACGAGTTTTCGTGGAGCCCCGGCATCTTCCGCGATTGTCTGCGCGCCGGACACACCTGCTGGGTGCTCGAAAGCGGCGACGAGATCATGGGTTACGGCGTGCTTTCCACCGGCGCCGGCGAAGCGCACGTGCTCAATGTCTGCGTGGCGCCGGTCTACCAGGGACAGGGGCACGGGCGGCGACTGCTGCGGCGTTTGCTGGACACGGCGCGCTGGTACGGCGCCGAACGCGTGTTCCTGGAAGTGCGACCGTCCAACGTCGCGGCGCAAACGTTGTACGAGAGCGCCGGATTCAACGAGATCGGACGACGTCCCAATTACTATCCGGCACGCGTCGGCCGCGAAGACGCCGTCGTCATGGCCATGGATCTGCTGCCGCCGGAAAACCCTCCATCACCGCCGTCGTTGCTGTAGGGAATCTCAAAAAACTCCCCATTGCGTCATTCCGGCGAAAGCCGGAATCCATTTTGGCTTACGCAACAATAACTTGGATTCCGGCTTTCGCCGGAATGACGAGCGAAAAAGCGGTTTTTCGAGGTTCCCTGTAGGAGCCTTCCTGCAAGCGATGGCGCGCGGCTTCGATAAGACACTACGCCATCGCCTGCAGGCAGGCTCCTACACCCTAGAAAATCAGGTCAGAGCCAGCGTGCACGCCTGAGCAGGTAATACAACCCGCCACACAAGGCCAGCGTGAACACCAATACGCTGGGATAGGCCCACGGCTTGGTCAACTCCGGCATGTGCGCAAAGTTCATGCCGTACCAGCCGGTAACCAGCGTGGGCACGGCCAGCATGGCGGCCCAGCCGGCCAGTTTCTTGACCACCTCGTTCTGGCCGAAAGTCACCAGCGACAGGTTGACGTTCATCGCGCCCGACAACATCTCGCGCATGGCCGAAGTGCCCTCGTTGACGCGGAACACGTGGTCGTACACGTCGCGGAAATAGGCGCGGGTCTCGTCGCGGATCAGCTGCGGATGCAGATGCACCAGCTGGTTGGTGACATCCTGCAACGGCGCGACCGCCAGGCGCAGGGTCAGAAGCTCGCGCTGCATGTCGTACAGGCGCTTGATGGTGTCGCGGCGAAAAGTCTCGGCGAAAATATCCTGCTCCAGCGCCTGCAACTCCTCGCGGAAATCGCTGACGATGGGCAGGTAATTGTCGACGATGAAATCGAGGATGGCGTACAGACCGTAACTCGGCCCCAGCGCCAGCAATTCGGGCGAAGCCTCGCAACGTCGCCGCGCCGGCGCATAGCTGAGCGAGGCGCCATGGCGCACCGTAATCAGATAACGCGGCCCGAGAAAAATGTGGGTTTCGCCAAAGGCGATGCACCCGTCCATCAGCTGCGCAGTCTGCACCACGATGAACAACGAGTCGCCATAGGCCTCGATCTTGGTGCGCTGGTGCGCCGATTGCGCATCCTCGATGGCGAGGTCATGCAGGTTGAATTCGTCCTGCAATTTTTCCAGCAGCGCCTCGCCGGGATCATGCAGGCCGACCCAGACGAAAGCATCCGGATCTTCCAGCACATCGCTGATGGCGTCGATGTCGATATCGCCGATGCGCCGACCATCGTGGCAATAAGCCACGCAATTAATGACAGCCTGACCGCCGGTTTTGGATTCGGATGTTGCCATGCGTGCATAATGCCGTTGATTGCGACATCAGGCAATGCGGGAATATTCCATCCAAGGCGGCATACAAAATCGGCACCCGGTCATGCGCACCCGCAATCCATAGCGCCCTCGCTACTCGCCCCTCGTCACTCATTCCCCAAACACTCAACACTCGATGACGTTCACCGCCAGCCCGCCGCGCGACGTTTCCTTGTACTTGTCCTTCATGTCGCGCCCGGTATCGCGCATGGTCTTGATGACCTTGTCCAGCGACACGCGGTGTTTGCCGTCGTTCTTGAGGGCCATGCGGCTGGCGTTGATGGCCTTGACCGAGCCCATGGCGTTGCGTTCGATGCAGGGGATCTGCACCAGGCCGCCGATG
>DASSTF010000039.1:0-2492 GCA_035708045.1 Rhodanobacteraceae bacterium | reverse complement strand
GCCGATTGCCTGGCGCTGGACCAGTGGGCCGTGCAGTGCGCGAACGACGTGCAGCAGGCCGTGCTGGCCGCCTACGAGCGTTACGACTTTCCGGAAATCGCCCAGCGCGTGCAGAACTTCTGCACCAACGAGATGGGTTCGCTGTATCTGGACATCACCAAGGACCGGCTCTACACGATGCCGACCGACAGCCTCGGCCGGCGCAGCGCGCAGAGCGCGATGTACCGCATCGCCGAGGCGCTGGTGCGCTGGCTGGCGCCGATCCTGGCCTTCACCGCCGAGGAAGTGTGGCAGGAGTTGCCGGGCGAGCGCGGCGAGTCGGTGCTGTTCGAAACCTGGTACGAAGGTCTGGATGCCGCGCAGTCGAGCCAGGAACAGCGCCGCTGGTGGAGCGACCTGCTGCGCATCCGCGAAACGGCTTCCGGCGTGCTCGAAGGCATGCGCAAGGCCGGCGACATCGGCGCCTCGCTAGCCGCCGACGTGGACGTCTATATGGATGACGACCTGCGCCGGCGTTATGCCGACGCCGCCAGCGAGCTGCGCTTCTTCTTCATCACCTCCACGCTCGACGTGCACCCGCTGGCCGACAAGCCGGAAGACGCCGTGCGCGTGGAACTGGAAGGCGAGGGTGAAGCCTGGGTCGCCGCGCGCGCCAGCACGGCCGCCAAGTGCATCCGCTGCTGGCATTACCGCGACGACGTCGGCAGCCATGCCGATCATCCCGAGCTGTGTGGCCGCTGTGTGGAAAACGTCGACGGCGAAGGCGAAACCCGCCAATGGTTCTGATATCCGGATTCTCCCCTGCAGGAGCGTGCCTGCACGCGACGGGTCTTGCCCATTTCCCGTATCGTCCATCGTGGGCAGGCACGCTCCTGCAAAGAGACAACGGCAGGGGGAAGTACGCATGAACGCTCCCAAACCCAACGCGCTGTCCTGGTTGTGGCTGTCGGCCCTGGCCATCTTCATCGACCAGCTCAGCAAGCACTGGATTCTGACGCACACGTTTCCCGGCCAGCGTGTGCCGGTCATCGACAGATTCCTCTATCGCACGCTGGTCTTCAACCGTGGCGCCGCCTTCAGTTTTCTGGCCGGTGGCGATGGCTGGCAGCGCTGGTTTTTTGTCTTTCTGGCGGTGGTGATCTGCGTGGCCCTGGGCGTCTGGCTCTGGCGTACGCGCCGCCGCGACTGGCGGACGGCCTTGCCGCTGGCGCTCATCATCGGCGGCGCGTTGGGCAATCTGATCGATCGCGTCCATGTCGGTCGGGTCACCGATTTCGTGCTGGTCTACTTCGGCCAGTGGGCTTATCCCGCCTTCAATTTTGCCGATTCGTGCATCTGCGTCGGCGCCGTCCTGCTGATCGTGTTCAGCCTGTTCGACGGGAAGTCGCGCGCAGGCATGCGATAATGGCGGGCATGTTTTTGACGCCATCCGCCTGACCGAGACCGCCGTGGACATCCTGCTCGCCAACCCCCGAGGCTTCTGCGCCGGCGTGGATCGCGCCATCGCCATCGTCGAGCGCGCGCTGGAAGCCTACGGTGCGCCGATCTACGTGCGCCATGAAGTGGTGCACAACCGTTACGTGGTGGATCGATTGCGCGACAAGGGCGCGGTATTCGTCGAGGAGCTGGCCGAGGTGCCGGACGATGCCACCGTGATCTTCAGCGCCCACGGTGTCTCGCAGGCCGTACGCGACGAAGCCGGGACGCGCGGCCTTCGGGTTTTCGACGCCACCTGTCCCCTCGTGACCAAGGTGCACATGGAAGTGGCGCGCCTGGGTCGCGCCGGCCGCGACGTGGTATTGATCGGCCATGCCGGGCATCCCGAGGTGGATGGCACGCTCGGCCAATGGAACCGGGCCAACACCGGCGACATTCATGTCGTGCAATCGGTGGACGGCGTCGCCGATCTGTCGCCGCGCCAGCCCGACGCGCTGTCCTACGTCACCCAGACCACGCTGTCGGTGGACGATACCAAGGCGATCATCACTGCCCTGCGCGAAAAGTTTCCGTCCATCGAGGGGCCGCGCAAGGACGACATCTGCTACGCCACGCAGAATCGCCAGGACGCCGTGAGGCGTCTGGCTGATGCCGTGGACGTCGTGCTGGTGATCGGTTCGGCCAACAGTTCCAATTCCAATCGCCTGCGCGATCTTGCCGAAAGTGAAGGCGTGCCGGCGTATCTGATCGACGGCGCCGAACACCTCGACCGCGCCTGGCTGAAAGATGCCGCACGCGTCGGCGTGACCGCCGGCGCCTCGGCCCCGGAAAAACTGGTGCGTGACGTCATCGCGCAACTCAAGGCCTGGGGCGGTGGCGAACCGCACGACCTGGATGGCGAGCCGGAAAACATGGTGTTCGCATTGCCCAGAGAACTTCGTGTAGTCGAGAGCGGCTGATATTCTTGCCGATGGTTGATTTCGTGACGGAGGTTTCGTCGTGGTCGCAGAATCGGATTGGAAGAAATTTCGACAACTGTATTTCGTGGCGCTTGA
>DASSTF010000038.1:0-7441 GCA_035708045.1 Rhodanobacteraceae bacterium | reverse complement strand
TCAACGCCATTTTTTAGCGCCACTTCAGCTGTATCATCTGTTGACCCATCATCAATAATGAGCCATTCGACAGTGTCGAATCCATCAACTTCGCGCGGAAGGTCGGCCAAGGCGATAGCCAAGGTTTCAGATTCGTTGAGGCAAGGGATTTGAATAATGAGCTTCATGATCATCCTTGGTGTCAAGGTGCAGAGGTGTTTTGGTCCAAGAGCCTGCTGCCATATACACAGAACTCTTGCAATGTTTCCGGATTGGCCAACGCATCGGTATTTTTCACCGCCTGTCCATGAATGGTTCTGCGCACGGCAATTTCGCTGATCTTGCCGGAGATGGTGCGCGGGATGTCGTTGACCTGTTCAATGACGGCGGGCACGTGGCGCGGAGTGGTGTTGGCACGAATCTGCTTCTTGATCTGGTCGCGCAGGGCATCATCGAGTGTGATGCCTTCGCGCAGGCGCACGAACAGCACCACGCGCTCGTCGTCGCCCTGTTTCTGGCCGACGGCGACTGATTCCAGCACTTCGGGCACCTGTTCCACCTGGCGATAGATTTCGGCGGTGCCGATGCGCACGCCGCCGGGATTCAGGGTGGCGTCGGAGCGACCGTAGATGATGACGCCTTCATGTGGTGTGATCTCGATGTAGTCGCCGTGGCTCCAGATGCCGGGTTGCTTGGCGAAGTAGGCGTTGCGATAACGCTCGCCGTCGGGGTCGTTCCAGAAGCCGACCGGCATCGACGGGAAGGGCTTCAGACACGACAGTTCGCCGGGCTCGCCGCGCACGGGTTTGCCGTCGTCGTCCAGGGCTTCCACGGCCATGCCCAGGCCGCGACATTGCAGTTCGCCGCGGTAGACCGGCAGCACAGGATTGCCGAGGGCGAAGCAGGAGACGATGTCGGTGCCGCCGGAGATGGAAGCCAGCAGCACACGCTCTTTCACATCGCGGTAGACATAGTCGAAGCTTTCCGGCGCCAGCGGTGAACCGGTGGAGAGGATGGTTCTGAGCGTGGTCAGCTTGTGCGTCTCGCGCGGCTTTGAGCCGGCCTTTTCGATGGCGGAAATCCACTTGGCGCTGGTGCCGAAGACGCTGATGCCGACTTCGTCGGTCAGATCCCACAGCGCGTTGATGTCGGGCCAGGTGGGAGAACCGTCATACAGCACCATGGTGGCGCCCACGGCCAGGCTGGAAACCAGCCAGTTCCACATCATCCAGCCGCAGGTGGTGTAGTAGAAAATGCGATCTTCGCGTTTGAGATCGGTGTGCAGCACCAGTTCCTTGAGGTGTTGCAACAAGGTGCCGCCCGCGCCGTGGACGATGCACTTGGGCACGCCGGTGGTGCCGGAGGAGTACATGATGTAGAGCGGGTGGTTGAACGGCGTGGGCACGAATTCGAGCGCATGCTCGCCGGAACCGACGAAATCCCGCCAGGTGACGGCATCGCGCAGACCGGTCAAATCCGGTTCGTCGCTGGCGTAGGGCACCACCACCAGTTTTTCGATGGACGGGATCTTTTCGAGGATGCCGCGCACCTTGTCGAGGCAATCGAACGATTTGCCGCTGTAGGCATAGCCGTCGGCGCTGACGAGCACCTTGGGTTCGATCTGGCCGAAGCGATCGACCACGCCGTTGATGCCGAAATCCGGCGAGCACGACGACCACGTCGCGCCCAGCGACGTGGCGGCCAGCATGGCGATCACGGTTTCCGGCAGGTTCGGCATGAAACCGGCGACGCGATCGCCGACGCCGACGCCGACCTGCTTCAGCGCATGCGCCAGCCGGCCGACTTCGACATGCAGTTCGGCATAAGTGTACTGGCGCCGGTGGCCCCATTCGTTGCGGAACACGATGGCCAGCTTGTCGTCGCGGAAGCGCAGCAGATTCTGCGCAAAGTTCAGGGTGACGCCGGGGTAGAACCTGGCGCCGGGCATCTGCTCGGCGTTTTCCAGCACCGGCTCGAACTGGCCCGAGGCGCGGATGCCGCAGAACTCCCACACCAGCGGCCAGAATTTTTCCGGCTGACGAATGGAAAAGTCGTACAACGGCGCGTAGCGGCGGATGTCCTCGTTGCCGGTCTGTTCGGCGACGAAGCGCACGAAACGACTCATGTTGGCGTGGTCGGCCCGCTCGGGGCTGGGTTTCCAGATTGGCTCGTTGCTCATGAGTGGTGTTTCCTGCCGCGCGGGATATTGCAAGGTACGACGTTGCCGTACCCGCCTTTGCTCCTACGGCTCAGGCGAGGGCCGCCTCCAGTTCCGGGATGATCTTGAACAGGTCACCCACCAGGCCGATGTCGGCGATCTCGAAAATCGGCGCTTCGGCATCCTTGTTGATGGCAACGATGGTACCGGCATCCTTGATGCCGGTCAGATGCTGGATAGCGCCGGAAATGCCGAAAGCCATGTAGAGCTCGGGTGCGATGATCTTGCCGGTCTGGCCAACCTGCATGTCGTTGGGGCAGTAGCCGGCATCCACCGCCGCACGTGAGGCGCCGACGGCGGCGCCGATCTTGTCGGCGAGTTTGTAGATGATGTCGAAGTTTTCTTTCGAGCCGACGCCGCGGCCGCCGGAAATGACCTTCGGCGAACTCTGCAGGTCGGGGCGGTCGCTCTTGTCCTGCTTGAGTCCGACGAAACGGGTGTGGGTGGGGATGGCGGCATCCAGTTCGAGCGCTTCGACCGGCGCGCTGTTGCCGCCGCCGGCGGCCTTCCACGAAGCGGTGCGGATGGTGGCGACCACGGTGTCGTCGGCCTTGGCCTTGACGGTCACGATGGCGTTGCCGGCGTAGATCGGGCGGGTGAAGGTGTGCGCATCCTCCACACTCATCACGTCGCTGACCTGGGCCACGCCGATAAGCGCGGCCACGCGCGGCATGAGATCCTTGCCGAAGGTGGTGGAGGGTGCGAAGACATGGCTGTAGCCTTCCGCCGCCTTGGCGATCTGCGGGGCCAGCACGGCAGCCAGTGCGTGCGCGTTTTCGGCGCGTGCGACGGTCAGCACTTTGCTGACGCCGTCGATCTTGGCGGCCTCGGCGGCGACGGTGTCCGGGCTGTCTGCCAATACCAGCACGTCGATGGCTTCGGGCTTGACGGCGGCGGCAGCGCTGACGGCGCGCGCGGTGGCCGAGTTCAACTGCCCGTTGAGGTGTTCGGCGATGACGAGAATCTTGCTCATGACTCAATACCTTTGTTTGTAGCCCCTCTCCCACTGGGAGAGGGGTTGGGGCGAGGGTGCGGCACTTGCCGGCATGTCGCGGTGTAGTGAACCCTCATCCGGCCTTCGGCCACCCTCTCCCGGCGGGAGAGGGATCAATGGTGGTTACAGCAGGCCTTTTTCCCTGAGGGCGGCGACCAGGGCGGCGGCGTCTTCCACCATCACGCCTTTTTCGCGCTTCGGCGGCGGCGCGTAATGGGTGGTTTCGAGATGATCGCCGGGCGTGACGCCCAGGTCGGCCAGCGCCTTTACGTCGATGGGCTTGGATTTGGCCTTCATGATGTCCGGCAGCTTGATGAAGCGAGGCTCGTTCAGGCGCAGGTCGGTGGTGACCACGGCGGGCAGGTCGACTTCGATGGTTTCCAGGCCGGCGTCGACTTCGCGCGTCACCGTGGCCTTGTCGCCCTCGACCTTGAGTTCGCTGGCGAAGGTGGCCTGCGGGCGATCCCACAGTGCGGCCAGCATCTGGCCGGTCTGGTTGCAGTCATCGTCGATGGCCTGCTTGCCAAGGATCACCAGGCCCGGCTGCTCGGCCTCGATCAGCTTGAGGAAGACGCGCGCGGCGGTCAGCGGCTGGATGGCGGCATCGGTGCTGACGTGGATGGCGCGGTTGGCGCCCATGGCCAGACCATTGCGCAGATGCGCGGTGAGGTTGTCCGGGCCGATGCCGGCAATCACCACTTCCTCGGCCACGCCGGCATCGCGCAGGCGCAGGGCTTCTTCCAGAGCGATGTCGTCAAACGGGTTGGCGGACAGTTTCACGCCATCGGTGACCACGCCCGAACCGTCGGGCTTGACCTGAACGCGCACGTTGTAATCCACCACGCGTTTGTATCCGACCAGAATCTTCATCAATACATCCTTTCAGCGGGCGTCGTCGACGCCGTGCATGGAAAAATCAGACAGCTATTGTAACCCGATGCCCTGTACGGGACGGAGGCGTCACTTCGGGAGCGGCGGCATCGCACCGAAGATCGATCCAAGGCAGTCGCGCGCGGCATCGAAGGAAAAATGCCGGCGTACGTTTTCGATGCCGCCAATGGACAGGGTGCGCCACAGAGCCGGATCGCCATAGGCTCGGACGACGGCTTCGGCGAAGTCCGCGGCAGTGTCGGCCACCAACACGTTCTGGCCATCCGTCAGAAACATGCCTTCCGTCGCCATGGGCGTGGCTACCACGGGTACTCCATGGCTCATGGCCATGTTGATCTTGCCCTTGACGCCGGCACCGTAGCGAAGCGGGGCCAAGGCGAGCCGACATGTGCGCAACATCGGATCGAGGTCGGGGATGCGACCATGAATGTGGACGCCAGGTTGCCGCAATGACCCGCGTGCCGCTTCGGGCAGGTCACCGACCAAATGCAGCGTGACTTCCGGTAGTCGGCGACGAATCAGGGGCATGATTTCCTTGGCCAGCCAATGAATGGCGTCTCGATTGGGCGGATGTGCCCAGCCGCCGACGAAAATCAGGTCTTGTCGATCCTCGAAGTCCACATCGTTTGGATGCACGTGATGGATATTGGAGAGCAATCGAACGTCGGCTTCGGGGACGGACTGTTCGAGCCATTGCCTTTCCGCGCTGCTGACAACAAAAGTCGTGTCGCATCGCTGAACCAGCCGCAGTTCCCGACGCCGGCTGCGGCAGGCCTGTCGCATGCGCCAGGCGCTTCCGCTTTGGCGCGCGGCGCGCATCTCACGGACGTGATGCAGATCCACGGTATCGAACAAGACCCGCGCCGCAGGCGCATATCGCCGTATCAGGGGCAGGTGCGGCCAGGCGACGTAGTGGCGGCACAGCATGACGCCTTGGTATGCACTTCCATGCTGGTGCAGAAAATTTGGCAGCGAAGAAAGCAGCGGGCGGCAGAGGGTGCGCGCGCCAAAGGCTTCCAGTATCGCGATGGATTCGGCGTCGGCATGCAGGCTGTCCGGCAGGAAATCGACGTGCCATCCCATCTGGCGAATCAGCTGGATGATGTGGCACAGGCGCATTGAGCCGGAATCGCGGGATGGATCGGGCATGACGGCATCGATAATGAGTATGCGCGGGCCGATGTCTGACGCATGCTCGGCGGTGGAAGGCCGATCGGCGGCGATTTCCGCCTTGGGTCGCCGGTGCAAACGTGCCGCGACCCTCGTCGCCGTTTTCCGCAGCCCTTCACGGCGCAGGTGTTGCCATGCTCCCGCCAGAAGGAAGCATGTCCGTCGCAGGCGCCATGTAAAGTCCAGAGCCAATCAGGGTGTCCCGTGGTGTTTCGGCCGATGGGATGGGCTGGGTACGGTTGAGGAAAATGTGCCGTAACCGCCAACCACCACGGGAGCGGTGGTTGGCGCGAGCCGTGCGAAAAGCTCAGTCCAGGTCGAGGAAACTGCGCAGCTGCTCGGAGCGGCTGGGGTGGCGCAGTTTGCGCAAGGCCTTGGCTTCGATCTGGCGGATGCGTTCGCGGGTGACGTCGAACTGCTTGCCGACCTCTTCCAGGGTGTGGTCGGTGTTCATGTCGATGCCGAAGCGCATGCGCAGCACCTTGGCCTCGCGCGGCGTCAGGCCGGCGAGCACTTCGCGCACCGTTTCCATTAGGCCGGTTTCGGTGGCCGACTCGATCGGCGAACCGACGTTGGTGTCCTCGATGAAGTCGCCGAGGTGCGAATCCTCGTCGTCGCCGATCGGGGTTTCCATCGAGATCGGTTCTTTCGCGATCTTCAGCACCTTGCGGATCTTGTCCTCGGGCATTTCCATCGCCGCCGCCAGCTCTTCCGGCGTCGGTTCGCGGCCGTAGAGCTGCAACATCTGGCGCGAAATGCGGTTCAGCTTGTTGATCGTCTCGATCATGTGCACCGGGATGCGGATGGTGCGCGCCTGGTCGGCGATCGAGCGGGTGATGGCCTGGCGAATCCACCAGGTCGCATAGGTCGAGAACTTGTAGCCGCGGCGGTATTCGAACTTGTCCACCGCCTTCATCAGGCCGATGTTGCCTTCCTGGATCAGGTCCAGGAACTGCAGGCCGCGGTTGGTGTATTTCTTCGCGATCGAAATGACCAGGCGCAGGTTGGCCTCGACCATTTCCTTCTTGGCGCGGCGGGCCTTGGCCTCGCCGATGGACATGGCGCGGTTGATTTCCTTGATGTCGGTCAGCGGCAGGTACAGGGCGCGCTCGATTTCGGCGAGCTTCTGCTGCTCGGCCAGGATGTCGTCGCGGTGGTTGCGCACCGCCGGCGTCCACTTCTGGCGCTTGCGCGAGAGATCGTTGACCCACTCCAGGTTGGTTTCGTTGGAGGGGAACAGGTCGATGAAATCCTTGCGCGGCATGCGGCACACGCGCGTGCAGACATCCATCACCGCGCGCTCGTGGTGGCGGATCGAGGCCACCACCTCGCGCAGCTTGCGCACGAAACCGTCGATCAGCGCCGACGGGAGTTTCAGCTTCAGGAACTCCTCCGCCATCTTTTCGCGCAGCTTCTGCGACTTCTTGTCGGTGATGCCGTACTTCTCGGCGGTCTTCTGGAACTTGCCGTACTGCTCGCGCAGGACGTCCATGCGACGCGCGACCTCCACCGGGTCCGGGCCGCTCGGGCCGGTATCCTCGTCGGTGGTGGTCTCTTCTTCCTCTTCTTCGTCTTCCGAAGCTTCGGCATCGCTGGCCACGTCCGCGGCCGGCGCGGTGATGCCGAATTCCTCGGCCGGGATTTCCTGATCGGCGAAGCCGGCGATGATCTCGCTCATGCGGCGCTTGCCGTCCAGGTGCTGGTCGTATTCCTCCAGCAGCAGGCCGATCGCCCACGGGAAGCTGGCCAGCGCGGTCTGCACCTGGTTCAGGCCTTCCTCGATGCGCTTGGCGATGGCGATCTCGCCTTCGCGGGTGAGCAGTTCCACGGTGCCCATTTCGCGCATGTACATGCGCACCGGATCGGTCGTGCGGCCCACCTCGGCGTCCACGGCCGAGAGCATCGCGACGGCTTCCTCGGTCGCGGTCTCGTCGTCCTCGGTGTTGGTCGGCGCATCCGGCATCAGCATTTCGGTATCGGGCGCGACCTCGTGCACCTCGATGCCCATGCCGTTGATCATCCCGATGATGTCTTCGATCTGCTCCGGATCGACGATGTCGTCCGGCAGGTGATCGTTGACCTCGGCGTAAGTCAGGTAACCCTGCTCACGGCCCTTGGTGATCAACTGCTTGATTTCGGATTGCTGCTGGGGGAGGTTTTCCATGGGGCACCGCGAGAAACGTGAACCG
>DASSTF010000037.1:0-19905 GCA_035708045.1 Rhodanobacteraceae bacterium | reverse complement strand
CGAGCAAGGCTACGACGAGCGCGAAGTCATCGACGTGGAAGCGCGTTTCGACTGGGACAACCTGGCGCGCGCCGGCGCCGGCATGTCGCTGTTCGCCAGCCGCCGCGTGATCGATCTGCGTATTCCCAATGGACGTCCCGGCCGCGAGGGCAGCGCCGCCATCAGCGAATGGTGCAAGAACCCGCCGCCGGACACCTTGCTGCTGATCACCTGCACCGAATGGTCGAAAAAGCACGAAGGCGCATGGAGTCGCGCCGTGGACAAGATCGGCGCCATGATGGTGTTCTGGCCGCCGAAAATGCACGAATGGCCGAAGTGGATCGCCGCACGGCTGGCGTCGCGCGGCATCCAAGCCACGCCCGACGCCGTGGCGCTGCTGGCCGAGCGGGTCGAGGGCAATCTGCTCGCCGCCGCGCAGGAAGTGGACAAGCTGGCCATCCTGCACGGCGAAGGGCGTTTGGACGCCGCCGCCATGGAAAGCCTGGTGGCCGACAGCACGCGCTTCGACGTATTCAAGCTGGCCGACGCGGCATTCGGCGGCGATGCCGCACGCGCCGTGCGCATCATGCAAGGGCTTGAGGCCGAAGGCGACGAAGTGATCGCGCTCATGGGTTGGCTGGTCAACCAGCTCGAACTGGCGTTGCGCCTGGCGCTGGCGAGGGACTTTGCCGCACAGGCGCGCGCCGAGCACCTGTGGCCCGCACGCCAGCAACTGTTCCGCGCCGCCCTGCGACGCGCGCCGCGCGAACACTGGCAACATTGCCTGGCCCGCGCGGCGCGCATCGACCGCATGGCCAAGGGACGTGAATTGGGCAATCCGTGGCGCGAAGCCCAGCGTCTGGTGGCGATCATCGCCCAGCCGCGCACGGCAGACGCCCTGGCATGAAACCCCTGGCGCTCTTTGGCGGCACCTTCGATCCAGTGCACCTCGGGCATCTCAGCGTTGCCTGGGAGGCGGCGGAAATACTGGATGCCGAAATCCGGCTGATGCCGGCCAGCGTGCCGCCGCATCGTCCCGCGCCGAGCGCCAGCGCCGCCGAACGCGTGGCCATGCTGCGTGCTGCCTTGCGCGGACAGGATCGCCTGAAACTGGATACCCGCGAACTGGATCGCAGCGGCCCGTCCTACACCGTCGACACCCTGACCGGGCTGCGCGCCGAGGAAGGCAATCGCCCGCTGGTGCTCCTGGTCGGCGTGGATGCCTTCACTGGTTTGTCCAGCTGGCATCGCTGGCGTGAGCTGTTCCAACTGGCGCATATGGGTGTGTTGCATCGTCCCGGATTTCCCGGTGATTTGCCGGAAACCCTGGCGAACGAGGTGAAGGGCCGATACACGACCGATGTCGCCGACGTGCACGCCACGCCCGCCGGCCGCGTCATCAAACTGGACGTGACGCCGCTGGAAGTCTCCGCCACCCGCATCCGCCAACTGCTGGCCGCCGGCCGCGACCCGCGCTACCTGCTGCCGGCCGGCCTGTTCGACGATCCGACCCTGCTGGCGCCTTACCGGTAAGCCGCAAAGCAGGCAGTCCCGGGTCCTCACATTGCATCCCCTCTCCCGTCGGGAGAGGTTGCCCAACGGGGCGGGTGAGGGTACGCACTTGCCAGTAGCAACCATGGCTTGCACGTGAGGCCGCCATGCGCGTACTTGCACCGGGCCAACGGTTCGAGCTCGAACGGATGCCAAAACAACTGCCATTAAGTCCGGAAGGGTATAATGCACCCGTGCGCATCCCGTGCACGTTGTTACCCAAGGTGATACCGCTTGACGCCTCAGACGCAGCCATCCCGCCAAAACGATTCCGTTTCCGAACAACACCTGCATCGCCGCGTGCTCGATGCGTTGGACGACTTGAAAGCCAAGGACGTGCGTGAAATCGACGTGCGCGGCAAAACGTCCATCGCCGACACCATCATCGTCGCCTCCGGCACCTCCACCCGTCACGTCAAATCCATCGCCGACGAAGTCATCAAGTTCGCCAAACAGGCCGGCGTGCTGCCGCTCGGCGTGGAAGGCCAGCAGGAAGCCGAATGGGTACTGGTGGATCTGGGCGACATCATCGTTCACGTCATGTTGCCGCGCATCCGCGAGTTCTACGCCCTGGAACGCCTGTGGACGGTGGGCGACGAGGCTGCGGCAAGCGACGAAAGCGCCTCCGAAGCCGCCAACGGCTGATCCTTCATTTTCCCCATGCACGCGCGCATCCTGGCCATCGGCGACCGCATGCCCGCCTGGGTGGCGGAAGGCTTCAGCGAATACCGCAAACGCCTGTCGCACGAACTGCCGCTGGAACTGGTCGAAATCAAACCCGGGGCGCGCGGCAAGGGGCGCGACGACAAACGCGCCACAGCCGACGAAGGCGCCGCCGTACTGGCCGCCTTGCCCCGCGACACGCACGTCGTCGCCCTGGATGGTCGCGGCAAACCCTGGAGCAGCGAGCAACTGGCCAGCCAACTCGAAACCTGGCGCATGGCCGGCCGCGACCTGGCCTTCCTGATCGGCGGCCCCGACGGCCACGCCCCCGACGTACTCGAACGCGCCGACCAACGCTGGTCACTCGGCCCCCTGACCCTGCCGCACATGCTCGTGCGCCTGGTGCTGATCGAACAACTCTACCGCGCCACCACCATCGTCGCCGGGCATCCCTACCACCGCGCGTGAAATGATGGCTATTGCATATCAGCTGGAGAGGTCGTGGTTGACATGTTTTTTTTTATGTGATAGAAGCTAAGGTAAGGTAATAGCCGGAGGCAAAGCGGCTCCTTACTTTGCCATTGTGTTAAAGGAGTACACACATGGAAAACGTTCAAGAGCAGATTGTTCGTCCGCTCGGTCGGCTGTTGGCAGTTGAAACTACCATCGATTCAGAGACCGATTTGAAAAGCTATTTCATGTCCCGTCCGTCTGGAGGTTCTATTCTTGATCCGCCTGATGCGGGTATTGGCTTTATGCAGTAAGACTTGAGTAATTGATAAAGGTGCGTCTAGCAGTAGCATTCTGCTCATGCGCCTGCGAAAAGCCGCTCCATGTTTAAAAAATGGAGCGGCTTTTTTTATCTCCATCCTGATATTGAGGATAACTGAATGCTCAGTGCTAACTGTAATAGGTCGTGACGAGAGAGCGCGCTGCCGTAAGATTAGCTTTATTGATGATTTTGAGGGCTGGCATGTGAAAAATCCAGTTATGATATTTGCTGAATGGAATGAGCCGCATGCTGCGGCTGTACGGTGGGCTCTTGCCAAATGCGACGTGCCTTCGGTAATAGGCCCCGACGTGAGTGTTATTACTAAGCGCACCTCAATAAAAATTGATGGACACAAGTTGGCTTGGTGGCATAATGGAGATGCTGCTGCATCAAAGCCAAGATCTGTTTGGTTTAGACGTCCATTACAGCCAAATTTGATAAAATGCCAAGATTCAGACAAAAGTTTTTTGGATTTGCAGTGGAAATTATTCCAGAAAAATTTTCTATATCTTGGCGGAGAATTAACTGACTCATTTTGGATTAATTTACCTTCGGCTGCGGTGGCTGCTGAGAGTAAGCTTGTTCAGTTGCGGGCAGCTCAAAAACTAAGTCTACAATTTCCTGAAACTGTAATTACCAATCACTCCGAGGATGTGGCTCAGCTTATCAGGCGCTGGGGGCGAATAGTTTACAAAGCGTTTTATCCGCACAGCTGGAAGAGTGCTGCTCAAGGAACTTATCACAGTGTTGCGGTAAGTGTTCTTGATAAATATAGCGATTTACCGGAAGAATCGATCGGATTATGTCCGGGAATTTTTCAACGTTACATTGAAAAATCTGCAGATGTTCGCGTGACAATCATTGGAAGTAAAATATTCGCGGTTCGCATAGTGAAATATACTGGGGAAGCTTATTTGGACTGGCGGCAGTATGCCCTTAGCGAAAACATGATGATGGAGCCTGTCCAGCTTGGTGCGGTCTGGGAGCGCAAGTTGCAAAAATTGATGAGGAGTCTAGGTATTGTTTTTGGTTGTATTGATCTTGTCGTTGACCGTGAAGGTAATATATTCTTTCTCGAAGTCAACCAAGCAGGGCAATTTTTATTTATTGAGGAAAGGTTACCGGAAATACACTTGCTTCGCGCTATAACAGCCATGCTGATTGAGGGTCGGTGTGATTATTCTTTGAATGCCTGCAGAATGTTGCATTTTTCCGATTACGAGGATTCTGAAGAAAATTTACTTGTGAGTAAATCTTATGATGGGAAAAAACCTTTGTTTGCTCTTGAGCAATAAATAAGAATTAATTAATTATCTTTGAGGTTATGCCATGAATATTCTCAACAGCATAGCCAGGGTTTACGGGCACATCGAAATGTGACGTAATAGTCTTTCGATAGCGTCATCTGTAATGGCCGCGGGCTTATGAGAGTCGGAGGCTATCATGTGCGAGCCCGCTACACACAAGATGTGCTCATCCGGTTATGCTGGCCGGATGCTTTATCTCGCCTCCCAATCCCCGCGCCGTCGCCAGTTGCTGGAGCAGCTGGGTATCGATTTCCAGGTGTTGAAAGTGGACGTGCCGGAGCGGCGCGAAGCGGGGGAGTCGCCGTTGGGCTATGTCGAGCGGGTGGCGCGGGACAAGGCGCGGGCGGCTTTGGCGCATCTGAGTGATGGCGTCGATGCGCTGGTGCTGGGCGCCGATACCGAGGTGGTGCTGGATGGCGAGGTGTTCGGCAAGCCGGAGGACGCCGATGCCGCGAAGGCGATGCTGGGGCGTCTGTCCGGTCGCGAGCATGAGGTCATCTCGGTGGTCTGGCTGGTCGCGCATGATCGGGAGGCGTGTGTGCGTTGTGTGTCGCGGGTGCGCATGGCCGAGCTGGATGCGGCGGAGATGGATGCCTACGTGGCCACGGGTGAGCCTTTCGGCAAGGCGGGCGGGTATGCCATTCAGGGACGGGCGGCGGCTTTCATCGCGCATCTTGATGGCAGCTATTCGGGTGTCATGGGGTTGCCGCTTTACGAGACGGCGGGGCTTCTTCGCGGTTTTGTGGTGTGAGTGCGGGGTTGGGCCATCGCCAGCAGGCTGGCTCCTACAGATGAACATCGTAGGAGCCAGCCTGCTGGCGATGGTTGCAGCGCGCAAATCGGTGCCACCTGGCGGATGACAGTGTCCACATGGAACGGCTATAAATGAGGCTTGTACGGATCAGGGTGTTCTTGATGCCGACACCGGAGGGTATGCACGGGTGAGCGAGGAAATCCTGATCAACGTGACGCCGCGCGAAACCCGCGTGGCCAAGATCGAAGGCGGCATGTTGCAGGAGGTGCACGTCGAGCGTGCCCACCGCCGCGGTTTTGCCGGCAACATCTACAAGGGGCGCGTGCGCCGGGTGATGCCCGGCATGCAGGCGGCGTTCGTCGACATCGGGCTGGAGCGCGCGGCTTTTCTGCACGCTTCGGACATTGTCAGGCCGCACGTCGCGCCGGTGGCGGAAAATGGCGACAGCATCGCCCCGGAGCAGGCTCCGGCGCCGGCGCCGATGCCGTCGATCAGCGAGCTGGTGCACGAGGGCCAGGACATCGTGGTGCAGGTCATCCGCGATCCCATCGGCAGCAAGGGCGCGCGCTTGTCGGCCTATCTTTCCATTCCCTCGCGTTATCTGGTGTTGTTGCCGCATGCGCACAATCTGGGCGTATCGGCGCGCATCGAGGACGAGGACGAGCGCCAGCGCCTGAAGGACACGCTGACGGGCCTGATCGGCGAAAACCCTCTCGGCTACATCGTGCGCACCAATGCGGAAGGACAGTCCGGCGAGTCGTTGGCCTTCGACGTGGACTATCTCGGCCGTGTGTGGCGGGTGGTGCAGGGCAACATCGCCGAGGCAAAGGTGGGCGATTGCGTCTACGAGGAACTGTCCCTGCCGTTGCGCACCTTGCGCGACCAGTTGCACGACGGCGTGGAACGCGTGCGCGTGGATTCGAACGAGACTTGCGAAAAGGCGCGCCGTTTCGTGCACAAGTTCATGGCCGATCTGGACAACCGCATCGAGCTCTACGACGACGAGCGACCGATCTTCGAACTGTACGGCGTCGAGGACGAGATCAAGCGCGCGCTGAACAAGCAGGTGCCGCTGAAGTCCGGCGGTTCGCTGGTCATCGACCAGACCGAGGCCATGACCACCGTCGACGTCAACACCGGCGGCTACCTTGGCACGCGCAACCTGGAGGAGACGGTTTACCGCACCAATCTGGAAGCGGCGCAGGCCGTCGCACGCCAGGTTCGGCTGCGCAATCTTGGCGGCATCATCATCATCGACTTCATCGACATGACCGATGCCGAGCACAAGCGCCAGGTGCTGCGCATGCTGGAAAAAGGGTTGGCGCACGATCGGGTCAAGACCACGGTGTACCCGATGTCGGCGCTGGGTCTGGTGGAAATGACGCGCAAGCGCACCAGCGAAAGCCTGGAGCGCCAGCTGTGCGAGCCTTGTCCAGTTTGCGGGGGCCGCGGCACGCTGAAGACGGCCGAGACGGTGACGCACGAAATCTTTCGCGAGATCACGCGCGCGGTGCGTCAGTTCGACGCCGGCAAACTCATGGTCATGGCCAGCCAGGCGGTGGTGGATCGCATCCTCGAGGAAAATTCGGCGGCGCTGGCCGAACTGGAAGAATTCATCGGCAAGGACATCAGTCTTCACGCCGAGGAGCAGTACACGCAGGAACAGTTTGATGTGGTGTTGTTGTAAGTATCGCGGCAGATGGTGCGCCAGAGCGGAATCCATGGCGGGAGGAGCATGTTGAAACCGCGTTGGCGCCATCGTTTGCGTCGCACCTGGTTCACGGTCGGTGGCGCGCTGGCCGTGTTGGCCATCCTGTTGGCAGTGTTGATGGCACTGGGGCAACTGTTGTTGCCGCTGGTCGCGCATTATCCGAAGCGCGTGGCGCACATACTCGCCGAGCAATTGCACCAGCCGGTCGGTTTTGCCTCGATGGAAGGGCACTGGCAGCCTTCCGGCCCGTTGCTGGTATTGCATCAGGTGCGCATCGGCGGAAGCGAAGGTCAACCGGCGCTGGTGTTGCCCACGGCCAGGGTCAAACTGGATTTCGGCGCGCTGGTGTGGCCGTCGCGGCATTGGATCAATCTGCGCCTTAGCGGGCTGAAGCTGCAATTGTTGAGGGACAAGAGCGGCCAGTGGCACGTGGCCGGCTTTGGCGTGGCCGGCGGCGGACAGGCGCATCATGTGACCTCGGGCGATCTGCCGGGGAACCTGTGGCTGGACGACATGGTGCTGGACATCGACGATGCCGGTCGAGGACAGCATTACCGCGTGCGCGCCGGGCCGATACGCGTCAGCAATGGCGGCGACGTGCTGCGCTTTGCCGGGCTTCTGCATCGAGGCAGCTCCAGCCAAGCCTTGAAGGTGGTCGGTGAAGTGCGTGCCGGAGGGGCCGCGGGACGCCTGTATCTGGCGGCCGATGACGCCGATCTGGGCGCCATGTTTGCTCGGGCCGGCGTGGATCATTACGCCCTGACCTCGGGACGTGGCGATGTGCAGCTCTGGCTGGCCTGGAAACAGCGCCGGCTGGCTTCGGCCACGGCGCAGGCCGACCTGACGAACCTGACAATGCAAGGTCCGGGCGGCAAGACCGTGATACCGAAACTGCGCGGTCTGGTGCAGTACCGGCGTGACGACGACCATGCCCAGGTGCTGTTTGCGCCAGGCCGGCAGGGGGCGGCGTGGATCGACGTCAGTGGCATCGGCGCCGACCTGCAGGTGCGTGCCAGGGCGCATGATTTCGATCCGGGCGGCTGGCTGGCGCTGGGTGCCTTGCTGCCGCAACTGCCGCTGTCGACGAGCCGTTGGCTGGTCAATGCCGATCCGCATGTGCGCCTCGAGTCGGCGCGGGTGCACTGGTCGAAGGCGCAAGGCATCACGTTGCTCGATGCCCGATTCGATCACCTGGGCTTTGCCGCGGCGGACAAGAGACCCGGCGTGGATCACCTCTACGGCGAGTTGCGTGGCGACGCCGAGGCGATTTCCCTGCACCTGCCGGAGCAATCGCTGACGCTCGATTACCGTCCCATGTTCCGCTGGCCATTCCAGTTGTCGGCCGTGGGCGGCAACGCCGTGGTCTGGCGTGAGGCCGGTGGCGGCTGGAGCATCGGCAGCGACGGCATCGATTTCACCGGCAAGGGCATCAAGGGGCAGGTGCGCGGTTCCGTGCGGTTGCCATCGGACGATGACGCACCGGTGTTGAATCTGTATGCGTCGCTGGCGCATGGGGACATCGCGCAGGCAAAGCAATTCTGGCCGGTCGACGCGATGTCGCGCGGAACCGTCGACTGGCTCGATCATGGCCTGGTGGCCGGTACCATCGACAGCGCCAGCGTGATCATGCACGGCAGCATGGCGGATTGGCCTTTCGGCGATCATCAGGGCCGCTTCGAGGCGCACACCGACATTTCCGGCCTGAAGCTGGATTACCAGCCCGGCTGGCCACACGCTTCGGACGTTGCGGTGCAAGCCAGCTTCATCGACAACGGCCTATTCGCCATTGTCACGTCCGGCAAGGTGGGCGGCATCAAGGTGAAGCGCGCCGTGGCCAGCATTCCCGATTTCGGCGCGGCCGAGCTGGTGCTTTCCGCGCAGGGCAGCGGCAAGGGCGGAAATCTGATGCAGTTCGTGCGCACCAGCCCCATCGGCAAACCACATGCGGACGTGCTGGATGGCCTGAAACTGGGCGGGCAGGGCGACTTCGATTTCTCCATGGTGGTGCCGCTCTCGCGCAAGGCGCCGGAACCTTTCACGCTGGCCGGCAAGGTGCAGTTGCATGACGCCGATCTCGACGCCGCGGCCTGGAAACTTCATCTGGGCGGTCTGGATGGGTTGCTGAACTTCGATGCCCATGGCCTTCAGGCGACCGGTCTGACCGCCACCTACCATGACCAGCCGGTCACGCTCGACATGAATATCGGGCCGAGTACCGGCCATCCATCCTGGCCGCTCAAGGTGGCCATGCACGGCAACTTCACCATGGCGCAACTGGTGCGGGGGCGCGAGGAGTTGCAGTCCCTGACGAAGATCGCCAGCGGCAGCGCACCCTTCAACATCGGATTCCACATCGACAACGACGCCGCCAATCCGTTGCATGCCACCCAGGTGCTGAGTGTGCGTTCCAACCTGCAGGGCATGGCGCTGGATCTGCCTGCGCCGCTGCACAAACCGGCCCAGGCGCTTCTGCCGCTGGATGTGCAATTGGGACTTCCCTTTGCCGGCGGCGGTTTGCGGGTGGATCTGGGCAATCTGCTGCACGCGCGTGCACGCTTGCCGGCCGACAATCAGCCATCGGCGGTGGACGTGATGCTGGGTGTCCAGGCGCCACAGGGACCGATGCCGGTGAAAGGCATCCGCATCCGCGGTCGGGCGGCGCAGCTGGATATCTCCGGCTGGGTAAGTTACGCGTTGTCCGCCTCGGGCGGAACACATCAGGGCATGCCCCCGATCGACGTGGATGTCCTGGCCGGAAGCGCCAGTATTTTTGGAAACAAATTCAAGCAGATGGATGTGAAACTTCATCCGGAAAATGCGCAGATGGCGTTGTCCGTGGACAGCCCCGACCTCAAGGGCGGCATCACCGTGCCGCTGGAGGGCCTGGATCAGCGTGGGATCGTGGCGCGCTTCGATCGTCTGTACTGGCCCAGCCCGGAAAAGAGCGCGACAAACGCCGCCGCACCGGCGCTGGCCTCGTCGAGTGCCGCGCCGACGCCGCAGCAGGCCGCTGCCGTGGGCGTTGCGCCATCGAGTTTGCCGCCGTTGCATGTGTGGGTCGGGGACCTGCGTTTTGGCGACGCCAGGCTGGGCCAGGCGCGGCTGGAAAGCTGGCCCACGGCGCAGGGCATGCACATCGACATGCTGCGCACCCAGTCCGATTCGGTGCACATGGCGGCCAGCGGCGACTGGAACGGCACCGCCGAAAACAGCCACACGCACATGGCCTTCAGTTTCAGCGCTGAAAACCTGGGCAAGATGCTGGACGCCTTCGGCTACGACGGCCTGTTCATCGGTGGCGAAACCCGCGCGCACATGGACGCCACCTGGCCGGGCGCGCCATCCTCGTTCGAGCTGGCCAACGTGGAAGGCACCCTGGACATCAACATCGGCCAGGGCCGCATTCCGGAGGTCAAGCCGGGTGTGGGGCGCCTGTTCGGGCTGATGTCCATTGCCGAGCTGCCGCGGCGGTTGAGCCTGGATTTTGGCGATGTGTTCGGCAAGGGTTTCGGCTTCGATTCCATCAAGGGCCATTTCCGTTTCCACGACGGCAATGCCTGGACGAAGGATCTCGCTGTCAAAGGCTCGGCGGCGAATATTTCGGTCACCGGTCGTGTCGGCTTCCGCGCGCACGATTACGACCAGTACGTGCTGGCCATTCCACACATCGGCAACAGTTTGCCGATCGTGGGCGCGGTGGTGGCCGGTCCGGTCGGTGCGGCGGCGGGGCTGGCCGTGCAGGGCTTGTTGGGCAAAGGTCTCAACCGGGCAGCCAGCGCGCGCTATCACATCACCGGATCGTGGGACAAACCCGAGATCAAGCTGGTCGAGAAGCACGTGCCCAGGCCGAAACCGCCCGCACCGGCGCCCGCCGCCAGCACGGCGAAACCGACGCCCGCCACATCCACCCCGATTGGCCAATAAACGCGTTCGCGTAAGGCGTGCAGGGTTTAAGCTTGTCTGTTTGGCCCCCATGTCAGGGGCAGTTCTCCGAGGTACACCGCATGGATTCATCGCTTGCCATTGCCGAAAACCGCCTGCTGACGCCGGGTGGGTTGGCCGTGTCCGATCTTGAGCGCGTGTTCGCGCAACTGACTGGGCCGTCGGTCGACGCCGCCGATCTGTATTTCCAGCATTCACGCAGCGAGTCGTGGGCGCTGGAGGACGGCATCGTCAAGAACGGCAGCCATGCCATCGAGCAAGGCGTGGGCGTGCGCGCCATCGCCGGCGAAAAGACCGGATTCGCCTATTCCGACGACATCGTGTTGCCGCAATTGCTGGATGCTGCGGGCGCCGCGCGCGCCATCGCGCGGGACGGCAACGGCGCGGGCAAACCGTTGGCGCTGGCCCGCGCGCGGGCGCTGTATCCGGCCATCGATCCGGTGGAAAGCCTGCCCAACGAAGAGAAGATTGCCGTGTTGCGCGAGGTGGACGCCTGGGCGCGCTCGCGCGATCCGCGCATCAAGCAGGTGGTGGTAAGTCTGGCGGCGACGCTGGACACGGTGCTGGTCGCGGCCTCCGACGGCACGCTGGCCGCCGACGTGCGCCCGCTGGTGCGTCTGAACGTGCAGGTCATCGCCGAGCAGAACGGACGCCGCGAACAGGGCTTTGCCGGTGGCGGCGGCCGCTACGGCTATCGCGAGCTGCTGGAAAACGGCAAGGCGCGACGTTGGGCCGAGGAGGCCGTGCGCGTGGCGCTGGTCAATCTGGACGCCGTGGACGCGCCGGCCGGCAGCATGCCGGTGGTGCTGGGGCCGGGCTGGCCGGGCGTGCTGCTGCACGAGGCCATCGGCCACGGCCTGGAAGGCGACTTCAACCGCAAGGGCACCTCGGCCTTCGCCGGACGCATGGGTGAGCGCGTGGCTGCCAAGGGCATCACCGTGGTCGACGACGGTACGCTGGATGGTCGCCGTGGTTCGCTGTCGGTGGACGACGAAGGTACGCCCACGAACTGCACTACCCTGATCGAGGACGGCGTGCTGGTCGGCTACATGCAGGACAAGCTCAACGCGCGCCTGATGGGCATGAAGCCCACCGGTAACGGCCGCCGCGAATCGTTCGCGCAACTGCCGATGCCGCGCATGACCAACACCTACATGCTGGCCGGCCAGCGCGATCCGGCGGAAATCATCGCCTCGGTCGACAAGGGCCTGTACGCGGTCAATTTCGGCGGCGGCCAGGTGGACATCACCAACGGCAAGTTCGTGTTTTCCGCCTCCGAGGCCTACCTGATCGAAAACGGCAAGGTCACCCGGCCGGTCAAGGGCGCGACCCTGATCGGCTCCGGCCCGGACGTGCTCACGCGCGTGTCGATGGTCGGCAACGATCTGGGCCTGGACGAAGGTGTCGGCGTGTGCGGCAAGGACGGCCAGAGCGTGCCGGTCGGCGTTGGCCAGCCGACGTTGCGCGTGGATGCCATGACCGTCGGCGGCACGGCTTGAGGCAATAAAGTGACAGCCAGTACCGTTTGCCCGCAGTATCGATGGCAGCCTTCAAGTTCCCCGCGCCGTTCATGGTTCGATACCTCACCACGAACGGTGGGTGGCTGAGGCGAGAGAGAACCCTCACCAAAACCCGTTCGCCCTGAGGCAGTCTTCAAGTTCCTCGCGCCGTTGATGGTTCGATACCTCACCACGAACGGTGGGTGGCTGAGGCGAGAGAGAAACCTTCATCAAAATCCTTCAAGCTGGCTTGGAACTTAACGAGTTCCCCAATCACTGCCCGAATCCAGTGACTTGAATCACGTCACACTTTCCACCGGCTGAGTTTGTGCTAGTTTCGATGGTCGGTGGGGCCTTGAAATGCCGTGAATCGTCTCGGTGACAGTCCGGGACCCACGGTTTCTGCCTTGGGGGAGGTATCGGGATCACACCATAGCGCTGCTGCCGGTTTCGGCAGCGGTATCCCATGTGTCGTATTTGATTTCCGAGGAAACGCAGATGAAAAGATCTTCGCTATGTTTGGCCTTGGGTATTGTTTTTTCGATGGCCGCGTCGACCCCGGCATTGGCGGCTTCCAGCCATGCCAAAGCCTGGGCGGCGACCGCCACGCACGCCCACTCGTTGGCTGCAGGGAACACCATCAGGGGGCCGGTCTCGCTCGACATGCCGGTGCATGTCGTGTTGGCGCTGAAGGTGCGCAATCAGGCGCAACTCGACCAACTGGTTGCCGCGGATCGCGCGCACCCCGGCGCTTTTGCGCCCTTGAGTCACAAGGATGCGGTGGCACAGTTCTCGCCCGGCCAGGATCAGGTCGATGATGTCGTGAACTACCTGCGCGACGCCGGTTTCCACAACATCAAGGTGTCCGGCAATCGCCTGCTGGTTTCGGCCGATGGCGATGCTGCAAGTGCGCAGGCGGCATTCCATACGCCGCTGGTCGCAGTCACGACCGCCCACGGTCGCAACGCTTTTGCCAACACTCGCGCCGCACAGGTGCCGGCGGAACTTGCCGATACGGTGCTTTCCGTTCTCGGTCTGCAAACGGTGGCCAGGCCGCATACGATGCTGCAGGTCAGGCCGATGGGCAACGGCCATGGCGGCGGTCATGGTGGCGGTGGTGGCGGTGGCTCCACGGGCGTCGTCACCGGTCACAACCCGCTGGAATTTCCGTCCATCTACAACGTGGGCAGCACGCCGACGGCCTCCTCGATCACGGTCGGCATCATTTCCGATGGCGACATGAGCCAGACGCTGACGGATCTGCACACGTTCACATCCAACAATGGTCTGCCGGACGTGAACACCCAGGTGGTCTACCCCGGCACGCCGGGCACCGACACCAGCGGTACGGCCGAGTGGGATCTGGACAGCCAGGACATCGTGGCCATGTCCGGCGGCGTCAACAAGCTGATCTTCTATGCGGCCACGTCGCTCAGCAATGCCAACCTGACCCAGGCCTTCAACAAGGCGGTCAGCGACAATGCGGCGCAGGTGGTCAACGTGTCGCTGGGCGAATGCGAAACCTATGCCTACCAGGATGGTTCGATGGCGGCCGACGACCAGATCCTGGCCGTTGCCGTGGCGCAAGGTCAGACGTTCTCGATTTCGACGGGTGACGACGGTTCCAACGAGTGTGGCCAGGGCGGTCCGCACGGCACCACGCCAAGCTATCCGGCG
Organism: Rhodanobacteraceae bacterium; assembly: GCA_035708045.1. GTDB lineage: Bacteria > Pseudomonadota > Gammaproteobacteria > Xanthomonadales > Rhodanobacteraceae > Oleiagrimonas. The sequence continues at coordinate 6,050 of DASSTF010000037.1, read as the reverse complement.
AGTTCGCCGAACGTGATCGCCGTCAGCGGCACCACGCTGGCTACGGACAGCAGCGGCGGCACCTGGGTCGACGAGACCCTGTGGGCGGACGCCGGCGGCAGCCCCAGCACGGTGGAGGCCAAGCCCAGCTGGCAAACCGAAGGCGACAGCATGCGTGATGTGGCGGATGTGGCATTCGATGCCGATCCGTACTCGGGAGCCATCATCGTGGTCAATGGCAGCCTTGCACAGTACGGTGGCACCAGCCTTGCGGCACCGTTGTTCGCCGCGACCTGGGCGCGTCTGCTGGCGGCGCATGCCAGCCTCGGATTTGCCGGGCCGCACCTGTACAGCGTTTCCACCAGTGTCTATCACGACGTCGTTTCCGGCAGCAATGGCGGCGAGTCGGCAGCGCCCGGTTGGGATTTCGCCAGCGGCTTTGGCAGTATCGATGTCAGTGCGATGAACGCCAGTCTGTGATTTGATACTGGCTTGAACGAAAGCGCCCGCTGTATGGCGGGCGCTTTCTTTTTTCATGCTGCAGCGTGATTCATTCCGCCGAATCGACGTCCGGCAACTCCTTGAGCAGCCGAAACAATTCACGTTGAGCGTGCGGCTTGCGGTCTTTGTCGCGTTCCACGCGCGCCCGGCGTATCAACGCGCGCAGATGTTGGCGGTCGATGTCCGGATGTCGTGCGATCAGTTGGCCGAGAGCCGTATCGCCGGCATCGTTCAGGAGACGTTCGCGCAGGGCTTCCAGTCGATGCAAGGCGGCGGCTTCCTTGTGTTGCTGTTCGCGATCTTCTCCGAATATTGCCCGCGCCGCGTCGAAAGCCGTTTCGTCGTGGCGGCGCATCAGTTTGGCGAGGTAGGCCAGTTGACGCTTGCGCGCGCCGTGGGCCTTGATGCGACGCACGTTGGCCACTTCGTCCGTCACGTCCGCAGGCAAATCCATGCGCGCCAGTTGGGCGGGGGGCGCGGCCACCAGTTGACCGGCCAGATCCAGAACGGCCAGGGCGTCACGGCGCTGCTGGCTGCGGCTGGGCGGGGCGGAAGGCTCGGTGTGGTCGGCAGGATGCAAAGCGGATATTCCGTGGAAGGTGCTTCATTGTCCCGCATTGCCGGATCGGATGCATGCCCCGTGGGTTGGCGCGCGGCTTTACAATGAGCGGATGATTGACGGGAAAAGCCGCATGAGTGAATTGGCAAACCACACCGGCGTCGAGGCCGAACTGGATCGATTGGCGCAACTGGCCGAGGACGTATTGCGACGTGCACGCGCCGTTGGCGCGAGCCAGGCCGAGGTGTCGGCGAACATCGATACCGGCCTGGGCGTCAACGTGCGCCTGGGCGAGGTGGAGACGGTCGAGCGGACGCGCGACAGGGGTTTTGGCCTGACCGTGTATTTTGGCCAGCGCAAGGGGTCGGCCAGCACCGCCGACCTCCATCCCGATTCGATCCAGGCCACCATCGAGCAGGCCTGCGCCATCGCCCGGCATACCGAGGACGACCCATGCGCGGGTCTCGCCGACGCCGAGCGCATGGCGACGGAGTTTCCCGATCTCGATCTGTGGCACCCGTGGAATCTCGACGTCGATACAGCCATCGGGCTGGGGTGCGAGATCGAGGCTGCCGGTCGCGAGATGTCCGGCATCACCAATTCCGAAGGCGCTTCAGTACAGGCCGGCTCCTCGTTGTGGGTGTACGCCAATTCGCATGGATTCACGGGCTGCGAACAGGCGACCCGGCACTCCATGTCGTGCGCCCTGATCGCCGGCGACGACCATGGCATGCAGCGCGACTACTGGTACGACAGCGCGCGTTCGGCCGACGACTTCATGTCGCCGCGCGCGCTGGGGCGCAAGGCCGCCGAGCGCACCCTGGCGCGACTGGGTGCGCGGCGCCTGTCCACGCGCCAATGCCCGGTGCTGTTCACGCCGGAAGTGGCGCGCGGCCTGATCGGACACCTGCTGAGCGCCGTCAGTGGCGGGTCGCTCTACCGCGAGGCCAGTTTTTTGCTTGATGGCATGGGCAAGAAGATTTTTCCCGATTGGCTGTCCATCATTGAACGCCCGCTACTGCCGCGTGGGCCGGGGTCGTCGGCATTCGATGCCGAGGGCGTGGCCACGCGCGAATCGGCCCTGATCGAAAACGGTGTGCTGGCGCGTTACCTGCTCGGCAGTTATTCGGCGCGCAAGCTCGGCTTGTCGTCCACCGGCAATGCCGGCGGTGTGCACAATCTGGAAGTCGGCCATGGCGCGGACGATTTCGACGGCATGCTCAAACGCCTGGGCACTGGCCTGGTGGTGACCGAAGTGATGGGGCAGGGCGTGTCCGTCGTCACTGGCGACTACTCGCGCGGCGCCAGCGGCTTCTGGGTGGAAAACGGCGAAATCGCGTATCCGGTCGAGGAGATCACCATTGCCGCCAACCTGCGCGACATGTTTGCCGGCATCCAGGCCATCGGTGCCGATGTGGATCGGCGCTCGCGGGTCATGACCGGTTCCATCCTGGTCGACCGCATGACCGTGGCCGGCGAATAGACCGTTGAACAAGTAGATATGAAAGCGGGCACTGCCGCCGCGTTTTTTGACCCGGACCAACGCCGATAAACGTGGATCAAAATGCGCTCTATCCGCGTGCATCGACGCCGACCCGCGTCCCAGATGCAAATCGCGTTGGCGCCCGCCCTGCGAGTCGGTTCAATCGTGTTCGAGCGGCTGCGCGGAATCGGGGTTTTCGGGATCCAGCAACTGGCGTACGCGCAGCTCGGCCTGTTCGAGCGTGCCCTGGCAATCGCGGAACAGCGCGATGCCGCGCTCGAAGGACTTCAGCGATTCGTCCAGGCTGAGGTCGCCACCTTCCATGCGCGTGACCAGTTGCTCCAGTTCGTTGAGTGACGCCTCGAAACCAGCGATCTGGTTGGATGGCGCAGGTTGCTTGGCGGTGCCGGAAGGCTTGTCCGAAGGCTTGCTCATGGTCGGGAAAGGTAACGCACGAGGTGTGCGTTGGCAATCGACATGGAGGGCGTTTCAGGCCGCAGGCGACCATTGCGGGCGACGGCCAAGCGCGTCGAAAAAGTTCTTGCCGGCCTCGGTCTGCCACAGGTCGGCCACGGCCAGCAGGGTGCCGTTCCGGTCATGGATCAGAGGGCAACGGCGGCGCCGCCAGGGGGGAATGGCGGCTTGCTGGAACAGGTCGCGCAGTTCACGGGTGTGGGGGTCGCCGGCAGGGCGCAAGCGAACGCCGATATCTCCCAATGTCACGTCAAACTCGGGCGTGGATGTGGGCGTGTTTCCGGCTGCAGCAGGCAGCAGTCGCAGCATGCCGGACATGGCCGGAAGCGTCAGCTCCTCGCCATGCCACGGGCTTCGCCACGCGGCGGGCGCGTCCGGCAAGGGCGCGTGCGCGTGCAGGCGTTTGCGCCAGACATGCACGGCGGTACCCGGCCATTGCACCAGCGGCACGCGGCCACCCGAGGCATGCCGGATCTGTTGCTGCAACTGATCGCGCTGGGCCAACGTGGGCGAGGCAAAGCCTTGTGCGTGCAGCCATTGATCGAGCACCGGTCCCTGCAATGCCGGATGCAGAGCCAGCCAGCCAGGCGCATCCAGGCTGCCGTCGGTAGCGCACAGCAGGTTTTCCAGAGCTTCGGCAGCACACAGATGAAGATAGTCCGCCGTCTGCCGATTCAGGCGCGCGCTGTGGCTGATGGCGAGCGTGGCGCGGGGCCAGTGGGCGCTCAGGCGCGGCATGATGTTCTGGCGCAGGAAGCTTCGTGCCAGTGCGGACGACTCGTTGGATGGGTCGTCGATGCTGTCCAGCGCGTGTGAGCGCAGATAACTCGTCAGTGCCTCACGCGGGGTGTTCAGCAAAGGCCGCCACAACCAGCCTGCGGCAAGCGGTCGCCGTTCGCGCATGCCACCCAGGCCTTCGGGCCCGGCGCCGCGCAGCAGTTTCAGCAGCACGGTTTCGGCCTGGTCGTCGCGATGATGGGCCGTCAGCAGGTATTCGCCAGGCTGCAGCAGGCGCGCGAATACGGCAAGGCGGGCATCGCGCGCCGCCGCTTCCAGACCCATGCCGCTGCGGTTGTCCACTTCGACTTGCCGGATGTCCAGTGGGACATCGAGGCGTGCGCAAAATTCGCGACAGCGGTCGGCCCACCGGCGACTGTCGGGATGCAGACCGTGATCGACATGCAGGGCACACAAGCCGCGCGCGCGCGCCTCGGGCAAGTTGGTCAGCGCGTGCAGCAGGGCGGTGGAATCGGGACCGCCGCTGAAGGCCACGCGGAGCGATCCGTCCGGACGCGCGATCAGCGCCTGGCGCAGGGTGTCGACGAGTGAAGCCTGGCTCACGATTTCCTGCGCGGCTTGTTGCGCACGTAGATGACGCCGGGACGTCCATCGCCCGGGCTGCGGCGTTCGGTATCGAACAACGGGATTGCGCTCACCAATTCGCTGAGCTTGGCATAGCCGTAGGTGCGCGAGTCGAAGTTGGGTCGCTGCTTGGTGACGATCGATCCGACGCCGCCCAGCGCGGCCCAGCCGTCATCGTCGGAGGCGGCGTTGATGGCGTTGCGCAGCAGGTTGACCAGACCGCTGTCCTGTTTCAGTTGTTCGGCGGTGCGGCGCTTCAGCGGTTGTTCCTCGTCCGGCCTGGCGCCGAGGATTTCGGTGTAGATGAACTTGTCGCAGGCAGCCACGAACGGAGCAGGCGTTTTTTCTTCGCCGAAACCGTAGACGGTCAGGCCCGACTCGCGGATGCGCGCGGCCAGGCGCGTGAAATCGCTGTCGCTGGAAACGATGCAGAAGCCGTCGAAGCGCCCGGTATACAGCAGATCCATGGCGTCGATGATCAGCGCCGAATCGGTGGCGTTCTTGCCGCGCGTGTAGCCGAACTGCTGCATCGGCTGGATGGACTGCTCCAGCAACTGTTCCTTCCAGCTCTTGAGATGCGTGCCGGTCCAGTCGCCGTAGGCCCGCTTGACGTGCGCGGTGCCGTATTTGGCCACCTCGGCCAGGAGACCTTCGGCCAGCGACGGCTGGGCGTTGTCAGCGTCGATCAGCACCGCCAGCTTGGCGGTCGGTTCGTTGGCCATGAGGTGTCTCCACAGCGACAGTGGGCAAATGGTAACCCGTGAAGCGTAGGGCGGGCATTGCCCGCCATCGGAACCCCATGCCGGCGGGTAGTGCCCATCCTACTGTTTTTCGCGCACCACGTTCAGGAGGTTGCCCTTGAGCACCATCTTGATCTGCCGTTCGCTGAGGTCGTGGTGCGTCTTGAAGCGGAAGCCCTGCGTGACGTCGTGGATCTCGACTTCATTGCCCGAGCCGATGGCGTCGATCATGCCCTTGAATGCGAGCTCGTCGCCTGCCTCGATGCGGTCGTAGTCGTCGGGGTTGCTGAACACCAGCGGCAGGATGCCGAAGTTGGCCAGGTTCTGCCGGTGAATGCGCGCGAAGCTTTTGACCAGCACCACGAGCACACCCAGGTAGCGCGGCGCCAGCGCGGCGTGTTCGCGGCTGGAACCCTGGCCGTAGTTGCTGCCGCCGACGACCACATGGCCGTCTTCCTTCAATTTCATCGCGCGGTCGTAGTAACTCTCGTCGACCTGGTTGAAGACGAACCTGCTGATCTCGGGGATGTTGCTGCGAAAGGGCAGCACGCGCGCGCCGGCGGGCATGATCTCGTCGGTGGAAATGTTGTCGCCGACTTTGATCGACACCGGACCGGTGAAATCGTCGGGCAACGGGTCGCTCCCGGGCAGGGGTCTGATGTTGGGGCCCTTGACCAGCTCCACCTTGCTGCCGTCTGCGGGCGGCTTGCTGAGCGTGGCATGGTTGGTGATCGGGTGTTCCGGCGGCGTGAACTCGGGGTAGTCGAAATCGAGCGTGCGCGGATCGGTGATCTTGCCGGTCAGCGCCGCCGCGGTGGCGGTTTCCGGGCTGCACAGGTACACGCTGTCTTCCTTGGTGCCGGAGCGGCCGGGAAAGTTGCGCGGCACGGTGCGCAGGCTGATGCGTCCGCTGGCCGGGGCCTGACCCATGCCGATGCAGCCGTTGCAGCCG
>DASSTF010000036.1:0-2898 GCA_035708045.1 Rhodanobacteraceae bacterium | reverse complement strand
GGCGTTGCTGCCGATGGTTTTCAGCCGCTCGCCGCCTTTGCCGATGACGATGGCTTTCTGGCCCTCGCGCTCGACCCAGATCACGGCGTGGATTTCGGTCACGCCGTCGGGGCGGTCGCCGAATTGTTCGATGACGACGGTGGTGGCATAGGGAAGCTCCTGATCCAGACGCAGCATCAACTGCTCACGCACCATCTCGGCGGCCATGAAGCGTTCGCTGCGATCGGTGACCTCATCTTCATCGTAGATGGCATCCTGGCGCGGCAGGCGCGCGATGATGCCCTGCTCCAGCGTCTCCAGTCCCTCGCGTTTCAGGGCGCTGACATAGAACACTTCGTCGAAGCCGTGGTTGGCGGTGACCTCGGCGACGAAGGGCAGCAACTCGCGCTTGTCCTTCTTCTGGTCGGTCTTGTTGACGGCCAGCAGATGCGGCATCCGGCGTTCCATGAGGGCGGCGTGCACGGCATCGTCCTCGTCGGTCCAGCGCCCGGCCTCGATCAGCTGCACGGCGACGTCCACCTCGGCGATGGCCGAACGCGCCGCGCGGTTGAGACTGCGGTTCATCGCGCGCTTGGCGCCGCGATGCAAACCCGGCGTGTCCACGTACAGGATCTGTCCGCTGTCGCGGGTGGATATGCCGAGAATGCGGTGACGGGTGGTTTGCGGGCGCGGGCTGACGATGCTCAGCCGGAAACCGATCAACGCGTTCAGCAAGGTGGATTTGCCCACATTGGGGCGTCCGACCAGGGCAACCAGGCCACAGTGGAAATCGCCGCTTGCGGAAACCTTGGGCTCGTTCATGGCGAAACCTCCCCGGTGAGCATGCCGAGCACGGATTCGGCGGCGTCCTGCTCGGCGGCGCGCCGGCTGCTGCCCCGTCCCTCGACGTTCAGCTCACGCGGTTCGCTGATGTGGCAGACGACATCGAAGGTCTTGGCATGGTCCTCGCCATGGCTGCCGACCAGATCGTATTGCGGCAACGCCAGGCCCCGCGCCTGCAGCCATTCCTGCAGCCGTGTCTTGGCGTCCTTGTGCGAGCGCGGGAGGCCCGCCACGCGCTGGTCGAAAAGGGTTCGCACCGTCTTGCGACAGGCATCGAATCCGCCATCCAGATATACCGCGGCCAGCATGGCCTCGAAGGCGTCGGCCAGAATGGAGTCGCGGCGATGGCCGCCGCTTTTCATTTCGCCCGGCCCCAGATGCAGCAGCGTGCCCAGTTCCAGCTCGCGGGCCACCTCGGCCAGTGCCTGACCGTTCACCAACTGCGCGCGCAACCGCGACAACTCGCCCTCGCTGGCATGCGGATGGGCCTCGTACAGCATTTCGGCCACCAGCATGTTGACCAGAGCGTCACCCAGGAATTCCATGCGCTCGTTGTTGGGCCGGCCCACGCTGCGGTGGGTAAGTGCCAATTCGGCCAGTTGCGGATCGCGGAAGTGGTGTTCGAGTTTCAAGAATTTGTGTCGACCGTGGTGTGCGTGGACGACATGATACCTGTACTGGGAGGGGCGAGGGATGAGGGGCGAGTAGCGAGGGCGCGCTACTGGCAGCCGGGGCCTGATTGGAAGTGGGATTGGGGGCGGGTAGCGGGGGCGCATGGATGGGGTCGCACGAATGGCGGGCAGTACTCGCTCTACGCGGCAGCAATGGCGCTTCACGAAACTCTCGTACTTGCGCCCCCGTTACCCGCCCCCCAACCCCTGCACAAACGAGCCGCGCCCCTCTCAGTACAAATTGCCCTGCAGCTTGACGCTTTTCTCGAAATGCAGGAGAAAATCGATGTTGTAGAGAAAATGCACGCGCTGATCGTAGGACACATCCATGCTGGTGCCGCCCTGGGTGTGGACAAACGTAATGTCCTTCGGCGTGATGACCTGGTCGGCGTACTGGAAGCTCAGCTTGAACATGAAATCCTGCCGGATGTCGTTCTGCGACTTGCCGTGCACACCCTCGGTGGCCACTTCTTCCATGGCCTTGGACACGCCCATGTAGTCCATGTACGGTGGCACCAGCTTCATGGCCATGAAGGCGAAGAAACCCACGATCAGCAAGATCACGATGAAGCTGAGCAGCGTGATGCCCGATTGTCTGGATTGCATGACCCTTGTCTCCCCCTGACTGCCGTTTCGGGCAATCCGGTCTGATGTTGGCACGATCGCTCAGTGCAGTATGGTACCTATTCGCGACAACGACGACAGGCTGAACCAGATGAAGAATGCCTTGCCCACCAGGTCTTTTTCCGGGACGCAGCCCTCATATCGGCTATCTTCGCTGTTGTCACGGTTGTCGCCCATGACGAAATAGCAGCCCTTGGGCACGATCTCGGGGTTGATGTCGCTGGGCACGCCGGGAGCCACGTTGATCATCGGCATTTCGATGATCTTGTGGTCGATGCCGCCCAGGTGCTCGTGCATCACGATGCCGTTGTGGCGCATGACGTAACGCTGTTCCTTCGCGTCGGCATCGCCCTGGTAAGGACCAATGGGATCGGTGGGCACCAGTTTGCCGTTGATCCACACCTTTTCGCCCTTCACCACCACACGGTCGCCGGGCAGTCCGACCACGCGCTTGATCCAGTCCTGATCGGGCTGCCAGGGCGGACGGAACACGATGATGTCGCCGCGCCTGGGCTCGCCGAGATCCAGGATCTTGTGGTGGAACACCGGCAGGCGCAGACCGTAGGAAAACTTGTTGACCAGAATGAAATCGCCGACGTTGAGCGTCGGCATCATTGAACCGGAGGGGATGCGGAACGGTTCGGCCACGAACGAGCGCAGCAGCAGCACCGCCAGCACCACCGGAAACAGCGAGCGTGCCCAGTCGACCGGCCACGGGTCACGCGGCTTTTCGCCCTTCTCGGCGGCACGGCGCTTGCGGCGCCGATACAGGAATATGCGA
>DASSTF010000035.1:0-9673 GCA_035708045.1 Rhodanobacteraceae bacterium | reverse complement strand
CGGCGTTGTTGTAGCTGGTGTCGATGAAGTTGACGATGTCGGCGGTGTTCTTCAGGCCGTCGATCTGCGCCAGCTTGGGCTTGATCGGGGTGTAGCCCAGCTTGTTGATGGTGGCGGTGTCCATGCCGGCGGCGTACAGGTGGCCGAGCTTCTGTTCAAGCTGGCTGCCCTGGTTGTGCTTGGCGTCCCACGCGGCGGTTTCGAGGATCTTCTTCTGCTGCAGGGTGGTCTTCTTGTGCAGGATGCCGAAGGCGCCCCAGCGGGCCTGGTCGGAGGGAATCGGATTGGCCTTGTTCCACTTCGCGTTCACGTAGCTGGCGAAGTCGTTGCAGGCGTCGTAGTTGTTGTCCAGCGTGAAGGCGATCGGCTGGTCGTCCGGAATGACGATGGTGGAGGCCGGCGCCGGCACGGTCTTGGCGGATGCCGAGGTCGACGCGTTGGACGCCGATGCATTCGGATTCTGGCTGCTGTTGCTGCAGCCGCTGGCTGCCAGCGCCAGGCCGATGGCCAGGGCGATCGGCTTGATCAATTGCTTAGACATGAACTCTCCCTCTGATGAAAGAGCCGGGAAAGCCCCGGCGACAAAAAGCGAACGGAATGGCAGCAAAACCGGATCATGGTTCTCCGGCTGCTCACGATCGCCGAGACTAGGACGGAAGTCATGCGTGCATACAGTGTCGAAGGTCATGTGACCGTGACAGTTGCGTCCGGGCGGGGTTAACATGCGCATACGTATGGAAGGGAGCGGCTTTTTTGTGTGGAAATCACAACTGTCGTGGTTTGAATGTTGATTTCCATCACAAAAATGAGATTTCCGGTCTTGTATGCCATTCTGAACCGACGTATAACCGGCAAGCGGAGCAAAATGGCCGCCCTGGACAGACACAAGTCGGGTATGTGTTGCACATGCAGGAGAAAATGTCGTGGAAGGTACGGCACTGGCGATTTTTGTTCCCTTTTCACCTCCCGGTGAACCGTGGGTGGTGCGCCGCGCGCATACGGTGGTGGAAACCTGGCCCAGTCGCGAGGAGGCGGTGATGGGCGCGTTCCGCCTCGCCTCGGATCTGTGCAATCGCATGGGTTCGGATGTGCGTATCGAAGTACAGGAGGCCGATGGCGCCTGGCGTGCGCTTTCACCCGTGCATCCGCACAAGAGCTCGCGCTCCTTTTCCAAGCTGCGTTACAACAAGCATCCTTCAGGCGGCAAGAAGAGCGCCTGACACTTTCACCCGGCGGGCAACGGCGGTTTGCGGGCCGCCGGTTTGAGTCTTATGTAGATCTGCTTGCGAACCCGGGCGATCACCTCGCCCGAAGCCGTGGTGACGTCGGTTTCGAACCAGTGCAACACCTTGCCGCCACCGGCGGCCTCCGCACGCAATGCGTCGATCACGGCAGGTTCCAGATGGAAGCGGGCATGCACGTCGCTGCGGCCGGGCGCCATGAATTCGATGCTGGCGGCCTTGTCCCAGACGTAATAATCGCGCCCCAGCTGATGCAGAACCAGCAGCATCCAGAACGGGTCGGTCATGGCGAACAGGTTGCCACCGAATTGGGTGCGCACGTAGTTGCGGTTCCACGGACGCAGGCGAAGGCGCACGTGGGCCTGGCTCCAGTCGTCGCTGATCGACATCACGCGGATGGCGTTGACCAGGAACGGCGGCCACAGGTTGAGCAGGCGGCGGAAGGTGGATGCGCGCACGGGCGGATGTGGCTCAGAACAGCAACGAAGCCATGCGCCGCCGGTAGCGGCCGACCATACTTGAATCGTTCAAGGTGGCAAAGGCGGCCAAGAGGCGTTTTCTTGCCTGGCCATCCTGCCACTGGGGCGCATGCTCCAGTACGTAGAGGAACTGCTCCAGTCCGGCCTCGGGATCCTGCCCCAGCAGCAGATGCACACCCAGCAGATCGCGCGCAGCCCAGTCGTCGGCGTTGGTTTGGATGCGTTGTTGCAGCACTTCGACAGACGGGGCGTCTTGCAGCACGCGGGCCAGGTCGAGCTGGCTGCGCAGGGTTTGTGTGCGGGCCTCCGTGGCAAGTTTGGCGGGCAGGGCGGACAGTTCCTGTTCGGCCACGTCGGTCTGGCCGTTCTGCAGCAATGCCTGAATCAGATCCAGATGCAGCGATGCCTGTTCCGGTTGCTCGACGATTTCCCGGCGCAGGCGCTCGACGGCCTGGGCGGGCGACTCGCGTGGTTCCTGTGCCGTCGTGTCGGCAGGGTTGGCATCTTCCGCGCCGGCGATGGCGGGTGTCAGGTGCTTGCCGAGAAACTCGCGCAGCTGGCCTTCCGGCAGCGCGCCGGCAAAACCGTCGATCGGCTTGCCGCCCTTGACCAGCATCACCGTCGGAATGCTGCGGATGCCGAAGGCGCCGGCCAGTGCCTGCTGGGCGTCCACGTCGATCTTGCCCAGGCGAAAGGCACCCTGGTAGGCGTCGACCATCTTTTCCAGCAGTGGGCCAAGCGCCTTGCACGGGCCGCACCATTCGGCCCAGAAGTCGATCAGGATCGGCGTGTCGAAGGATGCCTGGAGGACATCCCGCTCGAAATTGTCCTGGGTGACATCGAACACGTTCTGGGCAGGCGTCGGGGTATTCATTGCGGTTCCGGCAAAAGGCAGACGCAAAGCATAACAATTCCAACATCATGCTTTTACCTGTTCAGCTTCAAAATTCAGCTGCGACACCCTCTCTTCCGAGATGAAAAGACGGGGGTTGAAGGAGTGGCTGGATTTGGGTGCTGCGGCAAGGATGGTTTTCAAGCTTGAGAAAACCTGGCTGACGAACGAGGCTGATCAGAGACGGTTCATCAAGCTGCACGCAGCGGCTGCATTGGCGATAATGTGGCAGGGGGCAGGCAACCGGAGTGGCGACTGCACATGAACCCGAACGCATCACCGCTGGTGATTTGCGAGCATTGCGACGCGGTTTACCGTCGACGTCCGCTGGCGTGCGGCGAGAAGGCGTGCTGCCTGCGCTGCGGCGCCACGCTGTATCGGCATCAGCGCCTGAACGTGCACAGCGTGCTGGCGCTGTCGGTGGCCGGCCTGATCGTGTGGCTGATCGCCAACCTGTGGCCGGTCTTTTCCATCAGCGCCAGTGGCATCACCAGTTCGTCCACATTGTGGGGCGCCGTCATGGCTGCCTGGAATGAGCATGTGCGCGTGGTCGCGGTACTGGTTGCCGCGACGTTGTTTTTCGCGCCGTTGCTGCAACTGCTTTTGCTCATCTGGGCCTGCGGATTCGTGGCGGCAGGGCGCAAACCGCCCGGCCTGATCCAGGTCGTGCGCGTGCTCAAGTGGCTGCATCCGTGGAGCATGATCGAGGTGTTCATGCTCGGCATCCTGGTGGCCGTGGTCAAGCTCGATACCGTGTTCGAGGTATCCCCCGACATCGGCCTGTGGGGGTTTGCCGCGTTGATGGTGCTGATCACGCTGGTGGCGTCGTGGGATACCCATGATCTGTGGCGCGAACCCCTGCCAGTGGAGGCATGCGGGTGAGTGCCGCGCACGCACCGCTTCCGACCGCGACCCGGCTGGGCCTGATCGGTTGCCACGTATGCGGTCAGGTATGCCGCTGCGCCGCGCATGGAGAGGTGGGCGCCTGTCCGCGTTGCGGCGCCAGTCTGCATCGGCGCAAGCCCGATTCCATCGCACGCACCTGGGCGTTGCTGATCGCCGCCGTCATTCTTTACCTGCCGGCCAACATCGTGCCGATCATGCGCACGGCCAGCCTGTTTTCCAGTACCGACAACACCATTCTGAGCGGCGTCGTGGAGTTGTGGGTGGTGGGTTCGCCGGATCTGGCCGTGATCGTGTTCTTTGCCAGCATCATGGTGCCGGTGTTGAAATTCATCGCCCTGGCCTGGCTGCTCGTCAGCGTGCAGCGCAAGCGTGCGCGCTGGCCGGCGCGGCAACGCTCGCGGCTGTATGGTCTGGTCGAGGCCATGGGCTACTGGTCGATGCTGGACGTGTTCGTGGTGGCCCTGCTGACCGGCGTGGTGCAGCTGGGGCCGCTGGCGCGCGTGGAGCCTTTGCCCGGCGTGATCTGGTTTGCGCTGGTGGTGGTGCTTACCATGCTGGCGTCGATGAGTTTCGATCCGCGTCTCATCTGGGACAATGCCGAGGGAAGCCAGCGGGAATCTTCATGACTGATTCGCACGATCCAACTCCACGGGACGACGACATCCCGGAACCGGCCAAGGTGCGCAAGCGCCGCTGGACGGTATCGCTGATCTGGCTGGTGCCGCTGGTGGCGGCGTTGATCGGATTGTCGCTGGTGATCACGGCGTGGTTGCAGGCCGGCCCGGAAATCGTCATCAGTTTCCAGGACGCCCAGGGCATCACCGCCGGCAAGACCGAGGTCAAGTACAAGAACGTCGTCATCGGCAAGGTGCGCGGACTGCAGTTGAGCGACGATCGTTCGCGGGTTCTGGTCACGGTGGATCTGGACAAGAAAGCCAGGAGTTTTGCCACCGAGGGCAGCCGCTTCTGGGTGGTGCGACCGCGCATCGGCCTGGGTGGCGTGTCCGGATTGGGCACGTTGTTTTCCGGTTCCTACATTGGCGCCGACACCGGCGGATCGAAGGACGAAAACAGGTACTTCAAGGGGCTGGAAACGCCCCCACCGTTGACCCACAACGAGGCCGGCAGCAGCTTTCTCCTGTCGAGCAAGGACCTGGGTTCGCTGGATATCGGTTCGCCGGTGTACTACCGCCGCATCCAGGTGGGGCGCGTGGTGGCCTATCACCTTGACAGTGACGGCAAGGGCGTCACCGTGCAGGTGTTCATCAAGGCGCCCAACGACAAGTTCGTCACCGACAACACGCGTTTCTGGAATGCCAGCGGCGTGGATGTGTCGCTTGGCGCGGGTGGGCTCAAGGTCAACACCGAATCCCTGGCGACGGTGATTTCCGGCGGTGTCGCCTTCGGCACGCCACCGGGCAACACGGCCACCACGCCGGCCAAGGAAGACAGCCGCTTCATGCTGTTCTCCAACCAGGCATTGGCCATGCGGCCGCCGGATGGTCCGCCGGTGCGGCTGAAGATGCTGTTCCACCAGTCGGTACGCGGTCTGGCCGTGGGCGCGCAGGTGGACTTCCTCGGCATCGATCTTGGCCAGGTGACCAACGTGTCGCTGGATTTCGATCCGAAGACCAAGCGTTTCCCGGCGGAGGTGACCGCGGTGATCTATCCGCATCGCATCGGCCGGGCCAACCAGCGTTTCATCGAACGTACCGGAAACGACAATCCGGGCGCCTTGCTCGGCATCCTGGTCAAGCACGGTCTGCGTGCGCAATTGCGCAACGGCAACCTGCTGACCGGGCAGTTGTATGTCGCGTTGGATTTCTTCCCCAAGGCACCCAAGGTGGCCTACAACGGCAAGCTGAATCCCCTGGTGGTGCCGACCATGCCCGGCAGCTTCGACAAGCTGCAGCAGCAGGTGGCCGACATCGTGGACAAGGTGCACAAGATTCCGTTCGACGATCTTGGCGCGCATCTTGATGCCAGCCTCAAGCAGCTCAATGCGTTGCTGGCGCAGTTCAACAATGAACTGGCGCCGGAAGCCAAGTCCACGCTGGAGCAGGCGCGGAAGACGCTCAGCACGGCCACCAGCGCCTTGTCGGGCGATTCGCCATTGCGCCAGAGCCTGGGCCAGACGTTGCAGGAACTGGAACGCGCCGCGCGTTCGTTGCGCGTGCTCACCAGCTACCTGTCGCGTCATCCCGAAGCCTTGCTGCGCGGCAGGCGCAACAACGATCCCGCACCGCAAGCGCCGCCACCACCCCGCCAGCCTGCACGGAGTCAGCCATGATGCGTCTTGTTCGTTGCCTGTCGATGATCGGCCTGGGAGTGTGGCTGGCCGGTTGCAGTTCGGCGCCGATGCATTTCTACACTCTGGTGCCGCCGGATCATGCCGTGCCTGTTTCGGCGGCCACGGCGCCTTATCGCATCGCGGTTTTGCCGGTGACGGTTCCGGCGCAGGTCGACCAGCCGCAAATGGTGGTGCGCGAAGGCGCCAGCAGTGTGGCCTTGCTGGAAGGCGAACGCTGGATTGCGCCGCTGGGCGACGAGATCCGCATGGCGCTTTCCGATGTGCTGGTGCGCGAGCTGGGCGCGCAGGATATCTACGGTTTGACAAGTGGCGGCGACGAGCCGGTGTACCGTATCAAGGTCAATGTCGATCGTTTCGAATCCGTGCCGGGGAGCCACACGCTGCTGGCGGCGAGCTGGAGCGTACGCGGACGCGATGGCAAGGTGCAGGCGTTGCAATGCAGCAGCCGTATCCGCGAAACGGTCGGGTCGGGCTATGCGGCCCTGGTCGATGGGCACCAGCGTGCGTTGCAGGCATTGGCCGGGCGCATCGCGACAGTCGTGCGCGGCATGGCCGAAGGCGGTGCGGGAACTTGCCCGTAATCGTGTCCCACGGCAGCTTTGAACAGAGTCCGCTGAAACGATTTTGGAACATGGGCGTTGCGGCACATGTGGAGCCTGCCCTTCGATACCTCAGGGCGAACGGGCTTCGTTCTACCAACCGATTCCCGACACCATGATCAACGCGCCCTCGCTACTCGCCCCTCGCTACTCGCCCCTCTCCAATCATCATTCCGCATCGTAGTCGAGGTTGGCCGCCAGCCAGCGTTCGGCTTCGGGCAGGCTCCAGCCCTTGCGCGCGGCGTAGTCCTCGACCTGTTCGCGCGTCAGCCGGCCGACCACGAAATACTGGCTGTCCGGGTGGCTGAAATACCAGCCCGACACGGCGGCGGCCGGGTACATCGAGAAACCCTCGGTCAGTTCGATGCCGGTGTTGTTGGTCACGTCGAGCAACTCGAACAGCGTGGTCTTCTCGGTGTGGTCGGGGCAGGCCGGATAGCCGGGGGCAGGGCGGATGCCGCGGTATTCCTCGCGGATCAGTGCCTCGTTGTCCAGATCCTCGTCGGACGCGTAACCCCAGAACTCCCGGCGCACGCGCTGGTGCATGTGCTCGGCGAAGGCTTCGGCCAGACGGTCGGCCAGGGCTTTGAGGATGATGGCCGAGTAATCGTCGTTGTCGGCCTTGAAACGTTCCAGGTGTTTCTCGATGCCATGCCCTGCCGTGACGGCAAAGCCGCCTACCCAATCTTCCTTGCCGGTTTCCTTCGGCGCCACAAAGTCGGACAGACACAAGTTGGGCCGCTCCACCGGCTTGTCCGCCTGCTGCCGCAAATGATGCAATGTGGCCAACACCTCGCGACTTGCGGAAGCTTGCTTTTCCGGGTCCCGATAAATTTCGATATCGTCCCCAACCCTGTTGGCCGGCCAGAAACCGATCACCGCGCGCGCCGTCAGCCACTTTTCTTCCAGAATCTGCTTCAGGATCGCCTGCGCGTCGTTGAAAAGTTCGGTGGCCTGCGTACCGACCACGTCGTCGGCGAGTATGTCCGGGTAGTGGCCATGCAGTTCCCAGGCCTGAAAAAACGGCGTCCAGTCGATGGTTCCGGACAGGGTTTCCAGCGGGTAATCGTCGAACACGTGGATGCCGGGTTGCTTCGGCATCGGTGGCGTGTACCCGCTCCAGTCGCGCTTGAAGCCATTGGCGCGCGCCGCCTCCAGTGACACCAGTTTTTTGCGTGGACCGCGTTGGGAACGGCGCGTGCGGATATCGGCATATTCGTCGTGGATCTTGTCCAGGAATGCGCGCACCTTGTCCTTGCTTACCAGCGACTGCGCCACGCCGACGGCGCGCGAGGCATCCTTGACCCACACTGTGTTGGCGGCGTAGTTGGGCTCGATCTTGAGCGCGGTGTGCGCGCGCGAGGTGGTGGCGCCGCCGATCAGTAGCGGGATGGCGAAATCGCGCCGCTTCATCTCGCTGGCGACGTGGCACATCTCTTCCAGCGACGGCGTGATCAGGCCGGAAACACCGACCATGTCGGCCTTCTCCTCGATGGCGGTGTCGAGCAGCTTCTGCGCCGGCACCATCACGCCCAGGTCGACCACGTCAAAGTTGTTGCATGCCAGCACCACGCCGACGATGTTCTTGCCGATGTCGTGCACGTCGCCCTTGACGGTGGCCATGACGATCTTGCCATTGGATTTGCCGACGTCGCCGCTGCGTTTCTTTTCTTCCTCCATGAACGGCAGCAGATAGGCCACGGCCTTCTTCATTACGCGCGCGGATTTCACCACCTGCGGCAGGAACATCTTGCCGGCGCCGAACAGGTCGCCGACCACGTTCATGCCGTCCATCAGCGGGCCTTCGATGACATCGAGTGTCTTGCTGACGGTCTTGCGCACTTCCTCGGTGTCCTCGACCACGTACTGGTCGATACCGTGTACGAGCGCGTGTTCCAGGCGCTTGGCCACCGGCAGTTCGCGCCAGGCCAGTTTTTTGCCGTCGTCCTCGGGGTTGGAACCGTCGCCCTTGTACTTGTGCGCGATCTCCATCAATCGTTCGGTGGCATCGGCGCGGCGGTTGAGCACCACGTCCTCGACGCGCTCGCGCAGTTCCTCGTCGAGCTGGTCGTAGATGGCCAATTGCCCGGCGTTGACGATGCCCATGTCCATGCCCGCCTTGATGGCGTGATACAGGAACACGCTGTGGATGGCCTCGCGCACCGGGTTGTTGCCGCGGAAGGAGAACGACACGTTGGAGACGCCGCCGGAGATGTGCGACAGCGGGTAGCGTTTTTTCAGGATCTTCGCCGCCTCGATGAAATCGACGGCGTTGTCGGCATGTTCCTCGATGCCGGTGGCGATGGGAAAGATGTTGGAATCGAAGATGATGTCTTCGGGCGGAAAGCCGATCCTTTCGGTCAGCAGCCGGTACGAACGTTCGCAGATTTCCAAGCGCCGTTCCACGCTGTCGGCCTGGCCGTCCTCGTCGAAGGCCATCACCACCGCCGCCGCGCCGTAACGCATCACCTGACGCGCGTGATCGAGAAATTCCTCCTCGCCTTCCTTCAGCGAAATCGAGTTGACGATGCCCTTGCCCTGCAGGCAGCGCAGGCCGGCCTCGATGACACTCCATTTGGACGAGTCGATCATCACCGGCACCCGCGCGATGTCCGGCTCGGCGGCGATCAGGCGCAGGAACTTGACCATGCACGCCTCGGCATCGAGCAGGCCCTCGTCCATGTTGACGTCGATCACCTGCGCGCCGTTCTCTACCTGCTGGCGTGCCACTTCCACGGCCTCGTCGAAACGCTCTTCCTTGATGAGGCGCTTGAACCTGGCCGAGCCGGTGACGTTGGTGCGCTCGCCCACGTTGATGAACAGCGTGTCTTCGGTGATGACCAGCGGTTCGAGGCCGGAAAGCGTGGTGTGACGGATCATGGCATGGGTGCTCGGTGCGGTTCTTCGTCATCCGGTGGAAGCGGCTTCAGCCACGACCGCGACGGCGGCCGCTTCCACGAGGGGAATGGTCAGGCGGCTTCGGTGCGGGGTTCGGGTTGCCGGCGCGGCGGGTGTTTCGACACCGCTCCGGCGATGGCTTCGATGTGCCCGGGGGTGGTGCCGCAGCATCCGCCGACCATGTTCACCAGCCCGGCCTGGGCGAATTCGCCGAGCACGGTGGACATGTGCTCCGGCGTTTCGTCGTATTTGGCCAGCGCGTTCGGCAGGCCGGCATTCGGATGCGTGCTGATGCGGCATTCGGCGACGCCGGCCAGGGCCTGGATGTGCGGACGCAGGTCGTCGGC
>DASSTF010000034.1:0-6076 GCA_035708045.1 Rhodanobacteraceae bacterium | reverse complement strand
GTGGTGGATGCGGATCACGGCATGGCCGCCACGCGCCAGGCGCACGCGGTATTGCGTGCGTTCGTAAAGTGCCGTCAGCTCGTCCCGGGACGTCGACATGCGTGGTCAGGCGGGCAGTGGCGGCAGAGTGGCCTTCAGCGTGGTGACGGCGGCGTCGATGTCCACGCTGTCCGCCTGTGCGTGGCCATGCAGCAACTGGGTCAGCAGCATGTCCTGTGCGCGACCGCGTTCCAAGCAATAGGCATAGGGCAAATGCGTGAAGGTGACCATGCGGTAGCGCGGCATGAAGTGCCGGGGTGCGCGTTCGGCCAGTCGCGCGCCCAGCTGGCGTTTGCGCAGGTAGTCCGGGTCGACCACCGAATCGCGCATTTCCACATAGTTTTCCAGCGCCATGGCGGCGATGGCGTCGGCGTCGGGCTTGCGTTGCTGCTGGAAATGCTCGAAGGCTTCCGCCAGATCGCTGCTTTCGGCCAACAGTGGCGCCAGGATGGCCACGTCCTCGAAACCCGCATTCATGCCCTGGCCGTGAAACGGCACGATGGCATGGGCGGCGTCGCCCACCAGCAAGGCCTGGCCATCGAGATGCCAGCGGTCGAGATAAAGCGTGGCCAGCGAGCCGACCGGATGCGCGTCGTAATCGGCATCGAAAGCGGGCATGCAGGCCAGGGCGTCGGCGTAGTCGTCCTCGAAATAGGGTCGCGCGGCAGCGGCGTCGGGCACGCTGGCGAAGCTTGGATGCTTGCCGTCGCGCGGCAGGAAAAGGGTGACGGTGAAACTGCCCTCGGCATTGGGCAGGGCAATGCACATGCAGTTGCCGCGCGGCCAGATGTGCAGGGCATCCGGCGCGATGGCGAAGCGTTCGCCGGCATCGCGGCGGGCGCGCAGCTCGGGTGTCAGCGCGTGGTCCGGGAGTTGCGCCAGGGGCGGAATCTCCAGTTCCTTGTAACCATGATCCAGTGGCTCCACACGCTCACCCAGCGGTGCATGGCGGTTCATGGCCGCGCGCAATGCCGACCCCGCGCCGTCGGCGCCGATCACGACCCCTGCCTCGGCGGTATGTTGCGTGCCGTCGGCATCGGCAAAGGTCAGTGCGTGATGGTCGAAATCGGCGGCGGTCAGCGTCTGCTCGAAATGCATGGTCACGCCGGCTTTCGCGGCGGCATCCAGCAGCAGCATGTTGAGCCCGCCGCGCGACACCGATTGGTTGACCTCGCTGTCGTCGATGCCGTAGCGCTGCATGTTGGTACCGCCATCGCGGTCGTGCACCATGCGTCCGCGCATCATCACTGCCTGATTCAGCACGGCCCGGTCCAGATCCGCCATGCGCAGGGCGCGGATGCCGCGTTCGGACAGTGCCAGGTTGATCGAGCGCCCACCGATGAAGCCGGCCTTGCGTGGGTCGGGGCGCTTTTCGAACAGGTCGATGCGGAAACCGCGTTGCGCCAGCAACGTGGCCAGCAGCGAGCCCACCAGCCCGGCTCCGACAATGGTGATGGGTTTGGCCTGCATGGAGGGTTCCAGTCAGCAATGATGGGAAACGCCGACGATATCAGAATGCCAGGATGTTTCTGGTGGCGGCTCCGAAATTTACGAAATCTTGCTTATCCTTCAGCATCATTCCGGCTTTCGACGGAATGACAAGGTGGTGGTTTACGCCTTTCCCGAGTCCCGCACCTCACCCCGCCACTGTGGCCCGCGCCACGAAACTCGACGTGGCATGACTCAACACGCCGGACAACCAGATCCCGACATCGATCAACTTGTCCAGATCGATGCCGGTTTCCATGCCCATGCCGTGCAGCATGTACACCACGTCCTCGCTGGCGACGTTGCCGGTGGCGCCGCGTGCATACGGGCAGCCGCCGGCACCGGAAACCGAACTGTCGACGATGCGCACGCCGGCCTCGATGCAGGCCAGGATGTTGGCCAGCGCCTGTCCGTAGGTGTTGTGGAAATGCACGGCCAGCGCCTGCATCGGCACCTCGGCGGCGACGGCTTCGAGCATGGCGCGCGCCTTGGTCGGCGTGCCCACACCGATGGTGTCCCCGAGCGAAATCTCGTGGCAGCCGAGGTCGTGCAGCCGCTTCGCCACGCGCACCACGTCGCGCACCGGTACTTCGCCCTGGTAGGGGCAGCCGAGCACGGTGGAAATGTAACCGCGCACGCGCACGCCGTCGGCCTTGGCGCGCTCCAGCACCGGCTCGAAACGTTCGATGGATTCGTCGATGGTGGCGTTGATGTTCTTGCGGTTGAACATTTCGCTGGCGGCGGTGAACACGGCGATCTCGTCCGCGCCCACCGCGCGCGCGCGTTCGTAACCCTTGAGGTTGGGCACCAGCACCGGGTAATCCACGCCGGGTTGCTTGTCGATGCCGCGATAGACTTCGGCCGCGTCGGCCATTTGCGGAATCCATTCCGGATTGACGAAGCTGGTGGCCTCGATGGTCTTCAGGCCGGTGCGTCCGAGCCGGTTGATCAACTCGATCTTGGTCGCCGCCGGGACGATGGCGCGCTCGTTCTGCAACCCGTCGCGCGGACCGACTTCGACGATGCGGATGAAGTTGTCGCTGGCTTGTTGCTGGGTCATGACATGTGCCTACCCGAGGTCATTCGGCCTCGAAACGGACCAGGACGATGTCAGCGTCGACGAACTCGCCTTCGCTGACCGATAGACTCTCGATGGTGCCGGCACGAGGCGCCTTCAAGGCCAGTTCCATCTTCATCGATTCCATGATGACGAGGTCCTGGCCTTCCTCGACGCCGTCGCCGGCCTTGGCTTTGACCAGCACGATGCGCCCCGGCATCGGCGCGATGATCTGGTCGCCGCCGGCGCCTTCGCTGGCGTTCCATGCGTGCGCCGGAGCGCGTTCGAGGCGGCAGCGGCGACCCAACGGGTCGTGCACGTCAATATGCTTGCCGTGGGTGAACACGCGCAGGCGCATGGCCACGCCGTCGAAGCGGGCTTCCAGCCAGCCGTCTTCGATGCATGCGCCGTCCACTTCGGCGTCGAAGTTTTCGTGATGCAGACGATAGCGGCCGTGCGCGCCATGGGCGTCGATTTCGTAACGCACGTCACCGCGCGTCAGGACGATCCGACGCACGTCGGCCGGGCCGATACGCCAGGCGTCCGCGTCGGCCCACGGGGAGTGCGGATCGGTGGTCGCGACGGCTTTGGCTGCCATCGTTTCATCGTGCAGCAACGCGACGCAGGCGGCGGCCTGCAGGGTGACGGGCAGGGGTTCGTCGGAGCCGGCCAGGAACGCGTCCAGATGGCGATCCAGGTAGCCGGTATCGATGTCGCCCTCGACCACGATCGGGTGGCGCACCAGGCGTTCCAGGAAACCGATGTTGGACTTGGGTCCGATGATGGAGCATTCGCCCAGCGCCTGACGCATGCGTTCCAGCGCCTGGGTGCGGTTGGCGTCGTACACGATCAGCTTGGCGATCATGGGGTCGTAGAAAATGGTGACCGTGTCGCCCTCGACCACGCCGCCGTCCAGCCGCACGTGCGTGGACGGTTCGGGCAGGCGCAGCACTTCCAGCTTGCCCGAGCCGGGCAGGAAGTTCTGGTCGGGATCCTCGGCGTACAGGCGCACCTCGATGGCATGGCCGTGCGCATGGATGTCGTCCTGCGCCAGCGGCAGCGGCTCGCCGTTGGCCACACGCAGTTGCCATTCGACCAGGTCCAGACCCAGCGTCATTTCGGTGACCGGGTGCTCGACCTGCAGGCGCGTGTTCATTTCCATGAAGAAGAATTCGCCGTCGGCGCCGACGATGAATTCGACCGTACCGGCGCCGACGTAATCGACGGCTTTTGCCGCCGCCACGGCGGCTTCGCCCATGGCCTTGCGGCGCTCCGGCGTCAGGAAAGGCGAGGGCGTTTCTTCCAGCACTTTCTGGAAGCGGCGCTGTGCGGAGCACTCGCGTTCGTTCAAGTGGATGGTGTTGCCGTGGGTGTCGCCGAAAACCTGGAACTCGATGTGGCGCGGGTGCTCCACGTAGCGCTCCAGGATGACGCGGGAATCGCCGAAGGCGCTTTTGGCTTCGCGCTGTGCGGACGCCAGTGCATCGGCGAAATCCTTTTCCTCGCGCACGATGCGCATGCCCTTGCCGCCGCCACCCATGGCCGCCTTGATCATCAGCGGGAAGCCGGTCTTGCGCGCCTCGTCGGCCAGCAAATCGGCGCCCTGGTTCTCGCCGCTGTAACCCGGTACCAGCGGCACGCCGTGCTTGCCCATCAGGATCTTGGCGGCGGCCTTGGAGCCCATCGCCTCGATCGATTCCGGCTTCGGCCCGATGAAGACGATGCCGGCCTCGACGCAAGCGCGTGAGAAGCCGGTGTTTTCCGACAGGAAACCGTAACCGGGATGGATGGCCTGCGCGCCGGATTTTTTCGCCACCTCAATGATGGTGTCGGCGCGCAGGTACGAATCGGCCGGCGCGGAGCCGCCGATCGGCCACGCCTCGTCGGCCAGGCGCACGTGCTGCGCGTCGCGGTCGGCTTCCGAGTACACGGCGATGGCGTGGATGCCGAGACGACGGCAGGTGCGGATGACGCGGCAGGCAATCTCGCCGCGGTTGGCAATCAGTACGCGCTCGAACACTTATTCGCCTTCCCAGTAGTCGTGGTTGTCCATGGTCTTGCCGATGTGGCGGAAGCGTGGCCGCCCCTCGGTTTCCGGCGTGCCGCCGGCGAAGGCGCCGAACTTGCCCGAGTCGGGGTATTCGCAGATTTCCGCGGGCGCCATGGTGCTGACCGCGAGGTAGCGCATCTCGGTGTCGCCGGTGTTGATGATCTGGTGCGCAGTTTCGGGCCCGCCCGGCGGGCAGGCGACGACGTCACCCGGTTTCAGCGGATAACGTTTGTCGCCATAGCGCAGTTCGCCGGTGCCTTCGACGATGAAGAACATTTCTTCGTCGACATGGTGACTGTGGAACGGACAATTGCGCTTGCCCGGCGCCACGACGGTGAGGTTGTAGCCCAGCTTGCGCGCGCCGATGCGGCTGGCGATCTCGCCCCAGCGCACGTCGTAGCCGGCGGGCGGCTCACCCTTCGGCACTTCTTCGGGATCGAGCTTGCGTATGCCGAGGTCGGCAAGGTTGATGACGGGGGAAACACTCATGCCTCGTCCTTGATCCAGTTCGGTTTGCGTTTGTCCAGAAATGCCGTCAGGCCTTCCTGACCTTCGTCGGACACGCGGATGCGCGCGATCAGTTCGGCGTTCTCGGCATCCAGTTTGGCCTGTTCGCGCTCGTTGCGACCGGCCACGCGCAGGGCCAGGCGCTTGGACGCGCGCCGCGCCATCGGACCGGCTTTTTCCAGGCGCTTGACGGTTTCGACGACGGTGTCGTACAGCGCGTCGGCCGGCACGGTTTCGTGCAGCAGGCCGATTCTGACGGCATACGCGGCGTCGAACACCTCGCCGGTCGTGAACAGGCGACGCGCCTGACGCAGGCCGATGGCATCGACCACGTAAGGGGAAATCACCGCGGGCACCAGGCCAAGTTTCACTTCCGACAGCGCAAATTTGGCGTCTTCGGTGGCGATGGCGATGTCGCAGCAGGCGATCAATCCGATGCCGCCGCCGTAGGCCGCGCCGTTGACCATGGCAATGGTGGGAATGTCGATGAAGTTGAGGCGGCGCATCAGGCGCGCCAGTTGCAGCGAGTCCTCGCGGTTTTCCAACTGGCTGGCCTTGGCCATGCCGCGCATCCACTTGGTGTCCGCGCCGGCGCAGAAGCTCTTGCCGTTGCCGGTCAGCACCAGGGCGTGCAGCGACTCGTCCTTTTCGGCAGCATCGAACACCGCGTTCAATTCGGCCACCAGCACCTCGTTGAAAGCGTTGTGCAACTCGGGGCGGTTGAGCGTGATCACCCCGATGCTGCCGCGACGTTCGGTGAGAATGGTTTCGTACACGAAGACCTCCAATGAGTGGGCTCGATGCTGCGACCTTTCCATGATAGCCAGTTGCGCCTTTTCCCGTTGGGTGGATGAGGTATGGGATGGGGATTTGGGGGTAGGAGCGAGCCTGCTCGCGATCGGATTTACCGGATGTATCGGATGCACCGATCGCGA
>DASSTF010000033.1:0-2475 GCA_035708045.1 Rhodanobacteraceae bacterium | reverse complement strand
CCAAATTGCGCATCCAGTTCACGGATGCAGGTGGGCGAGGTGACGTTGATTTCGGTCAGCCAGTCGCCGATCACGTCCAGGCCGACGAACAGCAATCCGCGCCAACGCAGATCGGGAGCGACCTGTTCGACGATCCAGCGGTCGCGGTCGCTCAGCGGCACGCCTTCGCCACGGCCGCCGGCGGCCAGGTTGCCGCGGAACTCGCCCTTGCGCGGGATGCGCGCCAAGGCATAGGGCACCGGTTCGCCGTCGACCAGCAGGATGCGCTTGTCGCCGGCGGTGATGGCGGGGATGAACTTCTGCGCCATTACGAAGCGGCCCTCGGCGCCGAGCAGGGTTTCCAGCATGGAGTTGATGTTGGTGTCGCCGGCGCGCACGCGGAAGATGCCGCGCCCGCCCATGCCGTCCAGCGGCTTGAGGACGACCTCCTCGTGGGTGTCGACGAACTGGCGCAGCTCGTCGGCGTCACGCGCCACCAGGGTCGGCGGGATGCATTGCGGAAATTGCAGGGCGTAGAGTTTTTCGTTGCAGTCGCGCAGCGCCTGCGGCGTGTTGACCACCAGCGGTGCCCGGCGCCCGGATGTGACGTGTCGCGTCAGGTCCAGTACCAGCGTGTCGTGCTGGAACTGGGTGTCCACGGGCGGGTCCTTGCGCGCCAGGATGACGTCCATCTCGTCGAGCGGACGCCACCGGCCCGGCCCGAGGGTGAACCAGTCCGCAGGGTCGTCACGCACGGTCACGGGTCGCAGGAAGCCCCAGGGGGCACCGTCGCGCACCTCCAGTCCGCCCTGTTTCAGCACATGGGATGCGTGGCCGCGTCGTTGCGCTTCCAGCAGCATGGCAAAAGTGGAGTCCTTGGCCACCTTGATGGTTTCGATGGGATCCATCAGGACGGCGATGGCAAGATTCATGCATACTCTCCGGGAGGCGGGTGGCGGACTCGTTCCAGTATGAACCAGGCTGTGCTCGTTGCCACAGACCACATATTCAGCGTGACATGCTTGACAGCTTTGATAAACAGGCGCTAAACCACCTATCATGTTGCCACGAGGGGGCAGGGCAGCTTTGTTTTCAAATCGGGATTCCCCGCCGGCGGCTGTGGGTGATGGAAGGTGCGGCATGAACCTCCGTCCAGACAGACTGCGGCAAACCCAGAGGGGCGGTACGTGAACGACACTGTAAACGGCAACAGCCTGACCGGGCTGCGAGTGATGGTCATCGATGATTCCAAGACCATCCGGCGCACGGCCGAGACGCTGTTGAAAAAAGAGGGCTGCGACGTGCTGACCGCCGTCGACGGCTTCGAGGCTCTGGCGAAGATCAGCGACCAGAAACCGCAAGTGATCTTCGTCGACATCATGATGCCCAGACTGGACGGCTACCAGACCTGCGCACTGATCAAGAACAATCAGCAATTCCGCGGCACCCCGGTCATCATGCTCAGTTCCAAGGACGGCCTTTTCGACAAGGCGCGCGGGCGCATCGTCGGTGCCGAGCAGTACCTGACCAAACCCTTCACACGCGACGAGCTGCTGGACGCCATACGCCAGCATGCTCCAGCTGCATGAAACGCTTTTTCCGGATTCTTCATGGCGCACATTCTCATCATTGACGACTCCCCGACCGACGTGCGTGTGTTCACCACGTTGCTGGAGAAGGCCGGGCACACGGTTTCCAGCGTCGGCAATGCCGAGGACGGCATCGAACATGTCCGCAACACGCAACCGGACGCGGTGATCATGGACGTCATCATGCCGGGCATGAACGGCTTCCAGGCCACGCGCACGCTCAGCCGCGATCCGAAAACCAAGGACGTGCCGATCCTCATCATCACCACCAAATCGATGGAGACCGACCGCGTGTGGGGCATGCGCCAGGGCGCGCGCGACTTCATCACCAAGCCGATCAGCGAGAAGGATTTTCTCTCGCGCATAGACAAGCTGTTGCCTGGAGCCGCGTGAGAACGCCATGAATGCCGCCACCGCCACCCCATTCGAGATGCTGGCCGAATACGAGCGGCTCAGTTTGGCGCACGAGGCCGGCGAACCGGAGCGGATCGAGACCCCTGGGTTGTGGCGCGGCATCGGTTTCCGCGTCGGCGAACGGCTGCTGGCCAGCCGCATCGACGAGATCGACGAGCTCCTGACATTGCAGCCATTGACCGTCGTACCGGGTACGCAAGCCTGGTTGCTGGGCATTGCCAACGTGCGCGGCAACCTGGTGCCGGTGGTCGATCTGGGCTGCTTCCTGTTTGATACGCGCACGCGTATAAGCGACCGCTGTCGTCTGCTGGTGATGCGCCAGCAGGCCAGCACGGTGGGATTGCTGGTCGACGAAATCGTCGGCCAGCGCAACCTCGGCGATGAGCAACGTCATGCGGCCGAGGCGGAGGGGGACGAGCGCCTGAAGCGCTTTGTCGACGAAGTAGTCACGCTGGACGGGCGGCGCATCGGCCTGTTCAGCATGAGCCGGCTG
>DASSTF010000032.1:0-14354 GCA_035708045.1 Rhodanobacteraceae bacterium | reverse complement strand
TACAACCTGCGTTGGTTGATGCGGTGGATCAGGCTTTTTTGCGTTCGAATTCTGGTCGTGACTTGGCGGTCGATGTCACATCCGATCACTTCGTGTGCTGTGTAACTGGTCGGGGATCGAATTGTTCAAGGCCGACTACTTCGGCATGAAGGCGCACATAGGCGTGGATGCCGAGTCGGGTTTGACACACACCGTCACCACCACGGCGGCGAACAAGGCCGACGTGACCGAAGTGGGCAAGCTGTTGCACGGCAAGGAAAAAACGGTTCACGCCGACGCCGGTTACACCGGTGCCGAAAAGCATGCGCCCAAGCGCGGCCGCAAATGGCATATCGCCGCCAAGCGGGGCAGCATCAAAGCGATGCCCGAAGGCGAGTTGAAGGACGCGGCCAAGGAAGTGGAATACCTCAAGGCTGCCGTGCGAGCCAAGGTGGAGCATCCGTTTCGGGTCATCAAACGCCAATTCGGCTACCAAAAGGTGCGCTACCGAGGGCTAGCCAAGAACACGGTTCAGATCATGACGCTATTTGCGTTGTCGAACCTGTGGATGATGCGACGAAGGTTGTTGGCAACGGCAGGAGAGGTGTGTCCATGAGACGCGCTGCTCCGCTCCGAGGCGCCCAAAGGGTGCTTTGGAAGTGTTGAAAGTCTTGCTTCAGCGATCCTGATGCCCTTGAATTGGGGTATTACACCTCATGGCAAATGGATGGCCATTTGAATTGAATAGATCAGGCCGTCCTTAGACCTTGGGCCACCTCCGCCACCCGGTGGGCCAAGGCCCACCCTACAGCTCGCCTCGCGCCGCCAACGCGGCGATGCGATCGGCGGTGCGGCAGGCAATCGCCTGGATGGTCAATGACGGATTGACGCCGCCGACAGTGGGAAATACCGACCCATCGCACACCCACAGGTTGGGAATGTCCCAGCTGCGGCAATCGGCATCGATCACGCTGGTGCGTGGATCATTGCCCATGCGCGCGGTGCCGGCGAGATGTGCGGTGTTGTCGCTTTCGGCCCAGATGTCGCTCGCATCGACGGCCTGCAGCGCGCGCGACATGAAGTCCGTGGCGTGCCTGATCAGCGCCTTGTCGTTGTCGCCCAGCGAAAACGTGACCCGCGCGATCGGCAGGCCGCAGGCATCCTTTTCGTCGGCCAGCGTCACGCGATTGTTTTCGTTTGGCAGTATTTCACCGACGATCTTGAGTCCGACCTGATGGTTGTATTTTTCCATCTCATGCAGCAGCGCCTCGCCCCACAGGCCATGATTGCCGGCCTGGGTCGAAGCCCATTCGCGCGGCAGCGGGCCCTGGCTCATGTAGGCGTAGCCGCCGAAGAAATCCTTGCCGGCGTCGGTGTAGTTCCAGTGTTCGGTGATGGCCAGCGAAGGCGGACCCTTGTACCAGCGGATTTCATCTTCCATCACGCCCCAGACGGCCTGGTTGGATTGCGGCATCAGGTTCCTGCCGACCAGCCCCGAGCTGTTCGCAAGCCCGTCCGGGAAACGCGCGTTGGCCGAATTGAGCAGCAGTCGCGGCGTTTCGATGGCGTAGCCGGCGACGATCACGTGGCGGGCGCGCTGGAAATGCCAGGCGCCCTCGCGGTGGTAATGCACGCCGGTGGCGCGACCGGCGTCATTGGTTTCGATGCGCCCGACCATCGCCAGATCCCGGATTTCCGCACCGGCCCTGACCGCGCGCGGAATCCACGTGATCAACACGCTCTGTTTGGCGTTGGTTGAACATCCGGACACGCAGAAACCGCGGTAGACGCAAGGATGGGCCCGGCCGCGCGGCGCGGACACGGTGGCCAGCGGCGTTTCCGACCATGCGATGCCCATCGCTTCGCAACCCTTGGCCAATACCTGGCCGGCCGCGTTGATTTCGTGCGCGCGGTACGGGTAACGCGGCCGCGGCGGACCCCACGGGTAACGCACCGGACCGGCGATCCTCAATGCCTGCTCGACTTCGCTGTAGTAACGCCACATCTCGCGCCAGTCGAGCGGCCAATCGACGCCATAGCCGAGTTTGCTGCGTGACTTGAACCAGTCGGGGCGAAAGCGCAGCGACACCATCGCGAAATGCACCGTCGAGCCGCCGACTGCCTTGCCGCTGTTGTTGGTGCCGAGCCTGAGCGGATCGTCGCCGTCGCAGATGCGCTCGTCGGTCCAGAACAGCTTGGTCTGATGCGCTTCGTCGGAGGCGAATTCCTCCAGCGGTCGCCACCATGCACCGGCATCGAAACCGATGACCGAAAAGCCGGCCTCGGCCAGTTTGCATGCAAGGGTGCCACCGCCGGCGCCGGTGCCCACGATCACGAAGTCGACGACCTCGTCATCGTCGTACTGGCGCATCGGCATCCAGCCGCCGACCCGCAATGGATCGGGCGCGCGACCGTCCTTTCCCCGTGGCGTGTGGAGGGCGTCATCCAACATGGGCGTTGGTCCTGCGTGCGGCGTCCTCGTGGCCTGGCACGGCTTCCATCGCTTCCCAGGGATCACGCATGTTGAAGTTCATCCGCACATAACCGCGCGGACTGGCCGGGCCGCCAAAACCGATCTCGTTCCAGGAAACCGGATGCGAGTAGTACGCATCGAGAATGTCTTTGACGAGACGCTGACTGAAAAAAGTGTGCGCGGGCATGTCATCCCATTCGGGGCCATTGAGATCGCCTTGCTGCATGGCTTTCAACAGTTCGTTCCGGGCCGCAATGTCGATGGTGTGGAAACGCTTGCCGTGAAGGTTCATGGCCGTGGCGTCCAGTGCCGCCAGCCCGCGTCGCCAGGCTTCGCGCATGGTCGGCATGTTGGCGCGCCGATAGCCGTCCAACTGGTTGTCGGCCATCTTGCGGTCGACCAGGGCGGCGATCGGAACGGGCGTCCGGTCTGTCGGCTGCGGCACGATGCGCTGGCAGATGGCTTTCAGGGTCTGCCACTCATCGCGATCGAAAAAATGCGGCTCGTCGGCGATGGCCAGACGCGCGTCGATCACGTGACGGGTGGGCTCGTTCCACGAGGGCGTGTCGCGTTTGGACAGCACGTCGTAGCCGGGATAGCGATCAGACATCGGGATGGTCCTCCAGCAGACCCAGGGCGGCCAGACCGGCGAGCGCCAGGCCGGTAAAGCTCGGCGGTGCCGGAACCGGCGGCCCGTTCAGCAGGTTCTGGCTCCAGTTGCGCCAGCCGCCCATCATGCGGTGGATACCGAACACGTGGAATGCGGCGCCGGCAAAACCGACCGCCGCGGTCAAGCGCAACCACCAGCGCGTGAAGCGGCGCGGCGGACGGGGACGGGTGGTTGCCGTTTCCGCCAGCAACACGGCGGCAACAGGCGGCACCGTCACCGGCACATACATGAACGGATCGTGATAAGCGCCGCGAAAATGCAGCAGCGCCGCTTCGCAGGAAGTGGCTACCAGGCCAAGACTGGTCAACGCTGCCAGCGCGCGACCGGCGGACACACCGAAAACCCTGGGCATTTTCCCGGTGACGTTGTCGCGCAGCTTCTCCGAGTAATAACCCAGCAGGCCGGCCAGGCCGACCGCCGCAGGCGCGCCCAGGGGCGAACCGTGAAACAGGTTCTGCCAGGAAAATCCACCGGGCCGCTTGCCGACGTTGTAGAGATGGAACAGGGTGCCGACGAATCCGGTCAACGCCGCCGCTGCATAAGTGGCATGGCGGAACTTGTGCGTGGCTGCGTGCTTGTCGGTCGTGCCGTGCAGGCTCACGCCAAGAGTCAACGCGGAAACGATCAGCGGAGTGAACATCGCCTTGTTGCGGTAGGAGCCGCGGTAATGTTCCATGCCGCTGTCGAGCAGGGTCGAGGTCGAGATCAATCCTGCGGCACGGTTGAGGCGTTGCGCCGCCTTGACGTGCGGCGCCTGTCTGGACGATGCGCGATCGTCCCGCGCGCGCTTCGGTTTTGCGCGACTCCGAAATCCGGCGACGAGAACGCCGGCGGCAAGCATGCCGAGCGCACAGTTGCGCGTTTGTCGTTGGGCAGGCATGGACAACAGCCTTGTCGAAGGTGGAACCCCTGCTTGCCTGTGATGCTAGCCGAAGCAAGGTCGTCATCCGATGCGGATCGATCCGTGGCCTCAGCGTGTCTTCAGTTTTGGCCGCCTGGCACACCACCGATACGGTTTCTGAATATGCAAGTCACGCCCATGATGAAGGCGCGTTTGCATCCCCTAGACTGAAATCTCTCCGCAACCTCATTCATTGACTGTTGCCGGCAGAAGAGGGGCACTGGCGGCTGGAGGTGTCTCGATGTGAACCATGGTCTGGATTTCGTCTCCATTGGGCCAGCCTGGCTGGATGCGCTGATCGTGCTGGTCGGCAGCATCTTTGCCGGCTGGCTGTTCTATTGGGTGCTGTTTGCCATCGTATGCCGGTTCGCCGGCGGTCGATTTGCCTCCGTGGCCGGCGCCATCGCGCACAATTTTCGCCCGCCGTCGCGCTGGCTTTTTCCCTTGCTCGGCGTGTTGCTGGTTTTGCCGCACATGCCCTTGTCGGATCGTGCCTTTGGCGTGATCCGACATGCGATCATGCTCATTCTCATTGCCATCGCCGGCTGGCTGGTGGTCCGGCTGATCGACGCTGCCGGCGACATTCTTTCCGCGCGATACGACGTGAGCGTTCCCGACAACCTGCGTGCGCGCAAGATCCGCACCCAGTTCCAGGTGCTTCGTCGCATCGGCGCCGTGCTGGTCGGCGCGTTCGCGGCGGGTCTGATGCTGATGACGTTTCCCGGCATTCGCGCCGTCGGCACGACGCTGTTCGCTTCGGCCGGTGCGGCGGGCCTGGTCGTGGGACTGGCGGCGCGGCCCGTGCTGACCAACTGGCTGGCCGGCATACAGATCGCGCTTACCCAGCCGATCCGGCTGGAGGATTCGGTGATCGTGGAAAACGAATGGGGCTGGATCGAGGAAATCACGACCACCTATGTCGTCGTGCGCATCTGGGATTTGCGCCGGCTGATATTGCCACTCAGTTATTTCATCGAGCATCCGTTCCAGAACTGGACGCGCAAGACCACGAACCTGCTCGGCACGGCTTTCATCTACGCCGACTACACGGTGCCGGTGCAGGCGGTGCGCGACGAACTGGAGCGCATCCTGAAAGAGGACGAACTTTGGGACGGATTTGCCTGGTCGCTGGACGTGACCAACCTCACCGAACGCGTGGTCGAGATGCGCGCGATGGTCAGCGCCGCCAATTCCGACAAGACGGTGAATCTGCGCCGTCACGTGCGCGAGAAGCTGGTCGCGTTCCTGCAGCAGAACTACCCGGATTGCCTGCCGCGGACCCGTCTTGACATCGCGAACGAGGGTGTGCCGCCCGCGCCTTCGGCATCATCCGGTCGACGCGGGGACACGGCTCGGTGAATCCGGTCAGGAGCGGCGCGAATTCCGCCGCGAACGGCCACTGCCGTTGCCATTGCCGCGTTTGGGCGCCTGCGCATGGCCGCCTGCCTGCCTGCGCTGGCCCTGCTGCGCATGCGGGCGACGCTTGGCGTGCTTGCCGGCTGCATTGCCGTTGCGATTGCCCGACCGCGGCTTCTGCTGCGGACGCGCATTGCTGTCCAGACGCAGCGGCTGAGTGGGCTCGTAGCCAACCATGGGCCTGATCTCGATGGGGTCCTTGAGGATCTTCTGGATATCGCGCAGCAGCCCCGTTTCCTCATGGCTGACCAGTGAAATGGCCAGACCATTGGCGCCGGCGCGTCCGGTGCGGCCGATACGATGCACGTAGTCCTCGGCCACCATCGGCAAGTCGTGGTTGATGACCAGCGGCAGTTGCTCGATGTCCAGCCCGCGGGCTGCGATGTCGGTCGCCACCAGCACCGTGATGCGATGATCCTTGAAGCCCTGCAGCGCGCGCGTGCGCTGGTTCTGGCTCTTGTTGCCGTGGATGGCGGCGGCGCGCAGGCCGGACTGCTCCAGGAAGCGCACCAGCTTGTCCGCACCGTGCTTGGTGCGGCCGAACACCAGGGTCTGGCGACGGCTGTCTTCGGCCAGGATGTGCAACAGCAGATCGCGCTTGCGTTCGGCGTCTACCGGATGCATGCGATGGCTGACGGTGGCGGTCACGGTATTGGGCGGCGTGACCTGCACCTGTGCCGGGTCGCGCAGAAATTGCGTCGCCAGCGCCTTGATCGGGCCGGCAAACGTGGCCGAGAAAAGCAGCGTCTGCCGCTGGCGCGGCAGGCGGGCGACGAGCTTGCGCAGGGCCGGCAGAAAGCCCATGTCGAGCATGCGGTCGGCTTCGTCGAGCACCAGGATTTCCACGCCGCCGAGATCGACCGAGCCGTGTTCCAGATGGTCGATCAGGCGTCCGGGCGTGGCCACCAGCAGATCGACGCCTTGTTGCAGCGCCTTCAACTGATTGCGCATGCTGACGCCGCCGAAAATGGTGGTGCTGCGCAACGGCAGTCCCTTGCCGCAGTCACGCGCGCTGGCGTGCACCTGCGCCGCCAGTTCCCGCGTCGGCGTGAGAACCAGCGCGCGCGGACGCTTGCTCTGCCTGCCCCGGGTTTGACCCTGTGGAAACAGGCGCTCCAATAGCGGCAACGCGAAGGCGGCGGTCTTGCCGGTGCCCGTGGGCGCGCAGGCCATGACGTCGCGGCCTTGCAGAACCAGCGGAATGGCCTCGGCCTGGATGGGCGTGGCGGTGGCGTAACCCTGCGTTTCAAGTGCGCGCAGCAGCACGGGCGAAAGCCCGAGGTTTTGGAAACTCATGTTGTGCTCCAGATGCCGACGTTCCAGCAACACTGGAACATCATGATGACCCGGAGCGTTCCCTGGGAACCGCGCTGCGAGCGAAAAAAAGTGGTGCGGATGACGTCAACGACATGCATCCGGATCGTGTCCTGGTGCCGAGCGGGGAAGCAGTCGCGTCGTGGGCCGGGGAAGTGGCGGCAGACACGTCGTGCCATGGGAAATGCGGCATTCAAGGCCAGCTGAACCGTACCATCATACATGAAGCTCAAGCTGCAAACCACTGAAATGTGGGGCGGGTACGATGCCGGTGCAGGGAAGGTCGAGTGAGCCCCGATGCCCTTGCTCGGTTCCCCGTGCCATTTATGGACTGGCCCAGCCGTTCGCACTGAGCGTAGCCCGCGCAGCGGGCTACGCTCATCCGGCGAAAGTTGTCCGAGGTTACCGGAAATTCTCGGGTGGCACGTACAGTTCGTACAGGGAGGTTTCTTCCCGCTGGATGCGGTTGAACAGCATCGCGCCGACTTCATCGAGATCGTCGAGGAGCGTTTGCCTGTCCGGAGACGTGGCGGTGGCATCCGTATCCGTGTGTTTGTTGATGATGCGCATCATCGCGGTGCCGACGCGCTCCATTTCCGATTTCAGGTTCAGCATGAGCTCCCTGCTGTCGGCATTGCCGGCCACGCATCGCGACAGGTAGGTATAGAGTTTGATGTTCTCTTCCAGAAGATGCGCCATCAATGCCTGTTTGAAGGCCTGCAAGGATTTTCGTACATCGACAAAGTCGCTGTTTTGCACTTGCGATTTGATGGCATGGAAAGTTTTTTGCAGTTCTGCGTGTTGATCCTTGAATCTTCCGATCAGATCTGGGTGGTATTGAATGTTGGATCCTGGCGCCATGCCCGGTGCCGGCCTCAATGTGGCCGCCGGTTTGCTTTTGGGTGGATCCGGCAGCAGCGGCACGTATTTCTGCCGTTCGAACCATTTGCTCGTGAACATCGTAAGCCCTCTCCATCCCCTCAGGGTGTGTGGGATACGTCCTCGTCATCGGGCTGGCTCGTATCCCACAAGGAAGCCGGCCCGAATCCACTGTTGATGAAGCAAATTGCTTGCCAATGCATCGAATGAGTTACCGATGACAGGTGGAAATGTATTTTATGCGGAGTACTATTTTCATGAAGAATAATTTAAATATTCATGTCCATCGGCATTTTTATTTGCGTTTGATGGTGCGGTGGAAAATGTGGTGTCGTGCTGACAACCGTTATTTTGATATTGTCCGTGCCAGACAAAGTCCGGATAACCCTTGTCGACAACTGTCGGTTGATATCCGGTCAGGTGACGCAGGCGGGCGGAAAGTGCCCAAATCGGGCGAGCGGGTTGGGCCGGATTCATTCCGCCGGGAAAAGAGACTTTCCGGCAGCCTTTCGACTTTTTCAGCCCGACAATACGGCGATGCGCTTTTCGCAGGGATGATCCTGCGCAAGGTGCTCGCAGAGCACGTCGAGGATTTTCTCCAGCGTCTGTTCGAATTGCCAGGGAGGATTGACGATGGCCAGGCCGCAGCCATTGAGGCGAAGACCGGAATTGTCCGGATGCAGCAGGAACTCGGCGACGAGCGCCTTGCCGGATGCGTGCCGTTTCAGCCAGCGGTGGAAAGGCGTGACGTGCCGGCGCAGCTTGATCGGGTACCACACGGCGTAGCGGCCCGTCGGCCAGCGCGACAGGGCGTGTTCCAGGGCGGCTTCGATGTGACGGAATTCGCCTTCCTGGGCCTCGAAGGGCGGGTCGATCAGCACCAGGCCACGCTTTTCCATGGGCGGAAGAAGTCCACGCAGGGCTTCGTAGCCGTCGCGCTGGTGCACGTGGAACGTGTCGCGATGACGGAACAGTTTGCGCAACGCGTCAGCCTCGTCGGCCTGCAGTTCGCACAGGATGGCGCGATCGCTTTCACGCAAAAGGAGGTCGGCGAGCAGCGGCGAGCCGGGGTAGCGACTGGGCGTGTTTCCGTCATCCTGCTTGTTGAGGGAGCGGACCAGATCGACGTAGCGACGCACGGAAGCGGGCAGATCGGCTGCATCGAGCAGGCATTGTATGCCGTCGGCGGCTTCGCCGGTCTTGAGCGCTTCTTCGCCCCCGAGGTCGTAGCTGCCGCGCCCCGCGTGGGTGTCGAGGTAACAGAACGGCGTCGATTTGGACTTGAAGGTTTCCAGCAACGCGACCAGCGCGGCGTGCTTGAACACGTCGGCAAAGTTGCCGGCATGGTAGGCGTGGCGATAGTTCATGGGGCGCGGGGCGGCATTCATCGCCGGCAGTATAGCCAAGCGGTCGACAGGAAAACCTTGGAGGTATTGCGGGACACGCGCAAGTTTGTCTTCATCAGGGAGCTACCCCAGTCGGACGACATGACTTAAGACCTGTGAGCCATGTTCGGATGCATGGCTAGACTGGGATTTGGAATCCAACGGGGTAAACCATCGTGATCAAACCTTGCGTGTTGTTGTTGAGCCTGGGCCTGAGCGGCGTGGCCGTGGCCCAGAGTTCGACCGATCTGGACATGGCCAACAAGATTCGTCAGGAGTCGTTTCATCATTCGCAGGTGATGAAGACGTTGTCGCACCTGACCGAAGTCATCGGTCCGCGTTTGACCGTCTCGCCGCAGAAATACGCGGCCAACGAATGGACGGCCAAGCAGTTCAAGGCATGGGGCCTGTCCCATGTCCACAAGGAAGCCTTTGCCGACTTCGGCCGGGGCTGGGAGTTCACCAACGCCACCGTCCAGGAAATCGCGCCGCGCAAGATGCCGCTGCGCGCTTTGCCCAAGGCATGGTCGCCGGGCACGCATGGCACGGTGGAAGGCGAGGTGATGAAGGTTTCCATCGAGTCGGTCGACGACCTCGAGCAGTACAAGGGCAAATTGGCCGGCAAGATCCTGTTGCTGGACGATGCGCGCGACTACAAGCGCAGCGACGAACCGGACTCGCAGCGCTACAGCGAGGCCGAGCTGGCCAAGCTGCATGATTTCGAAATTCCCGGCGACAGCAAGGGCCGCAAGGACTGGACCAAGCGTTACGCCAAGTACCTCAAGCTGCGCAAGGCCAAGGCGAAGTTCTTTGCCGACGAGGGCGTGCTGGCCACGATCAGCGTCAGCAACAGGAGCGACGGCATCCTCGGCGTTTCCGGCAACGGCACACGCAAGGCCGGCGATCCGGTGGGCGTGCCGGCGCTGGTGATGATGTCCGAGCATTACAACGAGCTGGTGCGCGACGTCGAGAACAAGCGTCCGGTGAAGCTCAGGATCAACGTCGCCGCGCATTTCACCAGCGACAAGAACCTGCCCGGTTACAACGTCATCGCCGAAATCCCGGGCCACGGACGCCATGCCGACGAGATCGTCATGCTGGGCGCGCACATGGATTCCTGGCATACCGGCACGGGCGCTTCGGACAACGGCGCCGGCGTGGCGGTGATGATGGAGGCCATGCGCATTCTCAAGGCCGTCGGCGCGCGTCCGGACCGCACCATCCGCGTCGCCTTGTGGGGCGGTGAGGAGCAGGGCCTGATCGGTTCGTTTGCCTACGTCAAACAGCATTTCGCCGCTTATCCCGAGCCGACCGATCCCGAGCAGAAAAAGCTGCCCGACTGGCTGCGCAAGCCGACCGGCAAGTTGCAGTTCAAGCCCGAGTACAAGCGCCTTTCGGCCTACTTCAACCTGGACAACGGCTCGGGTCGCATCCGTGGCATCTACGCGCAGGAAAACATGGCGGTGATGCCGATCTTCAAGCAGTGGCTGAAGCCGTTCCATGACGTCGGAGCTACCGAGGTGGTGTCGGGCAACACCGGCAGCACCGATCACATTTCCTTTGATCGCGTGGGCTTGCCTGGCTTCCAGTTCGTCCAGGACTGGCTGGATTATTTCCCGCATGTCCATCACACCAACCTGGACACGCTGGATCATGTTTCCACCACGGATCTGAAGCAGGCGGCCGCGGTGGTGGCATGGTTCGCCTACAAGGCGGCCACGCGCCCGGACAAGTTGCCGCGCAAGCCCTTGATGGAAGACTGATCTGATCACCGCCCATGCGCCGGGGCAGCCTTTGCGGGGCTGCCCCGGCGATGGATGCAACGCTACGGCTGCAGTGTGGTGGCCGTCGGTTCGGTGATCTTGAAGTTCTTCAGCAGCAGGTCGAGCTTGTCCTGCATCTGGGCCTGCGAATGCGTGCCCTCGGCGTTGTAGTAGGCGGTGTAAAGCACAGCCGGATGATGGGCCGCCGGGGCGCCGACGACGCCGGTGATCTTGGTCACGTCGTCATCGTTGCGGGCGACGCCGTCGTAGGGGTGGTGCCGGTGCAGCACCTTGTTCCACTCGTCCTTGTAGTCGCTGTCCATGTTCGGCGCCGGCACCTCGTTGCGCAGGATGCTGACGACATTGCTCTCGTGCTGCTGTGCCGCAAGCCAGACGTCGGCAACGTCCCACACCACTTTGCCGTGATCCTTGAAAAAGCTGAAGCCGAGCGTCAGCACGCTGTCCGGCTGGATTTTTTGCAGCTTCGGCGTGACATCCAGGTGCACGCGTCCGGACTGGTAGCTGAAGCGGTGCCCGTAATCGATGTCGATGTCGATGTGCTTGAAGGCCGCCGGCAGCAGGTCGCGTTGTTTGAGGAAATCCTTCCACTGCGCCAGGGTGCCGTCGTAGTTGACGTACATGAAATCGGTCAGTGCTTCGAGGTTGACCAGATAATCGTGCGTATCCGCGGCAGGCGCGCCGGTGAGCATGCCGACGTAACCGTCCGGCACCGGCAGCACCGTCATCACCATGTTCCGGTTGATGTAGGCCACCGGCCATATGAACACCTGCCAGCGGCGATGCCATTTGTCGACGTGGCTGTCGTGGACGACCGGCTTGCCGAGCGAAGTGACGCGGATGGCCTCGCTGCCGACATGCCGGCGCATGAAGCCGGTCTTCAGCAGAAGATCCATCAGCTTGCGGGGCTGGCTGTACAACGTGCCGGCGGATACGGAGTCGGGTTTGCGCAGATGGAACAGGAGCTGGTGCTTGATGATGCCGATGGTGACGTAGCCGTTGTCGTCAAGACTGAGCTGACGCGAATGCCGACCGGACAGGCTCCACTTGCCGTTGCTGTTGCGCACGATCATCGATGGGAAGTCGCCCATCGTGGCGACGCCGTGCAGAAGTTCGCTGGAGCCGTCGCCATTGGGGAACAGGTGCGACGGATCCTTGGCCAGCAGGGCCTTGAGCTGCGCATCGGAGAAATCCTGCATGCGCTTTTGCAGTGCCGCGAAAAAGTCGGGCAGGGTTTTCGGCAACGCGAACGTGGCCTTGAGGCTGTTGTTCAGGCTGTCGTCGAAGACATCGAAGCCGTAGCCGATGCGCTTGTCGATCTCGGCCAGATGATCAGGCGCGGCCAACACGTCGGCCATGGGCAGCGCGTAATTGAGGTTCTCGTTGGGCGACTTCATCAGGACGACGCCGATCACGTTGCCGTGCGCGTCCAGCAGCGGTCCGCCGCTGTTGCCCGGCGAGGCGGCGGCGGAAAAGCGCATCCATTTCCAGCGGCCGTTTTCGGTCTCCGGCGTCATCGACGTGTACAGGCCGTCGCGGATGACGATGCCGGTGCCCAGTGCGTTGCCGACGGCGTAGACGGTCTGGTTGAGGGCAGGGTGCTTGTCGATCTTGAGCGCGGCCTTGTCCGGATCGTGTTTCAGGGTGAACACCACGAAATCCTTTTCGAGCGAGAACTTCTCGATCTTGTCGATGGCGTAGACGTGACCGGCGGCGTCGCGCAATTCGGGCGGTCCCCACAGGCTGCCGAGGCCGATCAGGAGCACGTGGCCGGCGGTCACGTAGCGACCGTTGCCGATGGCGAAAGCCGTGCCGATGGAATAGTACTTGTCGGTGCGCTGCTGATAGGGCAGCAGGTTGAGCGGCAGCGGTTTTTCGTAGCTGAGCGGGTCGTGCGTTGGCTTGGCCGCCACCACTTCGAAGGTGGCCGCCTCCACGCGCGGCAACACCGACGGGTCCAGCGTGGCGGCGTGGACGGCCGGCAACAGGCCAAGGCCGAGGGCCAGGATCGCCAACAAGCGACTGGCGCGAGCGAATGAACGGATGCCCGAATGAATCGTGCGGAGCATGCAGTGACCTCCATGTGGTCAGCGCCGGCATCCCCCATGGATACCCCCAGCGTGACCCTCCGTCGGATGATAGGGCAGAACCGCACCGGGTTCATGGGTTCGATCAGGCTTGTCACCGCTGCCGAATCCGGGCATGGCGACGCTTCGGCCCGGTGTTACAGTGATCGTTCCCCGAAATCCGCAGCAGGCGACCCCATGACTTCAGCATCCGCGCATTATCCGATCGGCACACCCGGCAAACCCTGGGGCGATGCGGAGAAGGCCGAATGGCTGTCCCGCCAGCGCAAGCAGCGCAGCTATGAAGACGACGTGCTGCGCCGGGTCGAGGCGCTGCGCGCGCCGTTCGACGTCGCGCAGTATGGCGAGCTTGCCTACGCTCCGGAAACGTATCCGCTGTTCGTGCTCAAGAGCCGCGATTGGCGCGACGACCTGCCGCTCGCGCTGGTGACCGGCGGCGTGCACGGCTATGAGACCAGCGGCGTGCACGGAGCCTTGCAGTTCGCCGAGCAGCATGCCGCCGATTACGCCGGACGCGCCAACCTGATGATCGTGCCGTGCGTCAGCCCGTGGGCCTACGAGCGCATCCATCGCTGGGATCCGTACGCGCTGGATCCGAACCGCAACTTCGTGGCCGACAGTCCGGCGCCGGAATCCGCTGCATTGGTGAAGCTGGTGGAGCCGCTGCGCGAATGTTTCGCGCTGCACATCGACCTGCACGAAACCACCGACACCGACGAATCCGAATTTCGCCCGGCGCTGGCCGCGCGCGACGGCGAACCGTACGAGCCGGGCACCATTCCGGATGGCTTCTACCTATGCGGCGACCGCGAGCGCCCGCACCCGGAATTCCAGCAGGCCGTGATCGCGGCGGTGGAGAAGGTGACCCACATCGCCCCGGCCGATCCGGACGGCACCATCATCGGATCGAAAATGGTGGCCCGCGGCGTCATCCAATACCCGCTGCGCGAATGGCGCCTGTGCGCCGGCATCACCGACGCGCCGTATCGCACCACCACCGAGGTCTACCCCGACAGCCCCAGGGCCACGCCTGAGCAATGTAACGCCGCACAGGTGGCGGCTGTCCGCGGAGCGCTCGACTACATGCTGGCGCAATGAACGCTCGTACTCGATCGTAGGGCGGGCATTGCCCGCCATCGAACTTCATCACGGCGGGCAGTGCCCGCCCCACGTGAATACGGCAGGGTTCAGCCGGATGTCGCGGTGCGTCGGCAATGATGCGTGCGGAGTTGCTTGAGCATGCGCTGCACCGTATCGGCGACGATTTGCGGCTGTTCGTAGGGAATCACGTGGCCGGCATGCTTGGCCACCACCATGAAACTGCATGTGGACAGGGAGGCCATGGCTTCCTGTGCCTTGCGCCATTGCTTGTCCGTCGCGCTGGGCGGTAGTGCGGTTTTGCCGCGGCGGATGATGGCCAGAGGCGTGTGGCCGAGTGTGCCGTAGCCCTCGGGTTTGCGCATGCTGGG
>DASSTF010000031.1:0-25308 GCA_035708045.1 Rhodanobacteraceae bacterium | reverse complement strand
GTGTTGGCGCAAATGAATTCCACGCCGTCGATGGATGAATTGACCATGTGGCTGACGGCGTTGCCGCCACCGCCGCCGACACCGATCACCTTGATCACCGCGTTGGGTGCGAGTTGTTCCACCAGTTCAAACATTGCCCGTCCTCCGTGCTGCGAAAAGTCATGCTGCTGTTGTCATGCTGCTGTCGTGATGCCCTTCCGTCTCGGAAGGCTCGGCCCTTCGTGGACCTCGGCGCCGCGGCGCCTGGCCGGTGTTGCCTCATCCCGAGGCAACACCCGGATTCCTCGCGGGCCACGGAGGACCCGCCGCGAATCAAGCAGATCCATCGCTTGATTCGGCGAAGCCGAGTACGGACCTGTGCCGGACTCGGCGTGTCTGAACAGGCCACGGATGGCCTGTTTCAGACTTAAAAATTCCGTGTCAACCATCCTTTTGCCTTGCCGATGAAGCCGGCCACGCTGTCGCCCACCGCGCCGCCGATCATGCGGCTGCCACTCGCGCCTTCGCGCGATCCGTGCAACAACAAGCCGATCGCGGATGCATGCGCCGGCGTCGCGATCATTTCGGTCGCGCCGGTGACATGTTGCGGCACCCCGAGCCGGACCATCTTGTGGAACACCTCTTCGGCGAGGTACAGCGCGCCTTCGATGCGCGCCGCGCCGCCGGTCAGCACCACGCCGGCCGCCAGCAGGTTCTCGTAGCCCGAGCGGCGCATCTCGTCCTGCACCATCTCGAAGATTTCCTCGTAGCGCGCCTGGATCGACTGCGCCAGCGCCTGTCGTTGCAGGCGCCGCGGCGGACGCTCGCCCACGCTCGGCACCTGGATGGTTTCCTCGCCGCGCGCCATCTGCGCAAGCGCGCAGCCGTACTTCACCTTGATCTCTTCGGCGTTGCCGGTGGGCGTCTGCACGTACTGCGAAATGTCGGAGGTGACCTGGTCGCCGCCGACCGGCAGCGACTTGGTGTAGCGGATCGAGCCGTGGGTGTAGATCGCGATGTCGGTGGTGCCGGCGCCCATGTCGACCACGCACACGCCCAGTTCGCGCTCATCGTCCGTCAACACCGACTTGGATGCGGCGACCGCGGCGGGCACCAGGTCGTCCACCGCCAATCCGCAGCGCTGGATGCATTTGGTAATGTTCTGCACCGCCGAGGCTGCGCCGGTCACCAGGTGCACGCCCGCTTCCAGGCGCACACCGCTCATCCCGATCGGGTGGCGGATGCCGTCCTGGCCGTCGATGCGGTATTCCTGCGGCTCGTCATAGAGTAGCTTGCGGTCGGCAGGGATGGCCACGGCGCGCGCCGCCTCCAGCACCTGCTCCAGGTCACCGGCGGTGACTTCGTGGTCGCGGATGGCCGCGGTGCCGTGCGAATTGCGGGTTTCCAGATGGCTGCCGGACACCGAGGCGTACACCGAGCGGATGTCGCAACCGGCCATCAGCTCGGCCTCCTCGACCGCGCGCTGGATGGAATGCACGGTGGATTCGATGTCCACCACCGAACCGCGCTTCAGGCCCCGCGAGACGTGCGAGCCGACGCCGATGACCTCCACCGGCTCGCCCGGGGCGTATTCGCCGACGATGGCGACCACCTTGGAGGTGCCGATGTCCAGTCCGACGACCAGCTGTTTTTCATTCTTGCGGTTCATGTGCGTGAGGCTCCTCCGGACGCGTCGTCGGCCTTGGCGGGCTCCGGC
This sequence comes from Rhodanobacteraceae bacterium, assembly GCA_035708045.1. Classification (GTDB taxonomy): domain Bacteria; phylum Pseudomonadota; class Gammaproteobacteria; order Xanthomonadales; family Rhodanobacteraceae; genus Oleiagrimonas. The sequence continues at coordinate 23,612 of DASSTF010000031.1, read as the reverse complement.
CAGCGCACCGCGAATCCGTTGGTGTAACGAAGGTCTGCATAGGCAAAGTGCTGCGGATGCGTGCCGGCAAGTTCGGGGTACACCCGGATGAAACGGGCCAGGCGCCGGTCGGGATCGGTGCGGCCGATGACCAGACGCGCACCGTCGTTCAGATCCAGGCTCCAGCCGCCGCGACTGTCCAGATGCGCGCCGGTCACATGCAGGCCAACCGCCGACAGCGCGCGCTGGACGTGGGCGTAGAAATTCACCACTTCGCCCAGCCGTCCCTTGGGGCCGCTCAAGTGCGGCAGGCCGCCCACTTTGTCCGCGTCGGGCACGTCGAACAGCTTGCCGTGGCGGTCGATCAGCCGGGCCGAGTTCCAGTGCGCGAACGGGTGGCGCTCGTACACCTGGATCACCAGCGTGTCCGGCCAGCGCTTGCGCGCCGAGGCCGAGGCCACCCAGGGCAAGGCGTCGATGGCACGGCGCACCTCACCCAGATCGGTGGCGAAGAAACCCTGGCGGATGTGCGGCAGCACCGCCTTGCGGATGGCGTCGGCGCTGACATGGCGGTATTCGGCCTGCACCGTGAGCGTGCGGATCGGCCACCGGGACGAGGCGAACCAGCCCTGCATCAGCCCCACCAGCGGCAATGCCACCAGCGCCAGGGCAACGCCCCAGCCGAGCAGGCGAACGGGAAGACGCAGCGTCATGACGCGCCCTCCCCGGAGTGACGGCGGCCGACTTGCGGATCCCGGCCCAGGCTCGTCTCCAGAATCCGCCAGCACAGCTCGGCGTAATCCATGCCGGCCTCGGCGGCGGCCTTGGGCACCAGCGAATGCGAGGTCATGCCGGGGGCGGTGTTGACCTCCAGCAGCCAGTTGCGCCCCTCGCGATCGCGCATCACGTCGACGCGGCCCCAGCCGCTGCAGCCCAGCGCATCGAAGGCGGCGCGCGACAAATCGCGCAACTCGTTTTCGGCGTCGCCCCGCAAACCCGGACACAGGTATTGCGTGTCCTCGGCCTTGTACTTGGCGTTGTAGTCGTAATACTCGCCGGCGGGCACGATGTGGATGCTGGGCAGCACCTCGTCGCCGAGAATGCTCACCGTCAGCTCGTCGCCATCGACCAGATGCTCGACCAGCAGGTCGCCGGGATAGCGTTCGGCCAAGGCCTTGGCCCGATCCAGATCGCCTTCGGCGAACACGCGCGTCACGCCCACGCTGGAACCCTCGCAGGCCGGCTTGACGATCAGCGGATAGCCCACTTCGCGCGCGGCGGCATGCACGTCGCCGCCACGCGGCAACGGCACGAAGGCCGGCGTCGGCAAACCCAGCGACTGCCACACGCGCTTGGAGCGCACCTTGTCCATCGACAATGCCGAACCGAGCACGCCCGAGCCGGTGTACGGCACGTTGAGCGATTCCAGCGCGCCCTGCAGCACGCCGTCCTCGCCGCCGCCGTGCTGGCCGTGCAGGATGTTGAACACGCGCGCGAAATGACCGGCGCGCAGCGCATCCAGCAAAGCCGGAATACCGTCGATGGCATGCGCGTCCACGCCACGGCTCTTGAGCGCCTCCAGCACATTGCGACCGGAGTCGAGCGAGACCTCGCGCTCGGCGGAGCTGCCGCCCATGACGACGGCGACACGACCGAAGGCGGATGCGGCAATGGCGCGGCGATGTTGATTCTTGACAGTAGATGGCATGTTCGGAGATGTCGGCTCGGGACCCGGGACCCGGGACCCGGGACCCGCGGATACGGCGGATGGGGGGATTGCGGCACTGTTTGCGGACAAAGGCCCACCGCCGACGCCAGCGACGGCAAGCGCCGGTTTTTCTTGGGACGTCGGAGCCGACAACTGCACGGGCGCAGCAAAGTCGCAAGCCCCCGCGGCCCACAAGCCGAACGGGTCCCGGGTCCCGGGTCCCGCGGATACGGCGGATGGGGGGATTGCGGCACTGTTTGCGGACAAAGGCCCACCGCCGACGCCAGCGACGGCAAGTACCGGTTTTTCTTGGGACGTCGGAGCCGACAACTGCACGGGCGCAGCAAAGTCGCAAGCCCCCGCGGCCAACAAGCCGAACGGGTCCCGGGTCCCGGGTCCCGGGTCCCGGACCACATTCATCCACCGCCGCGCGCTCATGACTGTCCCTCCGTCCGCAAATGCCCACGCTCGGCCAATCGCGCCGCCTCTGAACCGATGTCGCCGGCGCCCAGCAGCAACAGCAGGTCGCCGTCGCGCAGCAACGCCGGCAGCGCGGTTTCGAAATCGCGTGGATGGGTGACCAGCACCGGATCGACCTTGCCGCGCGCACGCACGGCACGCGCCAAGGCATGGCCGTCGGCACCGGCGATGGGTGCCTCGCCGGCGGGATACACGTCGGTCAGCACCAGCACGTCGGCGTCGGCCAGCACGTTGGCGAAGTCGTCCATCAGGTCGCGCGTGCGGCTGTAGCGGTGCGGCTGGAAGGCCACCACCATGCGCCGCTCCGGCCAGCCGCCGCGCGCGGCGGCGAACACCGCCGCCAGTTCGCGCGGGTGGTGTCCGTAATCGTCGACCAGCAGCACCTTGCCCTTGTCCAGCGTCAGTTCGCCGCGACGATGGAAACGCCGGCCCACGCCCTCGAAGCGCGTCAAGGCGTGGCCGATGGCCTCGGCGCTCACGCCCAGTTGCCAGCCGATGGCGGCGGCGGCCAGCGCGTTGAGCGCGTTGTGGCGGCCCGGCAGGTTCAGCGTCACCGGCAAGGTGTCGTCGCGGCCCGGCAGCTTGAGATCGAACATCATCTCGAAGCCCTGCTGGCGCAGGTTGAGCGCGCGCACGTCGGCATCCTCGGCGTCGATGCCGTAAGTGAGCACGTTGCGGCCAACCTGCCGCGCCAGCGTCGCCACGTTGGCGTCGTCCACGCACAGCACGGCCAGGCCGTAGAACGGCAGACGGTGCAGGAAATCGGAAAAGGCCTGTTTCACCTGGGCGAAATCGCCGCCGTAGTTCTCCAGATGATCGGCATCGATGTTGGTCACCGCCGCGATCACCGGCGACAGCAGCAGGAACGAACCGTCGGATTCGTCGGCCTCCGCCACCAGGTATTCGCCTTCGCCCAGACGCGCGTTGGCGCCGGCGGAATTGAGGCGGCCGCCGATGACGAATGTGGGATCGTAACCGGCCTCGGCCAGCACGCTGGCGGCCAGGCTGGTGGTGGTGGTCTTGCCGTGCGTGCCGGCGATGGCGATGCCGCGGCGGAAACGCATCAGCTCGCCCAGCATCTCGGCGCGCGGCACCACCGGGATGCGTTGCGCGTGCGCCGCCGCCAGTTCGGGATTGTCGGCCTTGATGGCGCTGGAAGTCACCACCACGTCGGCGCCTTCGACGTGCTCCGCCGCGTGGCCGATGGCGACCGTCACGCCCAGCGATTCCAGATGCCGGGTGGTTGCCGAATTGGCGCGGTCGGAACCGGACACCGCGTAACCCAGGTTGTGCAGCACCTCGGCGATACCGCTCATGCCGACGCCGCCGATACCGATGAAATGCACGTGGCGGAACACGGACATGATGTCCTCGTGGGCATCCAGTCGCTTCATCGGGCTCATGCCGACACCTCCAGGCACCGCGAGGCGATGGTGGTCGCGGCCTCGGGCTTGGCCAGGGTGCGCGCGGCCTCGGCCATGGCGAGCGGGCGTTGGCGATCGACCAGCAGTTCGGTCAGATGCGTACCCAGCGTGTCGGCCTGCATGTCGCGCTCCTGCACGATGCGCGCGGCGCCGACGTTGACCATGGCTTCGGCGTTGCGGGTCTGGTGGTCGTCCACGGCATGCGGGAACGGCACCAGCAGCGCGCCCAATCCGGCGGCGCACAATTCGGCCACGGTCAGCGCGCCGGCGCGGCAGGCCACCAGGTCGGCCCAGGCATAGGCGGCGGCCATGTCCTCGACGAACGGTTCAATGCGCGCCTCGACACCCAAGGCGGCATAGGCCTCGCGGGCCTCCGCTTCGCCGCGCTTGCCGCACTGGTGCCATACCTCGGGGCGCGCCGATTCGGGCAGCTGCGCCAATGCCTCGGGCAGACGCAGGTTGAGCGCACGCGCGCCCAGGCTGCCGCCCAGCACCAGCAGGCGCAGCCGGCCCGTGCGTCCGGCAAAGCGTTGTGCCGGCGGCGGCAAGGCGGCAATGTCGGCGCGCACCGGATTGCCCACCCATTCGGCCTGCACCTTCGGCGCAAAAGCATCGGCGAAACCCGCCAGCACCTTGCGCGCCACCTTTGCCAGCCAGGTATTGGTGACGCCGGGAATGCGGTTCTGCTCGTGCACCAGCAGTGGACGACGCAACAGCCACGCCGCCACGCCACCCGGGCCGGCGGCGTAACCGCCCATCGACAGCACGCTGCGCGGATCGACCCGGCGCAGCACACTCATGGCCGTCCACACCGCACGCATCAGCTTGAACGGCCCCAGCAGGCGCTTCGCAACACTCTTGCCGCGCAGCCCGCCGACGGCGACCGTGTACATCGGAATGTCGTGCTTCGGCACCAGTGTGGTTTCCATGCCGCCATGTGCGCCCAGCCACGCCACCGGCACGCCGCGCGCGCGCAGCACTTCGGCCACGGCCAGGCCAGGGAAAATGTGGCCGCCGGTGCCGCCGGCCATGATGAGGATGGGCTGATTGTTGCGGGACCCGGGACCCGGGACCCGGGACCCGTTGCTGCGCCTCGAATGATTGGCCACGTCGTCCCTCATACCCGACATCATGTTCAAGCCATCAAGCGGCGTGAAACATGGGGCATTGGAGCGGGTCCCGATCATCATCGTCATGCCACCACCTCCTCGGCATCAGCCACGGGCTCGCTAGCCACGTGCCGCACCGCCATGCGCCGGGTGTCCTCGGCGCGATTGATTTCGTAGGTGGCGCGCAGCAGCACGCCGAGCATGGCGCAGGTCATCAGCACGCTGGAGCCGCCGGAGCTGATCAACGGCAGCGTCAGGCCCTTGGTCGGCAGCACGCCCAGGTTGACGCCGATCGACACCATTGCCTGCAGACCGATCATCAGCGAAATGCCGAAGGCGACGTAGCCGGCGAAACGCTGGCCCAGCTCCACGCCCTTGAGTCCCATGGCCAGACCGCGCCACACCAGCGTCGCGAACAGGCCGATCACCAGCACGATGCCGACCAGGCCCAGCTCCTCGCCGATCACCGCCAGGATGAAATCGGTGTGCGCCTCGGGCAGGTAGAACAGTTTCTGCACGCTGCCGCCCAGACCCACGCCGAACCACTCGCCGCGACCGATGGCGATCAGCGCCTGCACCAGCTGGAATCCGTTGTCGAACGGATCCTTCCACGGGTTCAGGAACGAGGTCAGGCGCTCGACGCGGTAATCCTTGCTGGTCGCCACCCAGATCGCCGCCGGCACCAGCGGCAAGGCCATGTAGAACAGGTTGCGCATGCGCGCGCCGCCCAGCCAGATCATGCCCACGGTGACGGCCAGGATCAGCGCCGCTGAACCAAAATCGGGCTGCGCCAGCAGCAGCACGGCCACCAGCAGCGCCACGCCGAGCGGCTTGAAGGCGCCGAAGAACTTCGTCTCCACGCCTTCGCGATGACGCACCAGATAGCTGGCCAGATACACGATCATGATCAGCTTGACCGCTTCCACCGGCTGAAAACTCAGCGGTCCCATGTCCAGCCAGCGCCGCGCGCCGTTGATGCGCATGCCGACGCCCGGCAGGAACACCGCGATCAGCAGACCGATGCCGACGGCCATCCAGATGAAGTGGTGCTTTTCCACGAACTTCAATTCCACCCGCGCGGCCACACACGCCAGCACGAGGCCCATCGCCAGGTACAGCACGTGGCGCTTGAGGTAATGGAATTCGCCAATGTGCTCGCCCGCCGCCACGGCAATCGAGCTGGACGCCACCATCACCACGCCGAGGCTGGCCAGGGCGATGATGACCAGCAGCAATGTGGTGTCGTAGCGACCTTTCGGGCCAGGATGACGGCGTCGGGCTTGCGAGGGCTGGAAGACGTCAAGGACGAGCATGACGACCTCCGGTTTTTATTTCGGGACCCGGGACCCGGGACCCGGGACCCGGGCAACTGGCGAGAATGAAGTTGTCGGTGTCACACGAAGCTTGGCGTGCAACGACGACCTTTCTGAAAAGAACGTCACGCACACGAAATCCCGAAACCGCCCAGCCGCCGGTCACTTCAAAACGGCAATTTTCCGCAGACTCCGTGCGCTGCGGGTCCCGGGCCCCGGGTCCCGGATCCCGAACAAACTCTCGCCGAAAGCTGGATGCGTTCTCAACCATCACCGCACCTTCAACGTTGCCAGCCCCACCAGCACCAGCATCACGGAGATGATCCAGAAGCGCACGATCACGCGCGGCTCGGGCCAGCCCTTGAGCTCGAAGTGGTGGTGGATGGGAGCCATGCGGAAGATGCGCTTGCCGGTCAGCTTGAAGCTGGCCACCTGCAGCATCACCGAGGCGGTTTCGACGACGAATACGCCGCCCATGATGAGGAGCACGATTTCCTGGCGCACGATCATGGCGATGGTGCCCAGCGCCGCACCGATGGCCAGCGCGCCGACATCGCCCATGAACACTTGCGCCGGATAGGTGTTGAACCACAGAAAACCCAATCCCGCCCCGCCCAATGCGCCGCAGAAAATCGCCAGCTCGCCCGCGCCGGGAATGGAGGGAATGCCGAGGTACTGCGAGAACACCGCGTTGCCGGCCAGGTAGGCGAAGATGCCCAGCGCACCGGCGATCAGCACGCTCGGCATGATCGCCAGGCCGTCCAGACCGTCGGTCAGATTCACCGCGTTGGAAAAGCCGACGATGATGAAATAGCCCAGCACCACGAAACCGATGCCCAGCGGAATCGCCACGTGCTTGAAAACCGGCACGTAGAGCGCCGTCTCGGCCGGAAGGTGCGCGCTGGTATACAGAAACAGCGCGGCGACCAGGCCGAATACCGACTGCCAGAAATACTTCCAGCGCGAGGCCAGCCCGCGACTGTCCTTGAGCGCCAGCTTCTTGTAGTCGTCGTAAAAGCCGATGCCGCCGAAGGCCAGCGTGACCACCAGCACCACCCACACGTAGCGGTTGTGCAGGTCGCCCCACAGCAAGGTGGCGACGGCGATCGAGGCCAGGATCAACGCCCCACCCATGGTCGGCGTGCCGGCCTTGGTCAGGTGCGTCTGCGGGCCGTCGCTGCGCACCACCTGCCCCGCCTTCATCAAGGCCAGCCGGCGAATGGTGCCAGGGCCCACCAGTAGCGCGATGGCCAACGCCGTCAGCGTGCTCATGATGGTGCGGAACGTGATGTAGTCGACCAGCCGGAAGCCGGTGTAGTAACGCGCCAGCCAGTGTGCCAGTTCAAGCAGCATGGTGCTCGCCCCCTTCCGTCAGTGCCGCCACCACACGATCCATGGCCGACGAACGCGAACCCTTGACCAGACAAGTAACGCCCTCGTGCACCGCGGTGCGCAAGGCGTTCGACAATGCCGTCTGATCCTCGAAATGTTGTGCCTGCGCGCCAAAGCTGTCGGCAGCCGCACGCGCCATCGGGCCGATCGCGAAAAGTCGCTCCACGCCGCGCTCACGGGCCAGGGCGCCGAGGCCGGCATGCAGCTGACGCGCGTCCGGTCCCAGCTCGGCCATGTCGCCCAGCACCAGCCAGTGTTCGCCGGGCGCCAGTATCAGCGTGTCGATGGCGGCGGCGACCGAGCCGGGATTGGCGTTGTAGCTGTCGTCGATGAGCGTCCAGCCGCCCGGCATGCTGCGTGCGTTCAGGCGTCCGCCCACCGGATCGACGTGTTCGAGCCCTTCCACGATGGTGTCGAGCGGCACGTCCAACGCACAGGCAATCGCGGTCGCGGCCAGCGCGTTGGCGACGTTGTGGCGACCCGGCAGCGGCAACCGCACCGGCGCCTTGCCGCGCGGCGTGACCAGACGGAAGCGCGAACCTTGCGAGGCCATCGAGTCGATGTCGGCGGTCACGTCGGCCGCCGCGCCCAAGGCGAAGCGCAAGGTCTTGCGCGCCCCGGCCAGGCCCGTGAAGAAACTGGCGAAATCGCCGTCGGCATTGATGATGGCAGTGCCGTCGGCGGGCAGCGCTTCGTAGATCGCACCCTTGGTTTCGGCGATGCCCTGCAGCGAACCCATGCGCTCCAAATGCGCCGGCGCGATGGTGTTGACTACGCTGATGTCGGGCCGCGCGATGGAAGCCAGGTAGGCGATGTCGCCGGGCTTCCCCGCGCCCATTTCGAGCACCGCGTATTCGGTGTCTTCCGGCATGGCCAGCAAGGTCAGCGGCAGGCCGATCTCGTTGTTGAAGTTGCCGGCGTTGACGTGCGTGCGGCCATGCCGCGAAAGGATCGACGCCACCAGGGCCTTGACCGTGGTCTTGCCGTTGGAACCGGTGATGCCGACCACGCGCGCATGCCGCCGCGCGCGCACGGCGCTGGCCAGGTCGCCCAGCGCGGCCAGGGTGTCTGCCACGACGATCTGCGGCGCGTCCACGTCCAGTTGCCGCGACACCAGCGCGGCAACCGCGCCGGCGGCAACGGCCGCGGCCACATGATCGTGCCCGTCATGGTTTTCGCCCTTGAGCGCCACGAACAATTCACCGCCCTCGAGACGGCGCGAATCGGTCGCCACGCCACGCACCGCGACGTCCGCGCCGGCCAACTGACCGCGTGCCCACAGCGCCACTTCGGAGGTCCGGAAGTTCAGCACGTCCGCACCTCCATCGCCGCGCGCGCCACGGCCAGGTCGTCGAACGGGTGCCGTTCGCCGGCCACTTCCTGATAGGTTTCGTGGCCCTTGCCGGCCACCAGCACGACGTCGCCCGTCGCGGCTTCGTCGAGCGCCAGGGCGATGGCCTGGGCGCGGTCGCGCTCCACGCGCACCGCGTCGGGTTGCATGAAACCCTGCATGATCGCGGCGACGATGGCATCGCCATTCTCGCCCCGCGGGTTGTCATCGGTGACGATGACGCGGTCGGCCAGACGCTCGGCGATGGCGGCCATTTGCGGACGCTTGCCGACATCGCGCTCGCCGCCGCAACCGAAGACGCAGATCAAGTGGCCGGCGCAATGTTCGCGCAGGCTGGTGAGCGCCTGCTCCAGCGCGTCCGGCGTGTGCGCATAGTCGACCACCAGCAGCGGCAGATCGTCGTGGCCGCCGAGACGACTCATGCGCCCGGGCACCGGCTGCAACTGGCCGAGCACGTCGACGATGCGCTCGAACGATTCGCCCAGCGCGCCCAGACATGCCACCACGGACAGCAGGTTGGACACGTTGAATTCGCCCAGCAACGGACTGGTTACTTCGGCCTTGCCCCACGGCGTGTACAGGCGGAAACGCAGACCTTCGGGCGTGGTGCGCACGCTGCCGGCATGCACGTCGGCATCGACCACATGGATACCGCTCGCCAGGCACTGCACGCCGTCCGCCACGCGTTCGGCCAACGTGCGGCCGAACGGATCGTCGATGTTGACCACGGCGGCCTTGAGCGTCGGCCACGCGAACAACCTGGCCTTGGCTTCGCCGTAGGCCTGCATGGTGCCGTGGTAATCCAGATGGTCGCGGGTGAGATTGGTGAACACGGCCACGTCGAAATCCACGCCGTCCACGCGATGCTGATCCAACGCATGCGAAGACGCTTCCATCGCCACGTGACTGGCGCCGGCATCGCGCAACGCGGCCAGTTGCGCGTGCACGCTGATGACGTCCGGCGTGGTGCGTTCGCCGGCCTCGAGCTGTCCGACCAGACCGACGCCAAGCGTGCCGATGCTGGCCGCGCGATGGCCCAGCAGATCCAGCGCCTGGGCCAGCATCTGCACGGTGGAAGTCTTGCCGTTGGTGCCGGTCACGCCGATCACGGTCAGCGCCGAGGACGGGTGGTCGAAGAAACGCGCGGCGATGGCGCCGAGGTGGTGGCGGAGGTTGTCGATCCAGATGACGGGACCCGGGACCCGGGTCCCGGGTCCCGATACTTGCGACGATGCCGTTGCTTCGGACTCCTCGGCTTCGATAGAAGCTGGAGACGAATCGGATGCACCGCTGGAGCTGGTTGCGGGTCCCGGGTCCCGGGTCCCGGGTCCCGGTCCCACAGATTCAGCCAGAACGACCACTGCCCCACGCTCAAGCGCCTTCGACGCGAACTCGATGCCATGCGTGGTGCCGCCCTTGAGCGCGATGAAAGCATCGCCGGGACGCACACGGCGCGAATCGAGGTTCAGCCCGGACACCACGATGTCGCCCGCCGTGGCGGGTTCGGCCACGCCGGCCAAGAGATCGCGCAAGGTCATGGAAACGCTCATGGCGCGTCTCCCGTCGCAGCCACCGACTGGTCGCCATCCAGCAGGGAAGCGGGCTTCTTGTCACCGATGACCAGTTGCGGATTGACCTTGTCCGGCGTCACGTCGAGCAGGCGCAAGGCGCCCCGCATGACCGACTTGAACACCGGCGCCGCCACCTGACTGCCGAAATAGGCGCCCTGCGATCCGCGCACCACCACCACGCCGACCAGACGCGGGTTGCTGGCCGGCGCCATGCCGGCGAACACGGAGTTGTAGGTGTCCTGCGAATAGCCGCCGTCGTCGGCCTGGTGCGAGGTGCCGGTCTTGCCGGCGACACTGTAGTTGGTGATGCGCGCCGTGCGATAGGCCGTGCCGTCCGGATCTTCGACCACGGTCTTGAGCATGGCGTCCACTTCATCGGCGATGTTGGCCGGCACCACGCGCTTGGCGGGGTTGTCCACGCCCTTGACGAAGCTGGGGCGATGCATCACGCCGTCGTCGGCCAGGGTCGAATAGGCCTGCGCCAGCTGCAGCAACGTGACGTTGAAACCGTAGCCGTAGCCGATGGTGGCCTGGCGGATGGTGCGCCAGTCGCGCCCGATCGGCAGGATGCCGGCCGACTCGCCCGGAAAGCCGCTGTCGGTGCTGGAACCGAAGCCGAAATCGCGGAAGGTGTCGTACATCTCCTTGGTGGGCAGGCTCATGGCGATCTTGGCCGCGCCGATGTTGCTGGAACGGGTGATGACGCCGGTGACGTTGAGCAGGCCGTTGTTTTCGTCGTCGTGGATGGTGTAGCCACTGATGACGAGCCAGCCCGGCGCGGTCTGCACGGGCGTGGTCGGCGTCCAGTTGCCGTTCTTGAGCGCCGCGCTGACGGTGAAGGCCTTGGCCGTGGAACCGGGCTCGAACACGTCGGTCACGGTACGGTTGCGGCGTTCGGCGGCAGTGCTGGAATCAATGTCGTTGGGGTTGTACGACGGCAGGTTGACCATGGCCAGCACTTCGCCGGTGCGCGGATCCATCATCACCATCGAGGCCGAAGTGGCCTGGTACTTCTTCATGGCGTCTTTCAGTTCGCGCCACGCCAGATACTGGATGCGGCGATCGATGCTGAGCGTGAGGTCGTGCCCCGGCTGCGCCTGGCGCACCAGCTCCACGTTCTCCACCGTGCGGCCGTTGCCGTTGCGGATCACCTTCTTGGCGCCGGCCGTGCCCGACAGCCACTTGTTGTAGGCCAGTTCCAGCCCTTCCTGGCCCTGCCCGTCGATGTTGGTGAAACCGATGACGTGCGCCGTGATCGCCCCGGAGGGGTAATAACGACGGTATTCGCGTTGCTCGTTGACGCCCGGAATCTTGAGATCCAGCACGGCCTGCGCCGCTTCCGGACTCATCTGCCGACGCAGATACACGAACTGCCGATCGGCCCGCTGCGCCAGGCGTTGCTTCAGCTGATCGGCATCCACGCCCAACGCTTTCGCCAACTCGGGAATGCGGTCGGCGTGGTCGAGCAGCTTGGGCGGATTGGCCCACAGCGACTCCACCGGCGTGGACACCGCCAGCGGCACGCCATTGCGATCGAAAATGGTGCCGCGCGACACCGGAATCGGCACCGTGCGCAGGAAACGCTCGTTGCCCTGTTTCTGATAGAAACCCTTGTCCACCACCTGCAAATCCACCGCGCGCACCACCAGCCCGACCGAAGCCAGGCCCAGCAACACGACCACCAGCCCCAGGCGCTTGCGCACGCTGGGGCCGTGACCGCGTCGCGGCGTGTCGATGCGTGATGGCGTGCCGCGCATGCTCATGGACGAATCAACCGGATGTCGGCGGGCGCGGGAGTCACCATGCCCAGCTTGTTGCGCGCCACCGACTCTATGCGCACCGGATCGGCCCAGGTCGCCTGCTCCAGTTCGAGGCGGCCGAATTCCACGTTGAGATGATCGCGCTGGTTCTGCAGCTTGCTGAGCTGCATGAACAACGTGCGGTTTTCCTGCCGCGCCCAGACCACGGCAATGGCGCTGGCGATCACCGCCAGCAGCAACCCGAGCAGCACGATGGCGCGCAGCATGGTCATGCCGCCACCTCCAGCTTTTCGGCCACGCGCAGCACCGCCGAGCGCGCACGCGGATTGGCTGCCAGTTCCGCCTTGCCCGCGCGCGACTTGCCCAGCGCGCGCAGGCGCGCCGGACGCACGGCCGCCGGCGGCAGATGCCGCGGTTGCGCGGGAGCGTGCCCCGATTCGTCGCGGATGAATTGCTTGACCAGACGATCCTCCAGCGAATGGAAACTGATCACCACCAGGCGCCCGCCCGGCTTCAACCGTTCGAGCGCCCCCTTGAGCCCCTGTTCCAATGCGTCCAGTTCACCGTTGACGCGGATACGCAAAGCCTGGAACGTGCGCGTGGCCGGATGCTTGCCCTTTTCGCGATAACCCAGCAGATCGGCCAGCAGCGCGGCCAACTCGCCGGTGCGCCGGATCGGCTGCGTCTGCCGCCGCTCCGCGATGGCGCGCGCGATGCGACGGCTGAAACGTTCCTCGCCGAATCGCCACAACACGTCGGCGATGTCCTTTTCATCGGCAACCGCCAGAAAATCCGCCGCGCTTTCGCCTCGCGTCGGATCCATGCGCATGTCCAGCGGCGCATCGGCCATGAAACTGAAACCGCGCGCCGCGTCATCCAGTTGCGGCGAAGACACGCCGATGTCCAGCAGCACGCCGTCCAGACCGGCCTGCGTGGCGTCCCATGCGGCCAGATCCGCGAAGCTGCCGTGATGGATCGACACCCGCGCGTCGGCGGCAAAGGCAGCCTGCGCCTCGGCGATGGCCTCGGGGTCGCGATCCATCAACAGCAGACGCCCCTCGGGGCCCAGCCGGCCCAGCAGTGCGCGGGCATGTCCGCCACGCCCGAATGTGCCATCCAGATATCGCCCGCGTGGTTGCACGGCGAGCCCCTCCAGCGCCTCCTCCAACATCACCGGGATGTGCTGCAACTTGTCTTCTTGCATTGCGGCCACCCCGCTCGATCCTCGTCATGTTCCGGTGCTACAACCTGAGATCGGCCATCTCCTCGCTGATCTCGTCTTCCTCGATGGTCTGGCGGATCTTCGCCAGGTGGGCCTGTTCGCTCCATATCTCGAACTTGTTGTCCATGCCCAGCAGCACCGCCTTTTTCTCGATGCCGGCCGCGCTGCGTTGGCTGGCCGGCAAAAGTATTCGCGCGGCGCTGTCGGGCTCGACCATGGCCGCGGCGCCGACCAGCTTCATCTGCAGATTGCGATGCACCGCCTTTACACCGGGCAACGCATTGACCTGGTCGCGCACGCGCTCCCACGCCTCCTGCGGAAACAGCCACAGGCAGCCGGATTCGAAGGGGTTGTAGGTGACCACCAGACGATTGCCACAGGCATGCGCCACCGGCTCCCGATACGCGGTCGGGATGGCCAGGCGGCCCTTGGCATCGATGGTGATGGCGGTCTCACCCTGGAACACGGCGCAGCTCTCTCCACAAAAAACCACTAATTCACACTGATCGCCACGATAGTCTCAGGTTTTGAGACTGTCAAGCGAAAATTGCTTGTAGATCAAGGAGAAAGACAACGGTTGCTGAATTTGAGAGTGGTTTGTGAGGAACTTGCGGAAGTGTGTTGAATTGGTGGGAATTTTGGGTAAGGGGCGAGGGTCTGGGGGCCGAGGCACGATTGGGCAGGGGATTGGGGTGGGTGGTGGGGGCGCATGTTCGGACGTTGAGGAACAGTATGTCAGTAGCCGCCACATGCTCTTTGCCCAACACCCACCAAAAACGCCGCGGCCGCCGGTTTTTGCGCCCCCCACCACCCGCCCCCAACCCCCGCAACACCACGTCTTGTCCCCCACTCCGCCATCGACCCGACCGCACGCCCACCAATACCTGAACAACGGTCATCCGCCTTGGCCGAAGTCACAGCCAGTTAACTACCTGATCCGTAGCCTGTTTCACCGATCTTCACTACGCACGAGGTAACCACTCATGTCACACATCAAACCACTGACCATGGTGCTCGGCGCCCTGCTCGCCGCCAGCGCGATGGGTTGCGCAGTCGCGCAGAGCAGCATGCAAAGCAGCGACAACGACATGCAAAGCCGTGACATGCAAAGCCGTCAAGGAAAGATGCAAATGTGGAACATGATGGACACCAACGGCGACGGCAAGATCTCGATGAGCGAACACGCCGCCGCCGCGAAGAAGATGTTCCAGCAGGCCGACACGAACGGCGACGGCATGCTCACCAGGCAGGAATTCAAGATGGCGATGCACAAGATGCGTTCCGGCATGGGCAGGCATCACGGTCAATTCCGGCAGATGTGGGCCAAGATGGACACCAACGGCGACGGCTCCATTTCGATGAGCGAACACGACGCGGCCGTCACACAGATGTTCCGGCAGGCCGATACCAACGGCGACAACATGCTCAGCAAGCAGGAGTGCGAGACGGCGATGCGCAACATGCACCCCGGCAAGAGCATGAACCAGAGCCACTTCGACGAGATGTGGAACAAGATGGACACCAATGGCGACGGCCAGATCTCGATGAGCGAAGACAGCGCTTTCAAGCGTCAGATGTTCAACAAGGCCGATGCCAACGGCGATGGCAAGGTCAGCAAGATGGAAATGCAAAACGCCATGAAGACGATGCACAACGGCAACGACGACATGGACAACGACATGGACAACGACATGGACGACAACGGCATGGACAACGACAACATGGATGACGACAACGGCTACTGACGTCTTTCCCTCGACGTCCGAGTTCGAACACTCGCCCCGTTCCCTGCGTGCCGGGAATGGGGATTGGGGATGGGTAGCGGGGGCGCATGTTCAAGCATCAAAGCAAAGTGTCAGCAGCCGGAACCGCGCTCTTTGTCCAACACCCACAGAATCACCTCGACCGCCGATTCTTGCGCCCCCACTACCCGCCCCCAATCCCCTGCACAACCGAGCCTCGGCCTCCAAACCCACGCCCTCGCCACTCGCCCCTCACCCCTCACCCCTCATCCCTCGTACAATACCCTTGGAGTCGGCCGGACAGTCGCGGCGTGCCTTGCGCGCGTCGAGGAAAGTCCGGGCTCCACAGGGCAGGGTGCCAGGTAACGCCTGGGCAGTGTGAACTGACGGCCAGTGCAACAGAGAGCAGACCGCCGAACGGTGCCTTCGGGCATGCGTGGCAAGGGTGAAAGGGTGCGGCAAGAGCGCACCGCGCGCGGGGACAACGCCGCGTGGCACGGTAAACCCCACCTGGAGCAAGACCGAATAGGGGAGCATTTGGCGCGGCCCGCGTCGCTCCCGGGTAGGTTGCTTGAGCCTGACGGCGACGTCAGGCCCAGAGGAATGACTGTCGCGCCCTCGGGCGTACAGAACCCGGCTTACAGGCCGACTCCGTTTTTTGTTCTGGATCGACCGCGTCCTGTTTGGGGCGCGGTCGGTTTTTTTTGAGGGGCGAGGGGCGAGGGGCGAGTAGCGAGGGCGCAAGAATCGGCGGTCGAGGTGATTCTGTGGATGTTGGACAAAGAGCGCACGAGTTCGGCCCGGTTACTGACACTTTGTTCCTCACGTCCGAACATGCGCCCCCACTGCCCGCCCCCAACCCCCTTCACAACCAAGCCTCGGCCTCCAAACCCACGCCCTCGCTACTCGCCCCTCGCCCCTCGCCCCTCGCCCCTCGCCCCTTCACATCACCCATAAAGCGCCTTGCGCGACGCGCCGGTGATCGCGGCGGCGAGTTTGGCGGCGCGCGCCGGCGGCAGTTCTTCGCGCAGGATGTCGAATACGCGGCGGCCTTCGGCCAGTTTGGCGTCGGCGTCTTCGCTGCGGCCGGCGACCAGCACCACGCATTCGCCGCGCTGCTGGTCGGGATCGGCGGCCACGCGGGCGGCCAGGTCGGCCAATGGCTCGCCGAGTACGGTTTCGAAGCGTTTGGTGAGTTCGCGCGCCAGCACCGCCTCGCGCTCGCCGCCGAACACGTCGCGCATGTCGGCCAGGCTTTGCGCGATGCGGTGCGAGGATTCGTAGAAAATCAACGTGCGCGTCTCAGAGTCCAGTTCCCGCAGGCGCGACTGTCGGGCAGCCGACCTGGACGGCAGGAAACCCTCGAACACGAAACGGTCGCTGGGCAACCCCGCCGCCGACAGCGCGGCGATGGCGGCGCAGGCGCCCGGCACCGGACTGACGCGGATGCCGGCGGCGCGCGCGGCTCGCACCAGGCGGAAACCCGGATCGCTGATCAACGGCGTGCCGGCATCGGACACCAGGGCCACGTCGTCGCCCTCGCCCAGACGCCCCACCAGCCGATCCACGACTTCGCGCTCGTTGTGTTCATGCAGGGCGGTGAGCGGCTTGTCGACGCCGTAATGCGTCAGCAGCGGGCGCGTATGCCGCGTGTCTTCGGCGGCAATCAAGGCGGCGCGGCCAAGCGTTTCGACGGCGCGCGCCGACATGTCGTCGAGATGACCGATGGGCGTGGCGACCACCCACAGGGTGCCTGGCTGAACTGAGGACATGGTGTCTCCGGATGAAACGGCTCGATCGGCTATCATCGCGCAGATGGTCGCACTTGGGAGCCTGGGCCGTAGAAATCATCCGGGCTGCAAAAGCGCCTGCGCGGTCCATGTTTCCGCCGCTTCTTGGCCCATGGAACCACCATGGGTCGGCGAAACGTCGAAAATCCGTCCTCACGCAGTCACTTTTTCGCCTCGAATGATTTCTACGGCCCAGGCTCCAAGGCGCGGCCCGATGGTTACCGGGAATTTTCAGCATGCGACCCATCCTTCTTTCAAGCCTGTTGCTGGTGCTGGCATTGACCGGCTGCGCCACGACGGTCAGCGTACCGACGCCGCAGCAACGGGCGCAGGAACAACACGCCGGACAACTGTTCAGCAACGGCCAATACGCGCAGGCCGCGCAAGCCTATCTGGCGCTTGCCGCGCAATACCGCGCCTCACGCGACCATTTCCGCCTGCGCGCCGCCGAAGCCTGGCGCGAAAGCGGATCGTTGCCGCAGGCGACCCAGGTGCTGGATCGCGTCGATCGGGATCGCCTGTCGCCGGTCGACGCCCGCCAGTACGACCTGCTCAAGGCCGAGGCGGCGATGGCGCAGGGCAACCCCGGCCCCGCCTTGCGGCTGGCCGGCAACCAGAACAACCCGCTGCCTGCGCCATGGCATCAACGCGCATTGGAATTGCGCGCCAAGGCGCAGGCGGCGACCGGTCAGCCATGGCAGGCGGCGCGCACGCGGGTCACGCTCGATCCCCTGTTGACCGGCATCGATCGCGAGCGGAACAGCCAGCGGATACTGACCCTGCTTTCGGGCCTGGGGGCCGACGCGCTCAAGCAACGCATCGACACCATGTCCCCGAACGATCCCATGTACCGCTGGCTGGCTCAGGCACTCGGCCAGATGGGCGTGCCGGTGGCACAGGCAGCGCCCCAGCTCGCCCAGCCGGTCGGCACCCTGCTGCCGGGCGGCAATCAGGCCGAGGGTTACCGGATGCCGCGGCAGGTCGCCCTGCTGCTGCCGGTTTCCGGCCCTCTGGCGGCTGCCGGAAACGCCATTCGCCAAGGCTTTTTCGCCGCCTATTTCCAAGCCGGTCATGGCCTCGATCCGCTGCCGCCGGTCAAGGTCTACGACACCGCCGGTACCGCCGACGGCGCCCTGGCCGCCTACCAGCAAGCCGTCGCCGACGGCGCCTCGCTGGTGGTCGGGCCGCTGACCCGCGAGGGCGTCAGCGCCATCGTCGCGCAGCCCGTGCTGCCGGCCGAGATCCTGGCCCTCAACCGCCCCGACGGCCAGGCCATGCCGCCGCCGCGCGTCACCGAATTTGCCCTGCGTCCCGAGGCCGAAGGCATCCAGGCCGCCCGCCACATGTTCCAGCGCGGCCTGACGCAGGCGGTGGTGATGACTTCCGGCGACAGCTCCGCGCAGCGGGCCGCCGATGCCTTCAAGATCCAGTTCGAGGGTTTGGGCGGGCACGTCACGATCATGCTGACGCTGGATCCGGCGGTGGTGAACTACGCACCCCAGATCCAGTCCCTGCACCTGGGCCAACAACCTGAAGGAACCACGGATACGACTCCGGTTCCGGATGCGGGCGTCAATACCAATCCGCACACGGGCATCTTCCTCAGCATGCGCCCCGAACAGGCGCGCCTGCTGATGCCGCAGTTGCGTCTGGCAGCCGTCAAGCTGCCGGTGTTCGCCACTTCGCACGTCTATGGCGGCGAGGACAACCCGGTGGCCGACGGCGATCTCGACGGGGTCGAGTTCTGCGATGCGCCCTGGCTGTTCAATGCCCAGCCGGGCCTGCCCTCGCGCGCGGCCGTGGCCACGTTGCTGGCGTCGGCGCGCGGCACCAGTGGCCGGTTTTTCGCCTTCGGCATGGATGCATGGTCGCTGGTGCCGTACCTGGACTGGCTGCGCACGCACACCGGCAGCTACCTGCCGGGCGCCACGGGCCGTTTGTCCGAGGATGGTTTCGGACATGTGCATCGCACGTTGATCTGGGCAAGCTTCGACCACGGCCTGGCGCATCCGCTGGACGGCAACCTGCAACTGGGCGCGCCGGTCATGCAACCCGCGCCTGCCGGCAGGGCGCCCACGCCTCAAATGCCGTCACCGACCGATGACATCCAGCCACCGCTTCCGGCCCACGCCGGTTCCGTCCCCGCCGACGACGGCTACTGATGCGGCGCATCGGCGACACGTACGAACTGCGTGCCCGCCGGCATCTGCAGAAGGCGGGCCTCGCGCCGGTCGCGCACAACTACAGCACGCGCTTCGGCGAGCTGGATCTGGTCATGCGTGACGGCGACACGCTGGTGTTCATCGAGGTGCGCTATCGCCGCAACGCCCGCTTCGGCGGCGCCGTCGCCAGCGTCACGGCGCGCAAGCGCGAACGACTGATCCGCGCCGCCAGCGGTTTCCTGGCCGCGCATCCGCAATACGCCGATGCCGATTGCCGCTTCGATGTGGTGACGTTCGAGGGCGATGATGCGGCGCGTTGCCAATGGCAGCAGGCGGCATTTGATGCGTTTTGAGATGACGTTATAAACGAAGTCCGTTCGCCCTGATGCTTCGACAAGCTCAGCACCGGGTACGCTTCGCGTATCGAAGGGCAGTCCTCACGTTCCCCGCGCCGT
The DNA here is from genome assembly GCA_035708045.1 of Rhodanobacteraceae bacterium. Lineage (GTDB taxonomy): Bacteria > Pseudomonadota > Gammaproteobacteria > Xanthomonadales > Rhodanobacteraceae > Oleiagrimonas. The sequence goes on along the minus strand of DASSTF010000031.1, from coordinate 4,154 downwards.
TCATGGTTCGATACCTCACCACGAACGGTTGGAGGTCGCGCGAACGGTTGGGCGCATCCTGATGACTGCCAGCGATCATTTTTCAAGTTTCCTTACAATGGACTTTTTCGCTGCACGACTCATTCGCCATGTCCACCCGGGTTGACCGCGTTCTTGCCGACATTCGCGCCTGCCGCATCTGCGAGGCGCACCTGCCGCTGGGTCCGCGCCCCGTCGTGCAGGCCGCGGCGTCATCGCGCATCCTGATCGTCAGCCAGGCGCCGGGGCGCAAGGTGCACGAAACCGGCATCCCGTTCAACGACCCCAGCGGCAGGCGCCTGCGCCAATGGATGGGTGTGGACGATGCCATGTTCTACGATCCCGGCAAGGTCGCCATCGTGCCGATGGGCTTCTGCTTTCCGGGCACCGGCAAGGGCGGCGATCTGCCGCCGCGCCCCGAATGCGCGCCCACCTGGCACCCGCGCCTGCTGCCGCTGTTGACCCGGGTGCAACTGACCCTGGTGATCGGCATGTACGCGCACAAGGGCATGCTCGACGAACGCCGCCGACGCACGCTGACCGACACCGTAGCGCACTGGCGCGATTTCATCGACGACGGCCTGCTGCCGCTGCCGCATCCCAGCCCGCGCAACCAGATGTGGTTCCGGCGCAACCCGTGGTTCGAGGCCGAACTGGTGCCCGATCTGCAACGACGGGTGGCCGTGGCATTGAATCGGCAGATGCGCCGATCCACGCAAGAACGAAGCCCGGCCGGAGCCGGGCTTCGCGGAGCATGATGCCGATCAGTGCTGCTTCGGCGTCGGCCCTTCCAGCACCTGCACCAGGTGGGCAGGTTGGATGTAGCGCTTGAACGCCGCCTGGATATCCGCCGCGTCCAGGCTCAGGTACTGCTTCGCGGCCACCATCGGCTCGTTGAGCGGCTGACCGTTGATGCTCCAGTCAAGCAGTGAGCTGGCGATGCGCTTGACGCTGGATACATCCAGCGGAATGGAGCGGATCAATGCCTGACGCGCGTTGAGCAGTTCGTCGTCCTTGACCGGCTCGGTGCGCATGGCCTTGAGGTTCTTGTAGATCAGCCCGTCCACCGGCTTGACCTTGCTCGCGTCGCTGCCGTAGGTGACGTAGAAGATCGAACGCGAACGGCCAAAGCTCATGCCCGAACCTGCGCCGTAGGCGTAACCATGGCGGACGCGGATGTCCACCATCAGACGCGAAGCAAAGCCGTTGCCACCGAGAACCGCGTTGCCCAGACGCAACGCGTAGCGATCCGGGTTGTGCACGTCGAGGCCCAGGTTCTGCGCCATGAACACGGTGTCCTGCGAGGCATAGGCATTGGGCACCACGGTGTAGCCGGCCTTGTTGAGCGGCACCGGCGCGGGAATCACGTCCGGCCTGGACCCGCTCGCCTTCCACGCGCCGAAATACTTCTGCACTTCGGCCTTGGCTTGCGCAGGGGTCACGTCGCCCACCACCACGATGGTGGTCATGTCCGGACGGTAAACGTTGGCGTAGTAGTCCTTGACGTTGTCCAGGGTCAATTTGTCGACGGTGGCCGGCGTGGCCTGGCGCAACGCCGGATCGCCCGCCGGATACAAGCCTTTGTACAACGCCCGCATCAATTTGTAGCGCGGCGATTTCAGCAAGCCCGCGAGGCTGCGCGACAGGGTCTGCTGCTGCACCTCGAACGCCTTGTGCGGCAACGCCGGGTGCAGCTCGTTGGCCGCCAGCAGTTGCATGCCGCGATCGAAATGCGCGCTCGGTACCGCCAGGGCAAAGCGGGTGCCGGCCGACTCGGTGGCGGCAATGCCGTCCAGCGCCTTGTGGAAGGCATCGCGGTCGAGCTTGTCGGTGCCGTAATCGAACAGCGCATCGAGCAGCTGGCCAACGCCTTCCTGGCCCTTGGGCGCCTGCATGTCTTCGTTGGTGTCGATGCGACCGAACACGGTGACGGTCTTGCTGATCGTCTCCGGCTGCACGATCAGGGTGATGCCGTTGTCGAGTTTCATGCTCACCGGGTCCAGCGTCCAATGTGGCATCTGCAACTGGCTCAGCTGTTTGCTGGCCCAGTCCGGCAGCGGCGCATTGAGCTTGTCGTTGCTGGCGAACTTTTCGGTGCCGCCGAAACCCTGGCTGTGCGGCGGGCGTTTGCCGTCGGGGCTGGGCGTGAGCACGATGGTGACGCGCTGGTCGGGCTTGAGGTATTTGCGCGCGACACGGTCGACATCAGCCACGCTGACACGCTCGATGTCGGCCAACGCCTGGTCGGGCGAATCGAGCCCCTGCCAGGCCAGCGCGTTGGACCACAGTCCGGCCAGGCTGACCGCGCTGTTGTGCGCAAACTCGAACGAGGCGCGCTCCTGGCGCTTGGCCGCTTCCACCAGTTCGGCGGAAACGCCGTGCTTGAGCACGTGATCGATCACGCCATCCAGATCGGCCGCGGCCTGCTTGCTGTCGCCGCCCTTGGGAAAACCGGCTTCGATGAATGCAAGACCGCCCAGCGTAAAGGACTGCGTACCGGCGTCGGCAGACAGCACCTTGCCCTGCGCCGCCAGGTCGGACAGGCGGCTGCGCGCGTTGTTGAGCACATCCATCAGCACCTGGACGGCGGCATAATCCCGCGACTTCTGCCCCGGCAGGCGATACACGTACTGAACCGAGCCGGTGGCGTCGGGTGTGGTCTTGGCGATGGTCTGCGCCTTGAACGGCTGCAGCCTGATCGGCGCCTTGGCCGGCACATCGCCCTTGGGAATGTCGCCGAACAGCTGCTTCACCTTGGCCAGGGTGGCGTCGGCATCGACATTGCCGACGATCACCAATACGGCGTTGTTGGGCTGGTACCAGCGGTTGTAGAACTTCTGCAGGATGGCGCCGTTGTTCCTGTCGAACGTGGGGCGCGAACCCAGCGCGTCATGCTGGTAGCCGGTGCCGGCAAAAAGTACGCTGCGCGCCTGGGCATAGGCGAGGTAGTCGGGGCTGGAAATGTCGCGCGACACTTCCTGTTCGATGGCGCCCTTTTCCAGATCCCAGTCCTTGTCGGTCAACTGCGCGCCGCGCATGCGGATCGACTCGATTTTGAGCAGCATGTCCACGTACTGCGACGGCGCGACGAAGTAGTACTGCGTGCCGTCAGCCGTGGTGAAGGCGTTGTTGCGCGCGCCCATCTTGCCGGTCATCTCGTTGAGCTGCGCGCCGGTCAGGCCCTTGGAATTGCGGAACATCATGTGTTCCAGCGCATGTGCCGTGCCGGGATACCCGTTGGGCGTGTCGTAGCCGCCGGTCATGTACGTGATGCGCGTGGTCACCATCGGCGCCAGCGTGTCCTTGACGATGACCACGCGCAGTCCGTTGTCGAGCGTGGCGCGCGTCACGTTGTCGTTCTGTCTGGCGCTGGCGGTCGCCGTCGCATCCGCCGCCCACGCCGACGACATGCCGCCGGCCAGAAGACCGATGCCGAGCATGACGCCCAGCGCCAAAGGCGCCAGTTTGTCTGGATGTTTCATGAAACCCTCCGTTGTGAGAGACCCCTTTGATCCGCGCGCGTCACGTCTCGATCGGCCCACGGATGCCCCGCGTGTCCGCCGCTCACGGCGGCGGCCACGAACCATGGCGAATGTAACCGAGGCAGCCTGGCGCTCCAACAGCCGGAGGTCATGCACGCACAACCGGCTTGCCGATTTTCCGACTGTTATCCTAATCTGGCATATCGATGCGCCCGGGATGTCCCCGCGGCCGGGGGGATGCCCATGCTCAAGTTCCGTCTCGTCGTCATGAATTTTCTCCAGTACTACATCTGGGGAGCGTGGCTTTTGACCATCGGCAGTTGGTGGTTCCACACCCAGCACTGGTCGTCCACCAGTTTCGGCGTGATCTTCTCGACGATGGGCATCGCCTCGCTGTTCATGCCGTCGATCGCGGGCATCATCGCCGACAAGTGGGTGCGCGCCGAACGCCTGTACGGCACGCTGCAGATCCTCGGCGCGGTCATGCTGTTCCTGGTGCCGCACGTCGGCGACCCGGACATGATGTTCTGGGTGATGCTGGTCAACATGATCTTCTACATGCCGACCATTTCGCTGTCGATCACGGTGGCCTACAACGCGCTCAAGCAGGAAGGCCACGACGTGGTCAAGGTGTATCCGCCGATCCGCGTGTGG